>NZ_JBFAOY010000015.1:0-179504 GCF_040675505.1 Streptomyces sp. NPDC049597
CCTTCGGTCTTGCGTTTCCGACTCTATCAGATCTTTCCGATCCGATTTCCTCGGTGCTTTCCAGTTCTTCGCTTTCGCGCTTCCCTTTCCGGCGGACCCGACTTTATCAGAGATTCTGAGTCGGAATTCCCCGCCCCCTTCGGGCACCGGTATGCGCACATGAGTGTGCGGGGGTCCCGTTCAGGCGGAGATGCAAACGTACTGGAGCGGAGCGCCCCGATGCAAATCGGGGGCCCCGCTCCTGAGTGACGACCTGTCGTGGCGTCAGACCTCGACGACCACGGGCAGGATCATCGGGCGTCGGCGGTAGGTGTCGGACACCCACTTGCCGACGGACCGGCGGACCAGTTGCTGCAGTTGGTGGGGCTCGGCGACGCCGTCGGAGGCCGCCTTGGCGATCGCCTCCTCGATCTTCGGCACGACGCCGGTGAACACGGAGTCGTCGATGCCGGAGCCCCTCGCGTGGATGTTGGGGCCTCCCACGACCTTGCCCGTCGTGCTGTCCACGACGACGAAGACCGAGATGATGCCCTCCTCGCCGAGGATGCGGCGGTCCTTGAGCGCCGGCTCGGTGACGTCGCCGACCGACAGGCCGTCCACGTACACGTACCCGGCCTGGACCTTGCCGACGATCTTGGCCTTGCCGTCGATGAGGTCGACGACCACGCCGTCCTCGGCGATGACGATGCGGTCCTTCGGGACGCCCGTGAGCGCACCCAGCTCGGCGTTGGCACGCAGGTGGCGCCATTCCCCGTGGACGGGCATCAGGTTCTTCGGCTTGCAGATGTTGTAGAAGTACAGCAGCTCGCCGGCCGAGGCGTGGCCCGAGACGTGGACCTTGGCGTTGCCCTTGTGGACCACGTTCGCGCCCCAGCGGCTCAGGCCGTTGATCACGCGATAGACCGCGTTCTCGTTGCCCGGGATGAGGGACGACGCCAGGATCACCGTGTCGCCCTGGACGATGCGGATCTGGTGGTCCCGGTTGGCCATCCGGGAGAGGGCCGCCATGGGCTCGCCCTGGGAACCGGTGCAGACGAGGACGACCTCGTGGTCGGGCAGGTCGTCGAGCGTCTTGACGTCCACGACGAGGCCGGCCGGGACGCGGAGGTAGCCCAGGTCCCGGGCGATGCCCATGTTCCGGACCATCGAGCGTCCGACGAAGGCGACCCGGCGTCCGTACTCGTGCGCGGCGTCGAGGATCTGCTGGATACGGTGGACGTGGCTCGCGAAGCTGGCGACGATGATCCGCTTCTGGGCGTTGGCGAAGACCGTGCGCAGCACGTTCGAGATGTCACGCTCGGGCGGGACGAAGCCCGGGACCTCGGCGTTCGTCGAGTCCGACAGCAGGAGGTCGATGCCCTCCTCGCTGAGCCGCGCGAAGGCGTGCAGGTCGGTGAGCCGACGGTCCAGCGGCAGCTGGTCCATCTTGAAGTCGCCGGTGTGCACGGCCATGCCCGCAGGAGTGCGGATGGCGACGGCCAGGGCGTCGGGAATCGAGTGGTTGACCGCGATGAACTCGCAGTCGAAGGGGCCGATGCGCTCTCGGTTGCCCTCGGCGACCTCCAGCGTGTACGGGCGGATGCGGTGCTCCTGGAGCTTGGCCTCGATGAGCGCGAGGGTCAGCTTGGAGCCGATCAGCGGGATGTCCGGCTTCAGCCGGAGCAGGTACGGGACACCGCCGATGTGGTCCTCGTGGCCGTGCGTGAGCACGATGCCTTCGATGTCGTCGAGGCGGTCCCGGATGGTGGTGAAATCCGGAAGGATCAGGTCGATCCCGGGCTGCTCCTCCTCGGGGAAGAGGACGCCGCAGTCGACGATGAGCAGTCGGCCGTCGTACTCGAAGACCGTCATGTTCCGGCCGATCTCGCCGAGACCGCCGAGGGGCGTGACGCGCAGGCCGCCCTTGGGCAGCTTCGGGGGCGCGCCGAGTTCAGGATGCGGATGACTCAAAAGACTCTCCTCACCATGTACGCCACGTGCCCGCCCGGGCACGTGGCGTACATGACATTCATGCCACTTGCTGGTGTGTGACGGCCGGTTCGATCGGGGTCGTGGCTCACCGATTCCACGGGTGTGTCGACCTCATCGATCACGTCGGCCGGTTCTGCGTCTATTCAGTTGTGAAGTCTGTACTCAGAGCTGTACCCCGCCGGCGGCCAGGTCGATCTTGAGCTGTGCGGTTTCCTCGGGCGAGAGCTCCACGAGCGGCAGGCGCAGCGGGCCGGCGGGCAGTCCCTGGAGGGCCAGGGCCGCCTTGGTGGTGATCACGCCCTGGGTGCGGAACATGCCGGTGAAGACCGGCAGCAGCTTCTGGTGGATCTCCGTCGCCTTCTCGACGTCGCCGCCGCGGTGGGCGTCGAGCAGGGCCCGCAGCTCCGGGGTGACCACATGGCCGACGACGGAGACGAATCCGACCGCGCCGACGGACAGGAGCGGCAGGTTGAGCATGTCGTCACCGGAGTACCAGGCGAGGCCGCTGCGGGCGATGGCCCAGCTGGCGCGGCCGAGGTCGCCCTTGGCGTCCTTGTTGGCGACGATGCGCGGGTGCGCGGCGAGGCGGACGATCGTCTCGGTGTCGATCGGGACGCCGCTGCGGCCCGGGATGTCGTACAGCATGACCGGCAGTTCCGTCGCGTCGGCGATGGCCGAGAAGTGCCGGTACAGGCCCTCCTGAGGGGGCTTGTTGTAGTACGGCGTGACGGCGAGCAGGCCGTGCGCGCCGGCGCGCTCGGCGGCGCGGGCGAGCTCGATGGAGTGGTGGGTGTCGTTCGTGCCGATGCCGGCGACGACGTGGGCGCGGTCCCCGACCGCTTCCAGGACGGCCCGTACGAGCTGGTCTTTCTCCGCGTCGCTGGTGGTGGGCGACTCACCGGTGGTGCCGTTGATGACCAGGCCGTCGTTGCCTGCGTCCACCAGATGGGCGGCCAGTCGCTGTGCGCCTGCGATGTCGAGTGCGCCGTCCGCCGTGAAAGGCGTGACCATGGCGGTGAGGACCCGCCCGAAGGGGGTCTGCGGAGTGGAGATCGGAGCCATGGGTAACACGCTACTCGCTGCTCAGCGCCCGGTGTCCCCTCGGGGGACGTGACGTACGACGTGGCATGTGGAACCCGGCACTGCCTGCTCGGGGGTTCAAGCAGTGCCGGGTCCGTTTGATCAGCCTAGATGAACTTCTCGAAACGCCGCAATACGGACACTTCGCAAGGCTGACCGCACATCTGTGCCCTGCGGCCGCCGTCAGGGGGCGATGCGCCCGTTGGCATTGAAGGCGGCGTACGTGAGCGGCATGAGCTTGGCCCAGTGCTGCTCCATCTTCTCGCCGACCATTTCGATCTCACGCTGCGGGAAGGACGGGACCTTCGCGTCGTCGTGCTGGGTGCGCAGTCCGAGGAAGTGCATGAGCGAGCGGGCATTGCACGTGGCGTACATCGACGAGTAGAGACCGACCGGCAGGACCGAACGGGCCACCTCGCGCGCCACGCCCGCGTCGAGCATCTCCTGGTACGCCTCGTACGCGTGGAGGTACGCGTCCGACATGACCTGGGCGGTGAGCTCCTGCTGCGCCTGGGTGCCCTCGACGAACACGTACTTCCCGGGGCGGCCCTCCTGGACGAGCTTGCGCTCCTCGTCCGGGATGTAGAAGACCGGCTCCAGACGGCGGTAGCGGCCGGACTCCTCGTTGTACGACCAGCCGACGCGGTGGCGCATGAACTCGCGGAACACGAAGATCGGGGCGCTGATGAAGAAGGTCATCGAGTTGTGCTCGAAGGGGCTGCCGTGGCGGTCCCTCATCAGGTAGTTGATGAGGCCCTTGGAACGCTCGGGGTCCTTCGAGAGCTCGTCGAGGGACTGCTCGCCCGCGGTGGAGACGCGGGCGGCCCACAGCACGTCGGAGTCACCGGCGGTGTGCTTCACCAGCTCGACCGTGACATCGCTGCGGAAGCTGGGCTTGACGTTCTCTGCGGGGGTGTCGCTCACCGGCGGGTCCTTCCAGTTGCATCGCTCGGACCGCGCCCACTCTACGGCGGACCACCGACAGTCGCGGAAACGGCGGGCGGGAGGTGTCCTGTGGTCAATTCGGGGAATTCGGGCACCGAACGACCGCGTTGCTCGTCTGTACGAGCAGCGGCTGCACGAGCAGCCGGCACCACACCACAAGCCCCACACGTCACGAGTTTGAGGAGAGTCACTGATGTTCCGGCGAGAGGCCGTCCCGTTCTCGTTCGTCGCCGAGGCCGACGCCTTCCGCAGCAACGTCACTCCCCCGCCCCGGGAACGGCCGAGCAGGTCCCAGTTGCTGGGCCGGGCGATGATCGGGCTCACCATCGTCGGCGGTCTCGTCGGTTCCCTGCTGCTCGGGATGCCCGCGCTGGAAGCGGACCGGGCCCCCTCCCATTCCCAGAAGTCCGAGGCGTCGGAAGGACGCTGACCTCCCCGTGACCGGCCGTGCCCGGACCACCCCCTTGGCCCCCGGGGGTGGTCGGCCCCTGGGGGCCTCGATAGCCTCACCGGGCACAGCCCAACCGAGTGTGCTGCTGAGTGAGGATCCGTTGTGCCCCTGCCCTTCCTGACGGCCGACCGCGCCTTCGACGCGCAAGCGGACGACGTCGCGCTGCCCTTCGACGACCACGACCGCTGGCGGCGCCCCTATCGCCCTGGTCCGTGGCGGGTGGGGGCCGCGGCGCTGCTGCTGCTGTTCGCCTCGTTCGTGCTCATCGCCGGGATGATCACCGGGTTCGCGGGCGCGCTTCCCGGTGCCACCGGGTGCATGGTCCTGGGTGCCGCCGTGATCGTCGCCGCGCTGCGGCTGCTGCGCATGGGCACGTGGGTGAGCCGGCACGGCGTACGGCGCGTGGCGTTCTTCTCGACCACCACGGTCCCCTGGAACCGCACCACCGGGCTGCGGACCGTGCAGCAGCCGGTGCGCTGGCTCGGGATGCCGAGGACGGTGCAGGGGCAGGCGCTGATTCTCGAGCACCGGGGCGGTGCGCAGCTCGCCCTGCTCACCGATCACAACGGCGACTTCCTGTCGCGGCTCGAGGCCTTCGACCGGGCAGCGGACAGCATCGAGGCGTGGGGCGCCGAGTACCGCACCGCCTGACGGCGGCGGGGGCTGGGGCCCGGGTGCGCCCAGGAGCATCGGGCCCTCAGCCGCCCGGCCGTCAGCAGGTGAGGGACGCCGTCAGTCGGTGACGGGCTTTCCGTCGTGCAGGGCGATCGCGCGCTGCATGGCCTTGCGGGCGCGCGGGGTGTCGCGCGCGTCGTGGTACGCGACGGCAAGGCGGAACCAGCAGCGCCAGTCGTCCGGCGCGTCCTCCGTCTCCGCCCGTCGCCGGGCGAACACCGCGTCGGCGGAGTCCCGGTCGATACGGCCGCCCGGCGTACGCACCAGCTCGTCGACCGGCAGGCCGCCCTCGGCGTCCAGTTCGGCCGCGAGCTGGTTGGCCCTCGTGACGAACCGGGTGTTCTTCCACAGGAACCACAGGCCGATGACCGGCAGGATCAGCACCGCGACACCGAAGGTGACGGTGAGCGCGGTGCCCTGCCGGATCAGCATCAGGCCCCGGCTGCCGACCAGGACGAAGTAGACGACCAGGACGGCTGCCGTGACGAAGTACGTGATCTTTGCGCGCATCCGAGGTCCCGGTCAGGCCAGGTCGAGGAAGTTTTCCAGCCCGAAGGTGAGGCCGGGGGCGGACACCACGCGGCGGGCGCCGAGCAGGATGCCGGGCATGAAGCTGCTGTGGTGCAGCGAGTCGTGCCGGATGGTCAGCGTCTCGCCCTCCCCGCCGAGGAGCACCTCCTGGTGGGCCAGGAGCCCGCGCAGGCGGACCGCGTGCACCGGGACGCCGTCGACGTCGGCGCCGCGGGCACCGTCGAGGGCGGTGACGGTGGCGTCGGGCTGCGGGGCGCAGCCGGCCTCGGCCCGGGCCGCGGCGATCAGCTGGGCGGTGCGGGTGGCGGTGCCGGACGGGGCGTCGGCCTTGTTCGGGTGGTGCAGCTCGACGACCTCGACGGACTCGAAGAAACGCGCCGCCTGCTCGGCGAACTTCATGGTGAGCACCGCGCCGATGGAGAAGTTGGGTGCGATGAGCACGCCGGTCCGCGGGGAGGCGGCGAGCCAGGTGTTGAGCTGCGCGAGGCGTTCGTCGGTCCAGCCGGTGGTGCCGACGACCGCGTGCATGCCGTGGCGTACGCAGAAGTCGAGGTTGTCCATCACGGAGTCGGGGGTGGTCAGTTCGACCACGACCTGCGCGCCGGATTCCACGAGGGTCTCCAGCGTGTCACCGCGGCCGAGGGCCGCGACCAGCTCCATGTCGTCGGCGGCCTCGACGGCTCGTACGGCCTCGGAGCCGATACGGCCCTTGGCACCGAGAACAGCCACGCGCAGCTTGCTCATTGCACTCTTCCTTCAGGGGATTACGAGACCGCTTCGTGCAGGCGGTCCGCCTGCTTGTCCTTGAGCGGGCCGATGACCGACAGCGACGGACGCTGCCCCAGGATGTCACCGGCCACCGCCCGCACCTCGTCGGGGGTGACGGCCGATATCCGGGCGAGCATCTCGTCGACCGACATCTGGGAACCCCAGCACAGCTCGCTCTTGCCGATGCGGTTCATGAGCGCGCCCGTGTCCTCCAGGCCGAGGACGGTCGAACCGGCGAGCTGCCCGATGGCACGGCCGATCTCCTCGTCGGACAGACCCTCCGCCGCGACGCGGTCGAGTTCGTCCCGGCAGATCTTGAGGACGTCGTGGATCTGGCTCGGCCGGCAGCCCGCGTACACCCCGAACAGGCCCGTGTCGGCGAAGCCCGACGTGTACGAGTACACGCTGTAGGCCAGGCCGCGCTTCTCGCGGACCTCCTGGAAGAGGCGCGAGGACATGCCGCCGCCGAGCGCGGTGTTCAGGACGCCGAGGGCCCAGCGCCGGTCGTCGGTGCGGGCGAGGCCCGGCATGCCGAGGACGACGTGGGCCTGCTCGGTCCTGCGGTTCAGGTGCTCGACCCGGCCGGCGGTGCGCAGCGCGCGGCTTCCGTCGCGGGGCGGCGTGGGGACCGCGTCCGTACGGGAGAGGGCGCCGGCCCTCTCGAAGGCGCGGCGGACCTGGCGTACGACCGTGGCGTGGTCGATGTTGCCCGCGGCGGCGACGATCAGGTGGGTGGGGTCGTAGTGCTTCTTGTAGAAGCGCCGGATGCGGTCGGCCGTGAGCGCGTTGACGGTGTCGACGGTGCCGAGGACCGGCCGGCCGAGCGGCGAGTCACCGAACATGGTGTGCGCGAACAGATCGTGCACGCAGTCACCCGGGTCGTCCTCCGTCATCGCGATCTCTTCGAGGATCGCGCCGCGCTCGACGTCGACGTCCTCTTCGAGGATCAGCGAGCCCGTGAGCATGTCGCACACGACGTCGATGGCGAGCGGCAGGTCCGTGTCGAGCACCCGCGCGTAGTAGCAGGTGTACTCCTTGGCCGTGAAGGCGTTCATCTCGCCGCCCACCGCGTCGATGGCGGCGGAGATGTCGAGGGCGGAGCGCCGGCTCGTGCCCTTGAACAGGAGGTGCTCGAGGTAGTGGGTGGCGCCGCCGAGCGACGGCGTCTCGTCACGGGAGCCGACGTTCACCCAGATCCCGAAGGTGGCGGAGCGCACGGACGGCAGCGTCTCGGTGACGACGCGCAGGCCGCCGGGCAGAGTGGTGCGCCGGACGGTGCCGATGCCGTCCTTGCCCTTGAGCAGGGTTTGGGTACGGGCGACGGCCCGCGCCTCCGAGGAGGTGCGGGCCGTCGTCCTGGAACTACGGGACGTCACTTGTCGGTGTCGTCCTTGTTCTCGTCGCCGTCTTCGCCGCCCTCGATCACGGGGATCAGGGAGAGCTTGCCGCGCGAGTCGATCTCGGCGATCTCGACCTGGACCTTGGAGCCCACGGCGACGACGTCCTCGACGTTCTCCACGCGCTTGCCGCCGGCGAGCTTGCGGATCTGCGAGATGTGCAGCAGGCCGTCCTTGCCCGGGAGCAGGGACACGAACGCACCGAAGGTGGTCGTCTTGACGACGGTGCCCAGGTAGCGTTCGCCGACCTCCGGCATGGTCGGGTTGGCGATGCCGTTGATCGTGGCGCGGGCGGCCTCGGCGGCCGGGCCGTCGGCGGCACCGATGTAGATGGTGCCGTCGTCCTCGATCGTGATCTCGGCGCCGGTGTCCTCCTGGATCTGGTTGATCATCTTGCCCTTGGGGCCGATGACCTCGCCGATCTTGTCCACGGGGATCTTGACGGTGATGATCCGCGGGGCGTTCGGGGACATCTCGTCCGGGGTGTCGATCGCTTCCATCATCACGTCGAGGATGTGGAGGCGGGCGTCGCGGGCCTGCTTGAGGGCCGCGGCCAGGACGGAGGCCGGGATGCCGTCCAGCTTGGTGTCGAGCTGGAGGGCGGTGACGAACTCCTTGGTGCCGGCGACCTTGAAGTCCATGTCGCCGAAGGCGTCCTCCGCACCGAGGATGTCGGTGAGGGTGACGTAGTGGGTCTCGCCGTCGATCTCCTGGGAGATCAGGCCCATGGCGATACCGGCGACGGGGGCCTTCAGCGGCACACCGGCGTTCAGCAGCGACATGGTGGAGGCGCAGACCGAGCCCATGGACGTCGAGCCGTTGGAGCCGAGGGCCTCGGACACCTGACGGATCGCGTACGGGAACTCCTCGCGCGTCGGCAGCACCGGCACGAGAGCGCGCTCGGCGAGCGCGCCGTGGCCGATCTCGCGGCGCTTCGGGGAACCGACGCGGCCGGTCTCACCGGTGGAGTACGGCGGGAAGTTGTAGTTGTGCATGTAGCGCTTGCGGGTCACCGGGGAGAGGGTGTCCAGCTGCTGCTCCATGCGGAGCATGTTCAGGGTGGTGACGCCCAGGATCTGGGTCTCGCCACGCTCGAACAGCGCCGAGCCGTGCACGCGCGGGATCGCCTCGACCTCGGCGGCGAGCGTACGGATGTCCGTGACGCCACGGCCGTCGATGCGGACCTTGTCCTTGATGACGCGCTCGCGCACCAGGGCCTTGGTCAGCGAGCGGTACGCGGCGGAGATCTCCTTCTCGCGGCCCTCGAAGGCCGGGAGCAGCTTCTCGGCGGCGACCGCCTTGACGCGGTCCAGCTCGGTCTCGCGCTCCTGCTTGCCGGCGATGGTGAGCGCCTGGGCGAGCTCGTCCTTGACCGCGTCGGACAGGGCGGCGTAGACGTCGTCCTCGTAGTCGAGGAAGACAGGGAACTCGCCCTCGGGCTTGGCGGCCTTGGCGGCGAGGTCCGACTGCGCCTTGCACAGGACCTTGATGAACGGCTTCGCGGCCTCGAGACCGGCGGCGACGATCTCCTCGGTCGGCGCCTCGGCGCCGCCCTTGACGAGCTCGATCGTCTTCTCGGTGGCCTCGGCCTCGACCATCATGATCGCGACGTCGCCGTCCTCCAGGACGCGGCCGGCGACCACCATGTCGAAGACGGCGTCCTCGAGCTCGGTGTGCGTCGGGAACGCGACCCACTGGCCCTTGATCAGCGCGACACGGGTGCCGCCGATGGGGCCGGAGAAGGGCAGGCCGGCGAGCTGCGTGGAGCAGGAGGCGGCGTTGATCGCGATCACGTCGTAGAGGTGATCGGGGTTGAGCGCCATGATCGTCTCGACGATCTGGATCTCGTTGCGCAGGCCCTTCTTGAAGGACGGGCGCAGCGGGCGGTCGATCAGGCGGCAGGTGAGGATCGCGTCCTCGGAGGGCCGGCCCTCCCGGCGGAAGAAGGAGCCGGGGATCTTGCCGGCCGAGTACATCCGCTCCTCGACGTCCACCGTGAGGGGGAAGAAGTCCAGCTGGTCCTTGGGCTTCTTCGAAGCGGTGGTTGCGGACAGCACCATGGTGTCGTCGTCCAGGTACGCCACCGCGGAACCGGCGGCCTGCTTGGCCAGGCGGCCCATCTCGAAGCGGATGGTGCGGGTGCCGAAGGCGCCGTTGTCGATGACGGCCTCGGCGTAGTGGGTCTCGTTCTCCACTAGCGAATTCTCCTACGTATCGTCTTTTCGTCCCGGCACCCGTGTGGTGGCGGAACGGTGGCGGAGAAGCGCGCCTTGGGTGCGGGCCGGTCTTCGATCGAAGCACCCGGCATGTGTCCGGGGGCCACTACCGAGGACCGGCGGCGAGGGGGGCGTCTTCTCGCTCGATGAGTGTGTCGTTGTGCGACCAGACTAATTGCCGTCCGGTCCGTCGCGCACGTACAGCGCGACGACTGCCGCGCGTACGGCAAAGGGAGCGGCCCCCTGTCGGCGGGAACCGCTCCCTTCACGGCGTCTTACTTGGCGCCGGCCGCACCACGGCGGATGCCGAGCCGGTCGACCAGCGTACGGAAGCGCTGGATGTCCTTCTTGGCCAGGTACTGCAGCAGACGGCGGCGCTGGCCGACGAGGATCAGCAGACCACGACGGGAGTGGTGGTCGTGCTTGTGCGTCTTGAGGTGCTCGGTCAGGTCCGAGATGCGGCGGGAGAGCATCGCGACCTGGACCTCGGGGGAACCGGTGTCGCCCTCCTTGGTGCCGAACTCGGCGATGATCTGCTTCTTCGTAGCGGCGTCGAGAGACACTCGGTACTCCTCTGGGTGTTCGATGCGCCCACGAGTGCCCCTGGTCTTGGTCTCAGGGGAGCTTCCGTGACTCGGAGGCGAAGGTCCGATGAGCGCTGCTCCAGAGTCCGAGAGGGCTCCGGGGATCGCGTACACAAACGGCCGTCACACAGCGTACCAGGGTGTTCAGGACGTCAGTGCCCGGATCGAGTGGTAGACGTCGAAGACGGCCAGGCACAGCGGCACGAGCGTGAGCAGCACAAACGTCTCGGCGACCTCCAGGAAGCGGCCCCAGAACGGCGTGACGCCCTTGCGCGGCACGATCAGGCCGATGGCCGTGATCAGCGCGGCGACTCCGGCGATCGCGGCGGCGAGCCAGATCGTACGGATGTCCAGGCCGGTGCCGTCCCCGCGCAGGGCGTCCTGGAAGAGGCCGGTGGGCGGGTTCAGGGACAGCCCGAGCCCGAGCAGTACGAGGGCTCCCAGGCCGGCCGCCAGCGCGCAGCCGACCTGCGCGGTGTAGCGGAAGAGGTGGGCGCGCATCAGCATGGCGACGCCGGTGGCGAGGGCCAGCAGCTGACCCCAGACGTTGTCGGAGAATCCGAGCACCGCGGCGGCGCCGACGGCGACGAGGGCGCAGCCGCCGACCAGGCCGACGAGCAGCTCGTGACCCCGGCGGGCCCGAGCCGCGATCCGCTCGCCGTCGACCGGCCCCTGGGGCTCGGGGTCGTCGCCGTAGCCGCCGACGGACGTCCGCGGCGGATCGAAGCCGACGGGCAGGCGGGCGAACCGGGTGGACAGCCCCGGCAGGAAGGCGAGTGCGCCGACGGCGAGGGGCGCGCAGACCGCCGCGGTCTCCACCGGCTCCAGCGAGGTCAGGATGGCGACGAACGTGACCAGAAGAGCGACCGTCGCGGCGAAGACGAACGCGACGAAGGGGCCGTCCCCGGCCGGCGCGACGATCGTGAGGATGACGGCGCAGACGAGAACGGCGGCGCAGGCGAGAAGGAACTGCAGCTTGCCGATCCCCTCCCCCTGGGCGAGCGGCAGGAGCCCGGCGCCGCCCACCGCCGCGTTCGCCATCGCACCGACTCCGAGCGCCACCGAGGAGCCCCGGTCGTCGTACACCCTGGCGCGCACGGCCGCGAGCGCCAGGAGCAGGACTCCGGCGACGGCGGCGAGGATGCCGGGCAGGCCGTGCATGTCGTGCCGCGGGTCGGCGGACCACAGGGCGAACGCCAGCAGCACCAGCAGCACGGAACCGCCGAACAGACCCGCGCCCCGCATCAGCGCGTCGCTCCACAGCGTCCGGTCCCGGGCGACGGCGGAGGCCACGGCGTCGGAGACGTCGTCGAAGACCGCCGGCGGCAGCGACTCGGCGAACGGCCGCAGCGACAGCAGTTCGCCGTCGAGGATGCGCTGGGCGGCGAGAGAACGCCCGCCGTCCAGGACCGTGCCGTCGCGGCGGACCAGGTGGTACCCGACCGGTGCCCCCTGCGCGGGCGTCTGACCCGACAGACGGAGGATCTCCGGGTACAGGTCGGCGACGGCGATGTCCTCGGGCAGGGCGACGTCGACACGACCGTCCGGTGCCACGACCGTGACCCGGCAGAAACCGGTGCTGCCGTTGGACACAGTCGCGGGAGCCGTCTGACCGGCTCCGGTGGCCGTGGCTGGGGCCGACATACTCACCTGCTGCTTCCCCTCGTGGTGATCCTGGCTGGCACGCCTGACATTGCGCTCCGAATGACCCTTTTTTTGCGGTAGTTCATGAGCGCGCAAACACGTCGCGCCACCCTACCGCCCACCGTTGAGTCCCCACGCAAGTAGGATCCCTCCCCGCGGATGGAACCCGTCGCCACGGGGGCGCCGATAGGAACATTTCCGTCCGGCAAGGGAATTGGTGAGCTGTGAGTCAGATCGTCGTCAAGCGCCCACCACGGGCCCTGCCGTCCGAAGTGCCCGGCGAGCAGGTGCAGCTGCAACCACCGCCCGAGCTGCCCCGGGGGCAGCAGGAGGGCGCTCTGATGCAGCTCTTGCCCATGCTCGGTATGGGTGGTTCGGTCGTCTTCTTCTTCATGACCCCGAACCCGATCATGCGGATCATGGGCATGGTGATGATCGCGTCGACGGTCGGCATGGGTATCGCCATGCTCGTCCGCTACCGGCGCGGCACCCAGGGCCAGCTGGCCGATCTGCGACGGGACTACCTGAAGTACCTGACGCAGACCCGGCGCACGGTCCTGAGGACGGCCAGACTCCAGCGCGACGCCCAGTTCTATCTGCACCCGTCCCCGGAGCAGCTGTGGGCGCTGGTCGCCGAGGGCAGCCGGGTCTGGGAACGCCGCGTCGCCGACGGCGACTTCGCGCAGGTGCGCATCGGGCTGGGCAGCCAGCAGCTCGCCACTCCGCTCATCGCTCCGGAGACCGCTCCCGTCGACGAACTGGAGCCGCTCACGGCCGGTGCCATGCAGCAGTTCGTCAATGCGCACAGCATGCTCGACGGCCTGCCCATGGCCGTGTCCCTGCGGGCCTTCTACCACTTGACGGTGAGCGGCGATCCCGACTCCGTGCGCTCCGCCGCACGCGCCATGGTCGGCTCGCTCGCAGCGCTCCACTCCCCCGAGGACCTGGTCGTCGCCGTCGCGGCGAGCGCCACCGCCGCACCGCAGTGGGAGTGGGTGAAGTGGCTTCCGCACGTCCAGGACACCGGCCCCGGCGACGGCGCGGGGACGCGGCGTCTCATCACCACGGACGCGCGTGACCTGCAGGACATGCTCGCCACCCGTCTGGAGGGGCGCCCCCGCTTCCAGGGCGGCAACCACCCGCTCCTGGACCAGCCCCACATCGTCGTCGTGCTCGACGGCCAGTCGGTCCCGCAGGCTTCGGCGCTCGCCGCCCCGGAGGGCCTTCAGGGCGTGACGATCATCGAGGTCGTACCGGGTGAGCTCACGGGCGCCCGTGGCGGCCTGTCGGTGATCGTGCACCCGGACTCCCTTCAACTGGAATCCGGCCACGGGCTGGTGTACGACGGAACCCCCGACCGTCTGAGCCTGGAGGCCGCCGAGGCCCTCGCCCGTCAGCTCGCTCCGCTGCGGATCGCGTCCGGCGGGGACGACGACGAACCGCTGCTCGCCAACCTGGAGTTCACCGACCTGCTGAACCTCGGAGACGCCGCCTCGGTCGACGTCAGCCGCACCTGGCGGCCGCGGTCGCAGTCCGAGCGGCTGCGCGTGCCGATCGGCGTCGGCGAGGACGGCAGTCCGGTCATGCTGGACCTCAAGGAGGCGGCGCAGGAGGGCATGGGCCCGCACGGCCTGTGCGTCGGCGCCACCGGTTCCGGCAAGTCGGAGCTGCTGCGCACGCTGGTGCTGGGCCTGGCCGTCACGCACTCCTCGGAGACGCTGAACTTCGTCCTCGCGGACTTCAAGGGTGGTGCGACCTTCGCGGGCATGTCCCAGATGCCGCACGTCGCCGCCGTCATCACCAACCTCGCGGACGACCTCACGCTGGTGGACCGCATGGGCGACTCCATCCGCGGTGAACTCAACCGCCGGCAGGAGATGCTGCGCGACGCGGGCAACTACGCGAACATCCACGACTACGAGAAGGCGAGGGCGGCCGGTGCGCCGCTGCAGCCGATCCCGTCGCTCGTCCTGGTGATCGACGAGTTCAGCGAGCTGCTGACGGCCAAGCCCGACTTCATCGAGATGTTCGTGCAGATCGGCCGTATCGGCCGGTCGCTCGGCGTCCACCTGCTGCTGGCCTCGCAGCGCCTGGAGGAGGGGCGTCTTCGCGGCCTGGAGACGTACCTGTCGTACCGGGTGGGTCTGCGCACCTTCTCCGCCGCCGAGTCGCGTGCCGCGATCGGTGTCCCGGACGCCTACACGCTGCCGAACGTCCCGGGCTCCGGGTACCTCAAGTACGGCACGGACGAGATGGTTCGCTTCAAGGCGGCCTACGTCTCCGGTGTGTACCGCTCAAACCAGCACGCGGCGGTGTCCAGCGGGCCGCTGCCCGTCGACCGCCGACCGGTGCCCTTCACCGCCGCGCCGGTCCCCGTCCGTTACATCCAGCCGACCGCCCAGTCGAGCATCCCCGACGCCCGCACGCCCGAGGACGACGCTCTGGCGGACTCCGTCCTCGACGTCATCGTGAGGCGGCTGGAGGGCCGCGGTGCCGAGGCCCACCAGGTGTGGCTGCCGCCCCTGGACAACCCGCCGGCGCTGGACGAACTGCTGCCGGGACTGGCGGGGGTGGAGGGCCGCGGCCTGACCCAGCCCGGCTACGAGGGAGCCGGCCGGCTGGTCGTCCCGCTGGGCCTCGTGGACAAGCCGTACGAGCAACGCCGCGACCCGCTCTACAAGGACTTCTCCGGAGCCGCGGGTCACATGCAGATCATCGGCGGTCCGCAGTCCGGCAAGTCGACGCTGCTGCGGACGCTGATCTCGGCGTTCGCGCTGACCCACACGCCGCAGGAAGTCCAGTTCTACGGGCTCGACTTCGGTGGTGGCGGTATGTCGTCCGTCGCCAGCCTGCCTCACGTGGGCGGCATCGCGTCCCGGCTCGACCCGGAGCGTGTGCGGCGCACGGTCGCCGAGGTCTACGGCATCCTGTCGCGGCGCGAGGAGTACTTCCGCAGCGCCGGCATCGACTCCATCGCCACGTACCGCAGGCTCCGGGCCCGCGGCGAGATCTCGGCGACGGACCAGCCGTGGGGCGACGTCTTCCTGGTGATCGACGGCTGGGGCAACTTCCGCACGGACTACGAAGGGTTGGAGGCCGCGGTGGTGGACGTCGCCGCGCGCGGGCTCGGCTACGGCATCCACGTGATCCTGACGGCCTCGCGCTCCATGGAGGTCCGGGCCAACCTCAAGGACCACCTGATGAACAGGCTGGAACTGCGGCTGGGCGACACGATGGACTCCGAACTGGACCGCAAGGCCGCCGCGAACGTCCCGACGGGCGTGCCCGGCCGCGGTCTGACCCCGGAGGGCCTCCACTTCATGGCCGCTGTGCCCCGCATCGACGGCATCAGCTCCGACAGCGACCTGTCCGAGGCGACCGCTGCCATGACGCAGGAGGTCTCCCGGCACTGGACGGCGGCCCCGGCCCCGGCCGTACGCCTCCTCCCCCGCGAGCTGCATGCCCAGAGCCTCCCGGCCGGGTACGCGGAGCCGCAGCGCGGCGTGGCGTTCGGCATCGACGAGAACGCGCTGGAGCCGGTCTTCGTCAACTTCGACCGCGATCCGTTCTTCCTGATCTTCGGCGAGAGCGAGTCCGGCAAGTCGAACCTTCTGCGGCTGCTCATCAAGCAGGTGTCGGAGAGGTACGACGGCGACTCCGCGAAGTTCTTCGTCATCGACAACCGACGTGCCCTGCTGGACGTCACCCCGGCCAGCCACCTGGCCGAGTACGTCCCCATGTCCAACAACATGGACCACCATGTGGACGCGCTCGCCGATCTCATGCAGCGCCGCACGCCCTCCGCCGACGTCACGGCCCAACAGCTGCGGGACCGCAGCTGGTGGCGCGGCCCGTCGGTGTACGTGGTGGTCGACGACTACGACCTGGTGTCCACGTCGAGCGGCAATCCACTGGCCAAGCTCACGGAGCATCTGCCGTTCGCGCGTGACGTCGGTGTCCGCTTCATCATCGCGCGCAGCGCGGCGGGAGCGAGCCGTGCTGCGTACGAGTCGTTCATGCAGCGGATGATGGAGCTGGGCGCGCAGGGTGTGCTGCTCTCCGGCGACCCGTCGGAAGGCGACGTGCTCGGCGGCGTGCGGATGCGGCCGATGCCGGCGGGCCGCGGCGTCTTCGTCTCGCGTCAGCGGGGCAACCCGCTGGTGCAGACGGGTCTGATGCCGCCGGAGGTGTCCTGATGATCGGGGCCGCGGTCTTCGCCGGGGTGTTCGCGGTGGCGTTCGTCGCCTTCGGCCTGTTCGTCGACCCGCGCAAACTCTGGTGGCGCTTCCGCGCGCCGCATTTCGAGAACCCGGAACCTCACGAGCCGTCGGCGGCGTCGTTCATGTGGCGGCGGGTGGCACTGGTGGCTGTGGGACTGTTCCTGGGATGGCAAGTGATCAGCCTCCTGCGGCTGGCAGGTGTCTTCGAAACGGGACCGGATCACGCAGAGGTTCTCGATCGGGTGGAGTACGCGGCGCTGAACCTTGAGACGGAGGACGGCCAAGGGCGCCACAAGTGGCCTGTCGGAGAGGGATCGTGGGGCGGGTTCATCGACCCGCGGCTCAAGGGACCCGAGCGTGATGACCCGGTCGCGACGCTGGTGAAGGAGGACGAGGACTCCGGTGGCGACTGGGACTCGGAGGCGAGGAGGGAGGGCCTGTCCGGTTCGGAGTCCGACACCGAGCCGAACCCCAAGGACCCGTTCGTCGAGCGCTATGAGATCGACGGCATCTGCCTGACGGTGCACGCGGTGCCGCTGGCGGGGCAGTCCGAGCGGGACGCGGCGATCGACAACTTGATGTACGGCATTACCACGGATGTTGTGGACGCCCCTTGTACGTAGGCACAACGCATCACATAGGTTGATGTTGGTTCGGAATTGAAGCGTCCATCGTTGTACGGGGGAAGGAGCCCTGCGGATGGCTTGGGACGAGTGGGAACAATTGAAGGCGTCGGCGGCCGCGAACGGGTCGGCGCAGATGCAGCTCAACGGGCTGCCTCCCGAGGACAGACCCAATGCCGGAAACCCCCAGGGCGACCTCGAGGTGCACCAGCAGGATCTGGCGAAGATCGGCGACCACGCCTTCAAGCTGTACAACCGGCTGTGGAAGGAAGCGCGGGTCACGAGCACAGACTCTGCGGGCACCGACCTGGACTCCCAGGGGTTCGCCCTCGGCAAGGCGTTGCAGCACGTGTCAACCCGGTGGGACAAGCAGCTCGGGTCCGTGATGGACGCGTGCGCGCTGATTTCGAACCACATGGACTTCACAAAAAACGCGCATGCCGGCGACGAGATCTTCATCGAGCGGCATGTGAGCAGTATCCAGACACTCGACGCGGGATTCGACGACGACTGGGCGAAGCCGGGCAAAGAGAACGGAATTTACGGGACGAAGGACAAGAAGGACAAGGACTGACTCCTGATGGATTTCGAAGCCCTGCACTCGGCCAATTTCAAGCTGCTCGACGACACAGTCACCGACTGGACGAGCATGATCACCAAACTCGAGACGCTGAAGAAGGACGCCGAGGACGGCCTGCACGGTCAGGCCAACAAGGCCAACTGGGCCGGCTACAACGCCACCGTCTCCCGTGAGTTCATCGGCAAAACCGCCGGCGAGTTCGGCGACGCCGTCACCCAGGCGACGTCCATCCGCAACATCATGCGCGACACCCGCGACGAGCTGAAGACCCAGCAGCGCCTGCTCAAGGAGGCCATCGACCGCGGTCGGGGCAAGAACCTGACGGTGACCGCGAACGGCGGCGGCTTCACGGTACGGGAGAACCCCGACAAGAAGGCCCCCGGCGGACAGGCGGACCTCGATGCCCTGCGTGACGAGCTCCAAGGGATCCTGAACAAGGCGACCGAGATAGACAGCACCGGCTCGACGTCGCTCAAGGCGCTGGTGGACCTGACGGACCACGGCTTCTCGGACGCCACGTACAAGGACCGTGACGAGGCGGCCAACGCCGTCAAGGAAGCCGAGCGGCTCGCGGCCCTGGCGAAGAAGAAGCCTGAGGACATGACCCCGGCGGACTTCGACGCACTGAAGTCGGGTCTGGAGAAGTACTCGGGCGACGAGATCTTCGCCGAGCACTTCGCCACGACGCTCGGGCCGCAGGGGACGCTCAACTTCTGGGCGGGCATCAATGATCCCCATGCCGCGTACAAGCTCGGCCGCGAGCGCGTCGACCAGTACGACGACCTCCAGAAGCACCTGAGCCTCACCCTCGCCACGGCCACTCAGGCGGACTCGCCCGAGATGTCCCGGTGGAAGTACGACATGGTCAATCTCGGTGACCAGCCCATCTCCAAGAACAGCACCACCATGGGCTTCCAGGTCATGAGCAACCTCATGCGCTGGGGCGACTACGACGACCGCTTCCTGAACGACTACGGAAGCAAGCTGATCGAGACCGAGAAGAAGATGACCGACAACGGTCGTCACATGCCGATGGGCTGGCAGCACATGGGTATGGACCCGCTGCTCAACCGCACGGGCACCGACTCCGGTTCCGACCCCATGACCGGCTTCCTCAAGGCGCTCTCGAACAGCCCCGACGCCGCCACGGAGTTCTTCAACGGGGACTTCGTCACCAAGGACGAGGACCACGACTTCGAAGAGGACGCCGACGAGAACGGCAAGAACGAAAAGCGGGCGCTGACCAACTTCGACTATCTCTTCGGAGAGCGGGACTGGCCCCAGGACCGGGACAACAAGGGCGAGGACAGCATCGAGGGCCGCAACAACCTCGCGCTTGCCCTGGAGGCGGCAACGACCGGTCACCGAGCAGGAGAGATGCCGACGATCGACACGCCCGCGCACAACGAGGAGCAGGCGAAGCTCGTCGAGAGCATCTTCAGTGCCGTGTCCGAGGATCCGAAGCGCCTCACCGATCACGGTTACATGTCCGACAGCATGGGCCAGATCGCCGCGGAGTACATGCCGGACATCAACCGGGGACTCCACCCCGGCAAGGAGAACGAGGGAGCCCTGTTCCCCCAGGCCGGAGCCTCGGCCTCGCTCAGCGAGCAGGACATCACACGATTCCTGTACACGGTGGGCCAGAACCCTGACGGCTACGCCGCAGTCAACGCCGGGCAGCACAGCTACACCACGTCGGTGATGGAGTACCACTTCGCCAACCCGGACGCATACCTGGCAGACCCGAACTTCAGCCGCGACGAGAATCTCAAGAAGTCGATCGAGGACGTCGCCCGAGTCGCCGGCGAAATCGAGGGGACCATCGGCACGGGTCGCGCGTACGCGAACGAGGTCGAGGGCGGGGCAAAGGACGCGGAGTTCAACGATTCCCTCAAGAACGTGAACACCTGGGTGAGCAGTGGAGTGGGCATCGGCATCGGCCTGGCCACGGCACCCGTCGCAGGCCCGGGCGGGATCGTGGCCGGCGGCCTCGCCGGCACCGCGGCGAGCGAGATCCTCGGATCGATCTCCGAGGGACTGGTGAAGGACAGCTCGGGCGAAGTGATCTACCGCAACGGCAAGGAGATCAACGACACGCGCGAATCCACCTATACCCTGGTCGAGTCGGCTGCTCAGAAGGCCGGCGAAGCGGCGAAGAACCCGTCCCCGCACATCGTGTCGGCGGCGGCAACGGCTGCCGAACAGGGATTCAACAACGCCAAGACCAATGTCGCGGACTTCTGCGACGGTCAGGGGGTTCCCAAGGCGTTGGACAAGGAAGGGTGACGCCGTGAAGGGCGTGTCCAGGAAGCTGATCGTCCTGCTCGCGGTCATCGCGATCGCCGGGGCGGCTGCAGCCGTCGCCTATGTCAGCGGGATTCCCCCGTTCGAGAGACGTGGAGACATCACCGCGAAAGACGTCTGCGAAACTCTGGGAGACCAAGACGCCTCGGTCGCAGCTCTCAAAGAGGTACTGCCGGAAAAGCCGGAGTACTCCTTCGAGGACAAGATCGACGGCAAGACGGTGGCACAGGGAGGTTCGAGCTTCACGGCCGACTGCCTGGTGCGGGGTGAAGGCAGCGTGCTGCTCAGCGCCCGGACACAGATGATGGTCGCCGAGCCGGGTCGGAGCTGGGCAGCGGAGGCCATCGGGGACGAACTCGCCTCACGGGCCACGTCCTTCGAGGCAGGCGCCATGGGCGTCGTCTCCGGGGGGAAGGCTGCTGTGCTCGTGCCCTGCTCGGCTCCGGGCAGCGTCGTGGGCGGCAGCTACAGCCTGAGCGTCGTGGTCCATCTGAGGGAGGACAAGGGATCCGACGACTCCAAGGTGAACCAGCGTCTGGTCGATCTGGCCCTGGGCTCGGCACGCTTCGCTCACAAGGCTGCTCAGTGCGATCTGCCGTCGAAGATCCCGACTGCCTCTCCGCGACTCGGCGGTGATTCGTAGACTGGGTGCCAACCCTCGGTGGCGCCACCGCGATCGGTGGTGCCACCGTGCTCTGTCAAGGAACACCATCGGACGGCGGTGACGCGACTGCGTCTCATGGGACTTGCTGCGAGTACGCGGGCCGGTCCATGCCGCCGTGCGGTCCCCGATAGGCTCCTGTGGCTGACCAGCTTCAGAGGGGGATTCGCAGATGGAACGAGGGCGCACGGAACGGCCCTCCGGCAACGGCCCGCGCCACATAGGCCCGTACCAGCTGATCACCCGGCTCGACCCGACCGGCCCCGGCTTGCCTCCCGTGCCCGAGCACCGGTTCGTCGCGCGCAGCGCGGACGGTGACCGCACGGTCCTGGTCAGCGCGCCGCTCGCCGACACCGACCCCGGCCGGTTCCTCGTCGAGGCTCAGGCGGCGCGTGGGTTCGTCGGGCCCTGGGTGCTGCCGGTTGACGAGGTGTCGCCGACTCCCGCCGCGGCCTGGTACGCGACGCCCTATCTCCCCGTGCTTCCGTTGCCTGTCGCCCTCGCCGTGCACGGCGGGCCGTTGCCCGAGCACACCGTACGGGCCCTGGGTACGGCTCTCGCCGACACGCTCGCGGCCGCGCACGCAGCGGGCACCACCCACGCGGGTCTCTCCTCCCCCGCCGCGGTGCTGCTCGCCTGGGACGGGCCGCGGCTGACCTGTTTCGGCTCCGTACGCGCTGCCGCGCCGGACGGCGAGCCACGCAACAGCCGTCCCGGGCTGGAGCCGGGCAGCCTCGCCCCCGAGGCGGCGGCCGGCGGGCGCCCGCGCCCTGCGGGTGACATCCACGGGCTCGGCGCGGTGCTCGCGTACGCCGCCACCGGCCACACGGTCCCGGACCGCGCCGAACTCCCTGAATCGCTGCGTCCCTTGATCTCTCGCTGCCTGTCCCGTGACGCGGCGGCCCGCCCGACGGCGGCGGAGCTGCTGCACGCGCTGCCGCCGGCTACGGGCGCGCCGTCGGCGACAGTGCTGGACTCGGCGGCATCACTGCTGTCACCCGGCTGGCTGCCCGGGCGTGTGGTCGCAGCACTCGCCCGCCAGTCGGCCCAGCTTCTGACTGCCGAAGTCCGTGTCCCTCAGACCACCACCAGGACCTGACGACGATGCTCGCGCCACTGACTCATGACGACCCCGGTGAGATCGGCGGTTACCACCTGCTCGCCCGCCTCGGCCATGGCGGCATGGGCACCGTTTACCTCGCGCGCACCGCCGGCGGGCGCACCGTCGCCCTCAAATCCATGCACGCCCGCATCGCGACCGATCCCGCCGCGCGTACCCGCTTCCACCTCGAAACCGACGCCGCTCGCATCATCGGCGGCCACCACGGCGCCACCGTCGTCGACGCCGACCCTGGTGCCGAAACCCCCTGGCTCGCCACGGAGTACGTCCTCGGCCCTCCCCTGGACGACGCGGTCGCCCTGTGCGGCCCCCTGCCCGAGGCGTCCGTCCGGGCCCTGGGCGCGGCCCTCGCCGGCGCTCTCGCCCAGCTCCACGCCTCCGACGTGGTGCACCGCGACCTGAAGCCCTCCAACGTCATGATCACCGCCTACGGACCCAAGATCATCGACTTCGGCATCGCCCGCGCCGCCGGCGACGACCGCCTCACGCGTACCGGTACCGCCGCGGGCACGCCGGCCTTCATGTCTCCGGAACAGGCCACGGGCCAGGAACACACACCCGCGGGTGACGTGTTCGCCCTCGCCGGGGTCCTCGTCTACGCCGCCACCGGCCACGGCCCCTTCGGCACGGGCCAAGCGGCCGACCTGCTCTACCGTGTCCGCTACTCCGACCCGGACCTGTCGAGTGTCCCGGCCGGCCTGGCGGCCGTGCTCAGCCGGTGTCTGGCCAAAGAACCCGCGCAACGCCCCACCACCGGGCAACTGGCGGCCGAACTGCACGACGGTCACGGCGAGTTCGCGGACCACCTCCCGGCTCCACTGCTCACTGACATCGCCCGCCGGGCGACGGAGGTCTGGCAACACCAGCGACAACGCCTGCCCGTACCGGCAAACCACACCACCGAGGACACAGTCCCTGCACCCCCACGGGAAGTCAGCCGCCGCAAACTCCTCACCATCGGTGGCGCGGGTCTCGTCGGCGCCGCGGCGATCGGCGGTGGCATATGGACCTGGGCGGCCTCGGCGGGCGGAAGCAGCGACGCCGTCCCGGGTGCCAAGAACAAGTCCCCCGGGCCGGTGGCCGAGAAGGGCGACTGGCTGTGGGAGCTTCCGCTGCGCCTGGAGGGAGCCTCGCTGTCCCCGCCAGTTCCCCTGTCCTTCGGCCCGACGCTCGCCATCGCGGACGACGAAGGGCTACGGACCGTCGATGTCGCCAAGGGCCGCGCCGGCACCCCCTTGCTGGAGGGCCCAGCCCACCGGTGCACATACGACCAGAGCGTTGACGAGGCCAGGGTGTATGCCTGCGAAGCCCCGACCTCCCGCAACCATCCGCTCACCATCTCTTCGGTCAAGTTCGCCCGCGTTCCGAAGCCGGACACCGTCGAGCTGAACGGCTACAACGGAGCTCTCTCCGCGACCCAGCTCCTGAGCGCCCACTCCGGTGTCGTCTTTCTCGCGGCGGGACGGGGCGAGCCCTCCGGCACAGGCATCGGCTATGACAGTTCCCAGGAGTGGTACGTGCTCGCTGTCGACGTGCACACCGCCAAAGTGCGGTGGCGGCAGCCGCTTCCCTCCCGACCGCGAACGTCGGACCGGTTGCACTTCCTGGCCGCGCGGGCTGTCAGGGACCATCTGGTCGTCCTTCAGGAAATGCCCGACGGCGCGGTCACTCTGGCCGTCCACGACTCGCGCCGGGGAAAGGAACTGTGGCGGCAGCCACTCGACGTCCCCGACCCGGACGCCATCAGGGGAATGCTGGAGGCCGACGACTGGGGTGTCTACCCCCCGGTGGGCCATCTACGCGCTCTTGAGCTGAAGGACGGCAAGGAGAAGTGGTCCTTCGGGCCGGGCCGGGCCAAGGCACGGACGGGACCGCCCGCATTGGGTGGAGATGGGGTCCTCGCCGTCGAGGAGGGCATCGGCCTTGTCGCCGTCGACTGGGTCACCGGGGACCTGCTGTGGCGGGCCCCCGACCGCAGCGGGGCCGACCTCGACGTGACGCTGCCGCCCGCTCCCGGGGTCGGCGAAGTTCACGCATACAGCAGCGAGTCCGGCCTACTGCGGTCGTTCTCCATCCATACCGGCAAGGCAGGTAAGACGCGCATCGCCCGGGGCGACCGCTTCTACGGCTACCACGGCATCCCGGAAGCGATTGTCGCCATCGGTGAGGACTACTTCGCTGCCTATCCATACAGCTGACCCGATTGCGTAGAAAGCAGCCTTCCTCGTGAAACCCCTCGGCACCGGCGATCCGCTCCGGCTCGGACCGTACCGACTCCTCGGCGTCCTCGGCGAGGGCGGTATGGGCAAGGTCTACTTCGGCCAGGACTCCTTCGGCAGGAAAGCCGCTGTGAAGGTCCTCCGCCCCGAACTGGCACACGACACGAAGCTGGCCCAACGCTTCGTCCGCGAGGCCCAAACGGCGCAGTCCGTCAGCAGCACAGGCGTCGCAAGAGTGCTCGGCGCGCACACCGACGGCGGGCGCCCATGGATCGCCACCGAGTTCTTGACCGGTCCGACGCTGGACGATGCCATCAGCCGTCACGGGCCACTGGACGAGCCGACACTGCGCGTCCTGGCCTCCTCGCTGGCCCGGACGCTGGCCGACATCCATGCGACCGGGCTGGTCCACCGCGATCTCAAGCCCGCCAACATCGTTCTGACCTCGGCCGGACCGCGCGTCATCGACTTCGGCATTGCCCGGCCTGAACACGGGCTCACCCTCACGACCACTGGGCAGATCCCCGTCACTCCCGGCTTCGGCGCTCCCGAGCAAGTGCTGGGCCGGCGTGTCGGGCCCGCAGCGGACGTGTTCTCCCTGGGGGCTGTGCTGATCTACGCGACCACAGGGACCCAGGCGTTCACCGGAACCCACGTCGCAGCAGTGCAGTACGAGGTCGTGCACGGAGCACCCCGTATGGACCGGGTCCCGCCTCCTCTCGCGCCGCTCATCGGCCCCTGCCTCGCCAAGGACCCGGCGCACCGGCCGACACCCGGGCAGCTGGCGGTGGCGTTTGCGCCTCCCCGAGGCGCGGAACGGATGTGGCGCCATGGGCCACTGGCGTCTGACATCAAGGAGCAGGAACGCACGATCCACCACCTGACAACGGTGGTTACCTCCTCGGACTCCGGGGGAATGTCGCGACGGCGCCTGCTCACCACACTCGCGGTGGGCGGCGCGGTCCTGGCAGCCGGAGGCGGGGCGACGGCGTGGTGGCTGGGCAACCGGGGTGACTCGGGCCCCTACGCCCTGCCTCCGGCGGCCGACACCCCGATGGCCGACCCGGTCGCCGCGACGGCTGAGGGCCCCGAACCGCTGTGGGCCGGCGCAGGGCTGCTCGACAAGACGGGGGGCGGCTTGCTGCCTGTGCGCGATGTCGTGCTCGCTGTCGGAGCCCCGGAGGGCGGACTGGCCGCCCACGGCGTCATCGACGGAAAGCGCCGCTGGCATGCCCCCGGCCCGGTCCCGGCCGCCGGCATCGTCACCTTGTCGGACGCGCTCGTCGCGGCCGTCGACAAGGAGGGCGACGTAGTCACGTTCGTCGCCTCGTCGGGCGAAGCACGGTGGTCGGTCCCCGCAGCCGCGCAGCACATCCTGGCCGCCGACGACTCGGCCGTGTACATCGTCACCAAGAACGACCGGCTCCGCAGCATCAGCCGCTCCGACGGCAGCATCCTCTGGACCGTCCGCCCCAAGGTCTTGCTGGATGCCGAAACCCGTCCGCGCGGCGTGGCGGGGGGCAGCCGACTGGTGATCGCGACGGGCAAGGGCCGCGTCCTGGCCGTCGACACGGCCGACGGCCAGGAGGTGTGGAACATCGACGACCAGTCGCCCACTGGGCAGGCAGGTCTCTACCCTGTGCTGTACAAGGACATGGTCCTGATCAACGGTGCCACGCTGACCGCCCGCAACCTGTCGGACGGCACCGAACGGTGGTCGAAGAGCAGCTCAATCCACGGCATGCTGCAGCCCTCGGGCCCTCCTCTCGTCAAGGACGACACCGTGTACAGCACACGAGGACCCTACATATTGGCGTTCGACGCAACAGACGGCACCGAGGTCTGGAGATCACCGGAAGGCTCCTTCGCGGACAGCCCGGTGGTAGTGCAGGGCGATGCGGTGTGCGCCATCAGCTCGAACGCAGGCGATGGGGGCGCATGGGAGCTCCATGCGATCTCCCGCAGCGACAACAAGCACGTCTGGAGCCGCCAGCTGCCGAAGGACGCCGGGTCCTACTGGTTGAACGGCGATGGCAACCGCCTCTTCGTGAGGGCAGGGGCGGAGGTGGTGGCGCTTCCGGTGTTCGCGTAAGAGGCATGCCCATATCGGCGGGGCGGGAGTACAAGGACAGGGTGGGCACCTCCCGCGCGTGCCCACCCTGTACTGATGTCCGGCCGTGCTTAGAAGTAGCCGGCGGCCTTCTTGTCGCCGGCCTGGTAAGCCGGGCCGGCCTCACGGACCGCCTTTGCGATGCCCTTCAGGGCCGTGTGGATCGCGCGCGTCTCCGTGTCCCACTTCTTGTGGGCGCCGTCCGCCGCGACCTTCGCCTCACCTTCCCAGGTGTTGGAGACGGTGCGGATCTGCGTCTGGATGGCCTCCAGAGCGTCGTCAAGTCGCTTGGCCTGCTTCTCGATGGTCGTGGCAGCCTCTTCGAGCGAGGCGTAGGTGACGAGCATGACGCCGTCGTTGTTTGCCGGCATGGTCCCTCCAGGTCCCGTTGATGCCTATGAGTTGGCTGGTGCGGTGTCCGACGCGTACGTCAGTAGGCGGCGATGTTCGACGTGGCCTTCTTCTCGGCCGCGGCGTCCCCGGAGAAGCCCGCGGTCACGTCGACACCCTTGAGGGCCGCCTCGACCTCGTCCTCGGTGTTGCCCGCGGTCACCCGCGTCACCTGGATGGCTTCCTGGAAGTTGAGCATCAGCTTGGCGATACGCACCATGCCCTGGTTGATCTCGTTCTGCTTGACGTCGAAGGCGCCGGCGCCAATACCTTTCCAGCGGCCTTCGAGGCTGTCGATGACGCCCTGGAGAGCCCTCAGCTGCCCCTTGACGTCCTCGAACTTGCGGGTGAGTTCGTCCTGGAAATCCTTGAGACTCTGATCGCCAACCTTCTGGACTGACATGTGTCGCTCTCCCTTTCTTGGGTTCTCATGGGAACTGCGCCCGCCCTGTCGCGCGCACGCAGAATGGTCTGAGTCGAACGTCCCGGCCCGCTGCTCGGAGCCGGGACGCTGTCAGGCGGTGCGCCGCTTACGTGCGAACGCGTAGGCCGCCCCCACAACAACGACCACGGCTGCGGCACCACCGATGATCAGTCCGAGCCGGCTGTCGTCGTCGGCACTGTTGTCAGAGCCTGTCACGGCGGCAGCGGAGTCGGCTTTGTCCTGAGGGGCTTGTGACGAAGCTGGTGCAGAGGGCTTCGGTGAGGCGGACGAGCCGGAAGCACCGCCGACGCGCTCGTTCGTGAGAGGGCTGATGTTCGGGTCACCCGGCTTGCCGATGCCTCGGTTGATGTGGGCGCCGGGGCGGACGATGCCGTGGCCGAGGTACCGGCTGAGCGTTCCCTCTTCCCAGTCCTCGCCGCGTCCGGCGGACTCGAACATGACGCGGAGTACCTGGTTCGCCGTCCAGTCGGGGTGGGCGGACCAGATGAGGGCGGCGGAGGCGGAGGCAATGGCCGATGCGTGACTCGTGCCCTGCTCGTCGCAGTACCGGGTCAGGCTCTTGTCGCAGTACCCGGGAATGCCGGTGCCGGGTGCCGCGATGTCGACGAAGTCACCGTAGGTGGAGTAGTCACCGACCTTGCCGTCCCGACCGGCTGCCCCAACGGCAACCGCCTCGGGGTAGGCGGCGGGGTAGTTCTTCTTGTTACCCTTCTTCGCCTCGTTGCCGGAGGACGAGAAGAGCAACTTCCCCTTCTGCTGGGCGTACTTGACAGCGCTCCGAACCGAGGAGCTGTAGTACTCGTTGCCGAAGGAGACGTTGATGATCTGGGCTTCGCTGTCGGCGGCGGCCCGGATCGCCTCCTCCTGGTCGAAGGCGTTCACCTTCTCGTTGTTCTGCAGCTCGGTGTCGCTGACCCGATAGGGAATCACCTTGGCGCCAGGTGCCAGCCCTTTGATGCCCCCGCCCGCTCCGGTACCGACGATGAGTTCGGCCATTGTCGTACCGTGGCCCGAATAGTCGTCGGTCTCGTCGCCCTTGGCTTCGGCAACGTCCTTGCCCTTGAGTACCTGGCCTTTGAGGGGCGGGGTGGACGGGTCGACGCCGGTGTCGATGACAGCAACAGTGATGCCCTTGCCGGTCGAGGTCTTCCAGATCTCCTCGGCGTTCATGGCATCCAGGTACCACTGCTTCGCCTGCGCATCTGCGGCATGCGCCGCAGGGGCGGCGCCGACGAGTCCTGCCGTCAGCGCCACCAGCGCAGCCACGGTGCCGAGGCTCCGCCGAGCGCTGCGGGCCTCGATCGTTCGTGCCATCATTCTGACTTCCGAGCCTTCCCAGTGGTTAGTCGATCACCGGCGGAACAACGCCGCGTCGGCGATTCGCCCTTGTCTCTTCGTCGTCGGTCAGGAAATCCGGGCGTGCGGTGCCGTCGCGGTCCTGCTCGTCGTCCCGGCGCTGGCCGCCACGGCCTCCGACCGGGCCCCCACCTCCCGTGCCTGAGCGAGCGCCGGCGGCACGCGGGGTGCCGACCACACCGTTCGCACTGGGGGTGCCACGGCCCACGAGCCGGGCGGGCGTGTTGGCGGCGTTGGCTCCCACGACGCCTGCCTGGCTCGGTCGCGCGGCCGTGGAGCGCCCCGCGGCCGAGGCTTCCGCGCCGATCACCGTGCCGCGGGGAATACGCGATGGCGTACCCGCGCCGGCAGGGCGCTGAGGCGTGCCTCCGACGATTCCGTTCCCGAGGTTGCGGGATCCTGTGGGACTCGTGCTGCGTCCGGTGGCAGGCTGCCCCTGGCCACCCGGACGGCCGACAATTGGAGCTTGCCCGCGTCCGGTGTTCGGCGCCTGACGCCCTGGGCTGCCCCCACCCGGGATGCCCGGGGTGGTCGGACGGCCCACCATGGGCGAACGGCCGGCCGTCGGGGACGTCGGGCCGCTGGTGGGCGCGATCGGCGCCCGCCCCGTCGACGTGGCGGGGCGGCCCAGCGGCTGGTAGGTGCCGCGCGTGCCCTCTCGGCCTACGGCCTTGTACGGCTGTCCGCCAGCCGTTCTCGAATCACCCATGCGCGGGGACGTAGCGCGTCCGGGCGGGCCGAAGCTGGTGAGCGGCGGGGTGGTGACGGGCCCAGGACCCTGATTGGGGGTGTTGACGACGGTCGGCTGCGTCGGGCTCGGATTGGTGGTGGGCGGCGTGACTGTGGTCACGCTGTCGATCTCCATCGACGTGGAGTCGGTGACGGTGCCCGCCTTACCGGGCATCCCCGTTCGGTGGGTTCTTTCGCCGATACCGGTGTCTCCGGTTTCGGTGATCGCGGAAGAAGGCCGCGCCGAGGCCTCACCAGTCGCGGCGGAGCCGCCACCGCTGGTGTCCTCCTTACTGCCGGACGGCGGCGGCACCGCCGCCTTGTACGCCGCCGGCGGCTTCGGCGGCTCCTGGGCAGCCAGCGTCCCCTGCGAGACCGCGTAGAAGGACGCCAGGCGGTTCATCTGGTTGATGGCCTCCTGCCGGTCCTTCTCGACCTGCAGCGCCTTCTGGTACTCCAGGTTGTCCGGCGACTGCTCGGGGATCTTGAAGTCCTTGGGGTCCTTCTGGACCGCTCGGGTGTCGCGCGGCGGCCGTGCGTTGCGCACCGAGGCCAGGCCTGTGCTCGCCACCTTCATCTGGGCACCGACGGCGTTGGCGAACTTGCCGATCCCCCACGCGTAGCCGACGACCTCCGAGCCGTACGTCTGGAACGCCTCAGCGCCTTCACCGTGCCACTCCGCCTTGGTCTGCTTGACGAAGTCGTTCAGATCCTTGGCGGCATCGTTGATGGCCTTCGTCGCCCGCTCCAGGGCGTCGCCCGCCTCCTCCAGCGCCTCCGGGTTCGCGCTCTCCAGGAGGTCGAGCATCTCGTTGAGCTTGCGGCCGTCGAACGCCGTCTTCCCGAAGATGCTGCCGCCGGGGCCGAAGCCGAAGGACTCGAAGATGTCGTTCGCCCGTTCCACCATGTCAGTGGCAGCGAACTGGCCGTGGATCTGGGCCTCTTGCTCCTGCTGCTCCTGCTCCTGCGGCGTCAACGTGGGCTTCGGCTGCGGCTGCTTTTCTTCACTCATCGCTCATCCCCCCCAATTCGACGTGCCGCTCTTGGTGTCGGTGCGAGGCTGCGGGGGATTGGCCGGCTTGTCGCCTTGCTCCTTCTCACGCTGCTTCGCCTCCTCGCGTGCGATCGCAGCATCCCGCTCCTCGTCCAGGCGGGCCTGGATCTCGTGGAAGCGACGGCGCTGATCCTCGTCCACGTTGTCGTAGCCGACGTCCGCGGCGTGGACCCCGATGGTCAGCAACTCGATCTGGTCACCGAGGGACTTCGACAGCGAGACGAGCGCCTTGTGGACGCGGTTGTACTCCTTGTGGAAACCGTCCGCCTCTTCGAACTTGATGCCGCCACCGACGCCGAACGACGCCCGCGTCACCCGTTCCATCGCGACCTTGGAGGCGCCCCCATCGCCGCCCTCCAGGTCCCGGAGCACCGCATCGACGCGCGACCGGAACTTCTTCAGAGCGCCCACTCCGCGCTCGAGGTCACTCGCCACAGCCGCCCCCGTCACCAACTACCTCGAGCACGAGTCATTCCTCCCCGTTTGCTTCAGCTGTGCTCAGCTGTCCCACATTGCGATCGTGGTGACCCGCCATCCACCGATTGCATCGGATACCACTCTAACCACCAGGCATGACAGGCCAAGTGCCTTATCCGTCACGAGACTTCAACAGTCTCACGGACCGCCTCGTGTGCGCCTGCAATTGTCACCTAACCGGCGCCGTACCGCTACGCAGCGTCAGCCCGTCGCCTCCCGCGCGAGCCTTCGGCTCCTGCGCCGGGAGTCGCGGAGCGCCACCGCCGAGCCCGCGATCGCCGCGACCACCACTCCCCCGCCGACCAGCACATACGTCGCCAGTCGCGCATTGCGCTGTTCCGGCGTCTCGCCCAGGTGGAGTTCGGCCGGGGTCGGGGCTTCGGCGCGGGTCACTCCCTCATGGGCGACCGGCTTCTCGATGGGCTTGTCGTCCTCGGTCAGGGCGCGGACCGGGTCGACCACTCCCCAGCCGACGAGGCGGTCGTGACCGGCGATCGAGCGTTCCGCCGTCTGCTGGATCTGGGCGACGATCTGCTCCTGGGTCCAGTCGCCGTGCTTGGCCTTGACCAGGGCGGCCAGACCGGCGACGTACGGCGCGGAGAAGCTCGTGCCGGTGTCGGCGCAGTGGCCGCCCCCCGGCACGGTGGAGACCATGTCGACTCCCGGCGCGGCCACCCCCACGAAGTCGCCGGACTGGGAGAACTGGGCCCGCTCGTTGTTGCGGTCCGACGAGGCGACGGCGAGCACGCCGTCGTACGAGGCGGGGTAGGTGCGCTTGACGTTGCCGCCCAGTCCGTCGTTGCCCGCCGACGCGACGACGACGATCTCCTCGGCCAGGGCGGCGTCCACGGCCTGCTTGAGCGCGGGTGCCGGTGCCACGGCGTTGGCCGTGTCCTGCGAGATGTTGATGACGTCGGCCTTCTTGTCGATCGCGTGCCGGATCGCCTGGGCCAGGGTCTCGGCGGTGCCGTTGCCGTCCGCGTCGTTCTGCTGGATCGGGATGATCGTGGCGTCCGGCGCCAGCCCGACGAAGCCGGTGCCCTTGACAGGGCGGGCCGCGATGATCCCCGCCACCTTGGTGCCGTGGCCCACCGTGTCCGTGGTGCCGTTCTCCTTGCCGCGCTCGAGCTTGTTGCCGTTGGCGTCCTTGGCGTTCTTGGGGATCAGGTTCACGCCGCTCTTGGTGTCCACGGCCTTCGTCAGCTGGGGGTTCTTGACGTCGACGCCCGTGTCGATGACGGCCACGCGCACCCCCTTGCCGGTGGACTGCTTCCACAACTCGTCCAGCAGGACGCGCTGGAGCGCCCAGGGCCGGCCTTCGTACTTCTTCCCCGGAAAGGTGCACTGGGTGCTGTCCGCCACCGCGGTGGTCATCGGCAGACCGATGACCGTGAGGGCGGTGGCGGCCGCGACGGTGAACAGGCGCCGACTGGTGTTCGTCATCGTCCTACCGGCCCTCACGAACCCTGGGGCTGCCGCGCGGCCCCGGTCGACAGACGCGGTCCGGTGGGCAGGAACGTCGACCATTCCGCCGGGATGGGCCGCGGGTCGACGCCCTTGTAACCGAGCCGGTTCTGGGCCTGCTGGGCTTCCGCCTGGCGCGCCTGCTTCTCCTCGGCCGAACCGGAGGAGCCGATGCCGGAATCGTCGGTGGCGCTGTCGCCGTTGGACTGCATCGCGTAGCGCAGGCCGGTGTCGGTCACGAGGAAGAGGAAGCCGCTGCCCGTCGTGGAGCCCTTGAACTGCCGGAACAGCTGCCCGGATCCGGGGGTGACGTAGGCGCTGCTGGAGCCGGTGGGCAGGGTGGCCGGGAAGTCGGTACCGGCCCACGTGCTCAGTGTGGTCCTCCCGTTGTCGGCGTCGACCGATCGCAGGACGTTGCACACCGTGTTGCGGCTGCCTTCGGACGTGCTCGCGTCGTTGACGGGCACCGGTGCCGCCTGCGGCCACTTCTTGTCCTGGCCGAACGCCTGGCCCGGCTGGAAGGCGCCGCCGCTGACCGCGGTCGCCTCGCCGGCCTGGCCGAGGTCGACGAGCTGCCGGCTGTTGAGCAGCAGTTTGGCGGTGAAGTCCGACACGGGGGCGACCCGTCCCTGCAGGACGACGTACATCTGCTTCTTCGTGCCGCTGGTGGCGGACAGGACCATGCCGACCTTGTTGACCTCGGGGTCGAGCTCACCGGGGATGTCGGCAGGGGTGTTGACCTGTCCGGGCACGGTCGGGAAGGTGATGGTGTCGCCCTTGTGAAGGGTGGCGAGCCACGCCTCGGACACGCGCTGCGCCGCGCGGTCCTGGCCGACCAGCTGGCGCAGCAGCAGTTCGTCCTTGTCCACGCGGTAGGCCGTGCCCGCCGCGTCGACCACGTAACGGGTCTTGTCGGGCCCTTCGACGTAGAGCAGTTCGCCGCCGGTCAGACGGTTCGCGCCTTCGGTCTTCTTCGCCTCGCGCTCGGCGAAGACGAACGCCGCCTTCTGGATCGCCCGGCCGCCCTCCCCCGGCCGTTCGCACACGGCCCAGCGCTTGGCCGCGCCGGCCTCCTTGCCTTCGGGCAGACGGTCGGGGGCGTACGGGATGCCGAGCGTGGCACCGTGCGGGATCTTGCCGCTGTCGAGGACCGACTCGTCGACGTTGATGACCTTGCCCTTGTCCGGGTCGAGCAGGAGCTTGGCCGACGACATGTTGAGAACGGGGTGCAACTGAACTTTCTTGCCGGTCCTGAGCACGACGTAACGCGTCGTCGACTTGCTGGCGATGATGACGTTCTCGCCCGGCTTGTCCCAGCCCTTGGGGGCCACCGGCTTGAACATCCCCCAGGCGCCGAAGACCGCGAGGATCACCACACCGACGATGGTCCCGGGCAGCACCGCCCGCAGCGGGCGCGGCGCACCTTCCTCGGAGCCGGTCGCATTCGGCTGCACGAACTGCGCAATCAGCCTCCGCTTCGCGAAGGTGTAGGCGTTCAGTTCGTCCCGTCGTGATGCCATCTGTTCGCTGTCCCTCTCCCCGCTGGGCGACCAGGTTCCCACACTCATCGTGACGGCCTGCCGTCGTGCCGCCCCTACTATGCCTGCTGGCGCTCGCGTCTCACTGCTCAGGTAGGGTGATCGCCCGGTCAACGCCCATGAGAATTTGGCTAATACGGACACGAGGGGGCAACGCGGCGATGGGTACGGCGACGCGTGCGCGGAACGGGCGGACCACCGGTCAGGCGCCTGGCACTTCCCGACGGCAACGCAGCAACGCACCCGGGGCGAGGACTGCCCGGGGTGTCCCGGCAACAACGACTCTGCGCCCTCTGTCCCGTACGAGCCGGATCGGCCCGCTGCAGCTGCGGCAACTGGTCCTGGTGGAGACGGCTCTGGCCCTCGTCGCCGTGGGCCTGGTCCTCGGCGGCCTGTGGCTCGTTGCGACATGCGTGGTGGCGGGTGCGCTCGTGCTGCTCGCCGTGATCCGCCGCCGCGGGCACGCGCTCCAGGACTGGCTGTCGACCGCTCAGGCGTTGCGTGCGCGCAGTCGCAACACCGCACCGGCCGCGCCCGACACCGACGCCTCCCTCGCCCCGATCGCCGAGAGCGTCCCGGGGCTGCGCCCCTCGCCGTACGTCGACCGGAAGCGCCGCACCATCGGCATGCTGGGCGACGGGAGCTTCCTGACCGCCGTGGTGCGCGTCGAGGCCAGCGGGTCGGCCCTGCGGCCGGCGTTCGGTGCCCGTGCTCTGCCGCTGTCCCTGCTGGGTGACGCCCTGGCGGTCGACGACATCCGGGCCGAGTCGGTACAGCTGGTGCAGCAGGTACGCGCCGCGCCCGCGCCGCACCTTCCGCAGCAGTCGGTCGCCCGGCTCTCGTACGCGCCGCTGCAGGAGAAGACGGGCGCGCCCGCACTGCGGATGACCTGGGTGGCGGTGAAGCTGGACCCCGAGCTGTGTCCGGAGGCCGTGGCGGCCCGCGGTGGCGGCTTCGAGGGGGCCCAGCGCTGCCTGGTCCGGGTGGCGGACCATGTCGCCAGCCGGATCACGGGCGCGGGTTTCCAGGCCGTCGTGCTGGACCAGGAGGAGCTCAACTCCACCATGGCGACCGCGGCATGTGCGAGCCCGCGGGCGGCGGCGCGTGCGGGCCGGCCCGACACCGCTCCGCAGCGGCGCACGTCGGAGACCTCCCGGGTGTGGCGGTGCGACGACCGCTGGCACACGACGTACGCGATCGGCCGCTGGCCCGAGCTCGGCCGGGGTGCGACCCCGCTGCCCAAGCTGGTCTCGCTGCTGACCGCCGTCCCCGCGTACGCCACCACCTTCAGCCTCACCGTCCGGCACGGTTCGCGTCAGGGCACGATGGACATCGGTGGCCATGTGCGGATCACCGGCGGTTCCGACACGGAACTGGTCGGTGTGCGCAGGACTTTGGAGCAGGCGGCCCGGACCGCGAAGGTGGGTCTGCTGCGGCTCGACCGCGAACAACTGCCGGGCGTACTGGCGACCATGCCTCTGGGAGGTGCTCGGTGATGGGACGCACGGGAACGTCCAAGGGGCTGCGGGGCCTGATCGGCCCGCGGCACGCAGGGCACACCATGGCCGCCGACCACCTCGGCGCCCTCTCCCTCCCCGTCGGTGACGACGGGGTGGTCATCGGGGACGACGCCGAGGGGCGTCCGCAGATGGTGGGCTTCCACCGCTCGACCCCCTACGAGGTGCTGCTGATCGGCGGCCTGTGGACCGCGCAGGTGCTGGCGCTGCGCGCCGCGGGTACGGGCGCGAGGGTGGCGGTGGAGACCGGTCGCGCACGGGAGTGGACCGTTTTGGCCCAGGCGGCCGGCGCGGGCCTGGAGTGCATCACGCTGCACGACGTGGGGCGCGTGCCCCCGATGGGTGCGACCGTCGGCAGTCCCGTCGTGGTGGTGCGCGACTGCGGCATGCGGCCGCCGCGCGGGCGCGTGGTGTCGTCGCCGTGGCAGTCCGTGCTGACCCTTCTGCCGTATCTGAGCCCGGTGGCGCCGCGGTTGCTGCGGACCGCGACGCTGGTCGGCGTCCAGAGGGTCTCGCCGCAGGAGGCGCAGCAGATCGGGCGCATCCTGGGGCTCGCCCAGAGCGAGGTCGAGGCTCTGCCGACGCTGGCGGACGGCGTCACGCTGTGGTGCGCCGGACGTGAGCGGCACTGGGTCATGACGAGCGCGACGGACGCGGAGTCCGGCCTGCTCGGTGTGGCCCGCCGGATGGACTGAGCCCGCTCGCGCGCCGGTCCGCGCAGGCGCATGCCCCGGATGACGCCACGACGGTGGAACCCGTCATGGCGTCCGCGTCACCTCGCGGTGGACGGTCCCGGAACTCGGCCACCAGGTCCGGCCTGCTGGCCTAGGATGTTCCACGGTGACGGAGAGCGACGCCGAACTACGCCGCGCCACGAGGCACTTGGGCCGTTCACCCGGCTGCCGAAACACCGGATGCCGGATGTCGGCCGTAGCGAAAGGAACCCTGATGGGGAGCGCGCAGGAGAAGGACGAGCTGTACGCCCTGGACATCTCCGACGTCGAATGGCAGGGCCCTCCCGGCACCAGTCCGGACGAGGAGCGGGTCGAGATCGCTCATCTCCCGGGCGGCGCCGTCGCCATGCGTTCCTCGCTGGATCCGGAGACGGTTCTCCGGTACACCGAGGCGGAGTGGCGCGCGTTCGTGCTCGGCGCGCGGGACGGCGAGTTCGACCTGCGCTGAGGCTCAGTTCCTCGCCGAGGCTTCGGCCTCCTCACATCGGGCCGGCGGCCCGCGACGACCGGGCAGGGGTCGCGGGACCGCCGGTTCGTCATGACGCGGGGCCGCCGAGGCCGAGACCGGATCGTTGGGCGGCACCGGCGGAATGGATCCAGCGACTCCGGATCTCGGCGCGGTTGTGCCGGTTTGCCCCATGAGGTTCTTCACGCTCCGGCGTACCGGCGTCACATGCGGGCAGGGCGTGACGCACAGGACAGCGGCCGGGGGCGGGCGGGCCTGACGGAGTGGTGTTGTTGGCGATTAGGGTGGGTCCGGGCGCGGCAGAAGAACCCTCGGGCATGTTCACCGCGTCCTCAGGGGGAGAGCCGGGCCGATCGGACGTCAACGGTGGCCCCCACCCACGACGGCACAAGGGTGCTCGACCACACCAGGAGGCAAAGTGAACGGCGATCGGGACGACATCCACGGGGGCTGGAACCTTCCCGTCGACGAGTCCGACGCGGAGCCCGCCGAGCTGACGGGTGAGTTCACCATCGACTACACCCCGCCTGCCTGGTACACGCAGAACGCGTCGGGCGACGCCTCGGGCGGGAGCACCGGTCAGTACACCCCGCCTCCGCCGCAGGGCGCTCCGGTCGCCGTGCCGGGGCTGCCCGCGGGCAGCGGTTTCGAGCCGAACTGGGCGCCTGCGCCGCCCGCCCCGCCCGCGGCACAGGAACCCGGCCCCGCAGCACCGCCGCCCGCTCCTGCCCCCGCTCCGGAGGCCGCCCCTCCGGCTTCGGCTCCGGCTCCTCCTGCCCCCGCTCCCCCGGCTTCGGTTCCGGCTTCGGCTCCGGCCGAGCAGGCGCCGCCGGCCGCCGCTGCCGCGCCCGCGACGGACGACACCTCGTCGCAGTCCTTCGGAGGCGGTGATCTGGAGAGCGGCGCCACCATGCGCTTCTCCCCCGCCGCGCTCAAGCGCGAGATGGCCGAAATCGCCGCCGCCAGGGAGTCCCAGGACTCCGAGGCCGCCGAGGCCACGGAGGAGAACGACGCCGAGACCACCGGCGCCACCGACAGCACGGCCCAGCCCGCGGACGACGCCGAAGCGGTTGAGCCCGTCGACGCTCCCGTGGCCGTCGCGGACACGGACGACGACCCCGCGGCGCCGGCGGACGCCTCGGACGACGCCCCGGCCGGCGACGACGCCCGCGACGCGCGGGCCGAGGCCACACCGGCAGGCGACCCGGACGGCGAGGCCGCCGCCGACGAGGTCCGGGCCGCCGTGCCCCAGGACGCCGCGCCCGCCGCCGAGGCCCAGCCGTGGGCGCCTGCCCCGGCCGCCACCGCGCCGCAGGGCGAACTGCCGCCGCTGCCGCCCTCGTACCAGCCCGCCGCACCGGCGCCCGCCCAGCAGTGGCCCGCACCCACCGCCGACCAGTCGGCGCCCTGGCCCGCGCCCGGGCAGCCCGGCGGCTACGGCTTCCCGCAGCCCGGGCAGCAGCCTCAGCCGCAGGCACAGCCCGCTCCCCACGCCCCGGCTCCGCAGGGCGGTGACGGCTTCCCGCAGGCGGCGCAGCCGGGCCTGCCCGCACAGCGGGCGCAGCCCCTCCCGGCCCAGGCCCCGGCGCCGGCTCCCCAGGGCGGTTACGGCTTCCCCCAGCAGCAGGCTCAGCGGCCCCCGCAGCCGGGCGGTTACGGCTTCCCCCAGGCAGCGCAGCCCGGACAGCAGCCCCAGCCCCAACCCCTGCCGCAGCCGCAGCCGCAGCCGCAGCCGCAGCCGGCCCCCAACACCCAGACCCCACAGGGCGGTTACGGCTTCCCCCAGGCGGCGCAGCCCGGACAGCCCGCGCCCAACGCCCCCCTGCCCGTTCCGGCCCAGGTGCAGCAGCCCCAGCCCGGTCAGTCGCTCCCGCCGGCGGCCCACCCCGGACAGCTGCCTGCCCAGGCGCCCGGCCGGCAGGCTCCCGGCGCGCCCGTCGACCCGCGTACCGCCGGCGCGTGGCCCACGCCCGTCACGCACGATCAGCGCGAGCGGTCCGTGCCCGGGGCTCCCCTCGGGTACACGGCCGCCGTCGAGCTCTCTTCCGACCGGCTGCTGCGCAACAACAAGCAGAAGCCCAAGTCGAGCCGCAATCCCGGCAGCGCCGCGCGTTTCAAGATCGGCGGCAAGAAGGAGGAGGCGGAGCGCCAGCGCAAGCTGGACCTGATCCGGACCCCAGTGCTCTCCTGCTACCGGATAGCGGTCATCAGCCTCAAGGGCGGCGTCGGCAAGACCACCACGACCACCGCGCTCGGCGCGACCCTCGCCACCGAGCGCCAGGACAAGATCCTCGCGATCGACGCCAACCCCGACGCCGGTACGCTCGGGCGCCGGGTGCGCCGTGAGACCGGGGCCACGATCCGTGACCTCGTCCAGGCGATCCCGTACCTCAACTCGTACATGGACATCCGCCGGTTCACCTCGCAGGCGCCCTCCGGGCTGGAGATCATCGCCAACGACGTGGACCCGGCCGTCTCCACGACGTTCAACGACGAGGACTACCGGCGCGCGATCGACGTGCTCGGCAAGCAGTACCCGATCATCCTCACGGACTCCGGCACGGGCCTGCTCTACAGCGCGATGCGCGGAGTGCTGGACCTCGCCGACCAGTTGATCATCATCTCCACGCCGTCCGTGGACGGTGCGAGCAGTGCGTCGACGACGCTGGACTGGCTGTCCGCGCACGGGTACGCGGAGCTGGTGCAGCGTTCGGTGACGGTCATCTCCGGGGTGCGCGAGACCGGAAAGATGATCAAGGTCGACGACATCGTGCAGCACTTCCAGACGCGCTGCCGCGGTGTCGTCGTGGTGCCCTTCGACGAGCACCTGGCCGCCGGCGCCGAGGTCGACCTCGACATGATGCGCCCGAAGACGCGTGAGGCGTACTTCAACCTCTCGGCGCTGATCGCCGAGGACTTCGTGCGAGCCCAGCAGCAGCAGGGCCTGTGGACGGCCGACGGCAGCAACCCGCCGCCGCAGTCCGCGCCGCCGATGCCAGGCCACCAGGGGCAGCCGCAGTGGCAGGGCCAGCCCCTCCCGGGGCAGCCGATGCCCGGTCAGCCCTACCCGCCGCAGCCGCACCACCCCCAGCAGCCGCAGCCCCCGTACGGCGGCCCGCAGCAGGGGTACCCGCCGCAGGGCTGGCAGCAGTCGCCGCCGTCGCAGGCGCAGTCCCCCGCGACGCCGGCCGGGCCGCCGCCGGGCGCGGCCGGACACCCCGGCGCACCCGGCGTTCCGGGTCAGCCGGGCGTTCCCGGTCAGCCCGATCCGCAGGCGTCCGTACCGCCGGCCGGATGGCCGCACCAGCAGCCGCCCCACGCGCCGTCAGCCCCTCAGCAGTGAGGCGACAGAGGTCTTGACCAATGAGGGCCCGCACCGACTCGCCGGTGCGGGCCCTCAGCGCATTCCCGCAGCCCACACGCGGTTTGGGCCACCGTTGACGCGGCAGAACCACCCTGATAAACCTTCGCTTCACCAGCTGGCGCACCCATGATCAGCAACCCGCCATCTCCCAGCGAGACTTGACGCGAGGTCACCGTCCATGGTCACAAAGGCTCCACTCCGCTCCGTCCGGCAACGCCCCCGCTACCGACTGGTCCTCGCCGCATCCGCCGCCGCGTCCGCGCTGGTGATGTCCGGCGCGATCGTCCCGCACGCCCACGCGCAGCCCGAGGCCCGCGCCCTCGCCCCGGCCCTGTCGGAGGCGTCGGGCGAGGACGACGGCAAGGACGGCAAGCAGGTCCTCACCGTCGCCGTCTCGCAGAGCGTGGACTCCCTGAGTCCGTTCCTCGCCTCCCGGCTGGTGAGCACCTCGATCCACCGGCTGGCGTACGAGTACCTGACGAACTACGACCCCAAGGACGGCCGGACCGTCCCCGCACTCGCCACGGCGTGGAAGCCGTCCGCGGACAAGCTCACGTGGACGTACACCATCCGTGACGACTCGAAGTGGTCGGACGGCAGGCAGGCCACCGCGGAGGACGCGGCCTGGACCTTCAACAAGATGATGACGGACGAGAACGCCGCCACCGCCAACGGCAGCTTCACGGCCAACTTCAAGAAGGTCACCGCGCCCGACCCGAGGACGCTCGTCATCGAGCTGAAGAAGCCGCAGGCCACCATGACGGCCCTCGACGTGCCGATCGTGCCGAAGCACGTCTGGGAGAAGGTCGGCGACTTCTCGAAGTTCAACAACGACAAGCAGTTCCCCATCGTCGGCAACGGCCCGTTCGTCATCACGGACTTCAAGGTCGACCAGTACGTGAGGCTCCGGCCGAACAAGGACTTCTGGCGGGGCGCTCCGAAGTTCGACGAGCTGGTCTTCAAGTACTACAAGGACGGTGACGCCGCCGTCGCCGCGTTGCAGAAGGGCGAGGTGTCCTTCGTCCAGGGCCTGACCCCGGCGCAGGCCGCCGCGCTGAAGAACGCGGAGAACATCAAGGTCAACGACGCGCCTGGCCGCCGCTTCTTCGCGCTGGCGACCAACCCGGGCGCGCAGTCCAAGGACGGCGCGAAGTTCGGCAGTGGCCACAAGGCGCTGCTCGACCCGGCCGTGCGCAAGGCGCTGTTCCACGCGACGGACCGCAAGACGATCGTCGACAAGGTCTTCCAGGGCCACGCCGTCGAGGGCGAGGGCTACATCCCGCCGCGTTTCACCTCGTACTTCTGGAAGCCGGAGGCCGGCCAGAAGATCGAATACGACCCGGCGCGCGCGGCGAAGCTGCTGGACGACGCCGGTTACCGGAAGAACGCCGCCGGCAAGCGCACCGGCAAGGACGGCAAGCCGCTCGACTTCCGCATCCTGTGCCACGCCACCGATCCGAACGACAAGGCGATCGGCAAGTACCTCCAGGAGTGGTGGGGCGATCTGGGCATCGGGCTGAAGGTCGAGTGCCTCGACAACGTCTCCGACCCCTGGCTCAAGGGCGACTACGACCTGGCCTTCGACGGCTGGTCGGTCAACCCCGACCCGGACTTCGTCCTGTCGATCCACACCTGCGCCGCGCTGCCCGCCACCCCCAAGGACACCGGCGCGACCGACAACTTCATCTGCGACAAGCAGTTCGACGAGCTCTACGCCAAGCAGGCCGCCGAGTACGACCCCGCCAAGCGGGCCGATCTGGTCCGTCAGATGCAGTCGCGGCTGTACGACACGGGATACATGAATGTCCTCGCGTATCCGAACGCGGTCGAGGCGTACCGTACCGACCAGATCAAGTCCATCACGACGATGCCCGAGGCCGCGGGCAACATCTACGGCCAGGACGGCTACTGGAGCTGGTGGTCGGCCGAGCCCGCGGCCGGTGACGGCGGCGGGTCCGGGAGCGGCTCCTCGACCGGTGTCGTGCTCGGCGTCGGCGCGCTCGTCGTGCTGGCCGCCGCCACCGGGCTCGTCGTCGCGATGCGGCGCCGTTCCACCGCGGAAGACCGTGAATAGTCGATGAGCACCACGAGCACGACCGGCACGACCGCTGTGGCGCGGGCCCCCGAGGCCCGCGCCGCGAGCGGCCACGTACGCGCCTATCTCCTTCACGCGGCGGGCAGGCTCGGCGGTGCGGCGGTCTCGCTGTTCGCCGTACTCGTCACGAGCTTCTTCCTCTTCCGCATCATCCCGGGCGACCCGGTGAAGGCCATGACGCACGGCATGCCGACATCGGCGGAGCAACTGGCGACGCTGCGCCGCCAGTTCGGGCTGGACAAGCCGCTGTGGCAGCAGTTCACCGACTACTGCGGCAAGGCGCTCTCGGGTGACCTCGGCATGTCGTACCAGTTCCACGCGCCCGTGGGCGATCTGATCGCCCAGAAGGTCCCGGCCACGCTGTTGCTGACCGGCGTCGCCGTGGTTCTCTACTCCGCGATCGGGCTCTGGCTGGGCACGCGCTCGGCATGGCGGCACGGCAGTCTCGGCGACAAGCTCAACACGGGTGTCGCGCTGACGCTGTGGTCGGTGCCCTCGTTCTGGCTGGGCCTGCTGCTGATCATCGTCTTCGCGGTCGGCATCGGCCCGGTCCCCGGCCTGTTCCCCACCGGTGGCATGGAGTCCGGCAGCGAGAGCGGCTTCGCGTACGTCGCCGACGTCGCGCACCACATGGTGCTGCCGGTGATCACACTGGTCGCGGTCGGCTACGCGCAGACGCTGCTCGTGATGCGTTCCTCGCTGCTCGACGAGATGGGCAGCGACTATCTGACGACGGCCCGGGCCAAGGGGCTGCGGGACGACGTGGTGCGCCGCAGGCACGCCGTGCCGAACGCGATGCTGCCCACGGTGACCATGGTCTTCATCAACCTCGGTCATGTGGCGGCCGGTTCGATCCTGGTGGAGACGGTGTTCTCCTGGCCGGGCCTCGGCGGCCTGTTCTACCAGGCGCTGAGCGTGCCGGACCTCCCGCTGGTGCAGGGCCTGTTCGTCGTGTTCGCCGGCGCCATGATCGTGATGAACCTCCTCGCAGACCTGCTGTATCCGCTGCTCGATCCCCGGGTGGGCCGATGACGACGACCCCGGTCGACAAGACCGCACCGTCAGCCGCGTCGCTTGCATGGGCGCGCCGCCGCGACTCGGCGGCCCGGTTCTGGCGTGCGTACCGCACCCACCGCGCCGGTCTGTCCGGGCTGGCCGCGCTCGCGCTGATCGCCGCCCTGGCCGCGGCCGCACCGCTGCTGGTCGGACCCGACGTGCAGAGCGTGACGAACGCGCCCGGCACGGCACTGGAGGATCCGAGCGGCGCATTCCCTCTGGGGACCGACCAGTTCGGGCGTTCACTGCTCGGGCTGCTGGTGTGGGGCGCCCGGGTCTCGCTCACCGTGGGGCTGCTGGCCGCCGGCCTTTCGGTGGCGATCGGCACACTGGTCGGCATCGTCGCGGGTCACTACGGAGGCTGGTTCTCCACCGTCCTGATGCGGATCACGGACTGGTTCCTGGTCATGCCGGCGCTGGTGCTCGCGATCGTCCTGGCGACCGTCATGTCGCGGAGCATGTGGACCGTGATCGTCGCCATCGGGGTCACCAGCTGGCCCACCACGGCCCGGCTCGTGCGCGCCCAGACCATCGCCGTCGAGTCCCGTCCCTACATCGAGCGCGCGAAGGCTCTCGGCGGCGGGCACCGGCACATCATGACCCGCCACGTCCTGCCCAATGTGATGCCGCTGGTCCTCGCGCAGACCACCCTCGGCATCTCCAGCGCCATCCTCACCGAGGCGACGCTCGCCTTCCTCGGTCTCGGCGACCCGAACGTGGTCTCCTGGGGCGGCATGCTCCAGGACGCGCGGGAGGCGGGCGCGGTGTCCTCGGGCCACTGGTGGTACCTGGCGCCGCCCGGCATCGCGATCGCGGTCGTGGCCCTCGCCTTCACCCTGTGCGGACGCGCGATCGAGTCCGTGCTCAACCCGAAGCTGGGGGCGACTCGATGACCGCGCCGTGCCTTCTCGAGGTCAGGGACCTCCATGTGACCTACGGCTCCGGTGCGCGGGCCGTCCCCGCCGTACGCGGTGTCGACCTCACGCTCGCGGCCGGCCGCAAGCTGGGGGTCGCGGGCGAGTCCGGCTGCGGCAAATCGACGCTCGCGCTCGCCCTGCTGCGGCTGTTGCCCGCGTCCGCGCACCTCACCGGCGAGATCCTGCTCGACGGCGAGGACGTGCTGACCATGAAGTGGGGACGACTGCGGGCCGTCCGCTGGGCGGGGGCGTCGATCGTCTTCCAGGGCGCGATGCACTCGCTCAACGCGGTGCACCGCGTCGGGGACCAGATCGCCGAGCCGGTCCTGCTGCACCGCAGGGCCACCCCGGCCGAAGCGAGGACGCGCGTCGGCGAACTGCTCCAGCACGTGGGCCTGCCGGTCTCCCGCGCCGACGCGTATCCGCACGAGCTGTCCGGCGGGCAGCGCCAGCGGGTGATGATCGCGATGGCCCTGGCCTGCGACCCCCGGCTCATCGTGGCCGACGAGCCGACCACCGCGCTCGATGTGATGATCCAGGCGCAGATCCTGCGACTCATCGAGCAGCTGGTCGCCGAGAAGGACATCGCCCTGTTGATGATCAGCCATGACCTGGGCGTCCTCGCCGACACCTGCGACGAGCTGGCGGTGATGTACGCGGGCCGGATCGTCGAGGAGGGCCCGGCGCGGGAGGTGTACGGCGCGGCCCGGCACCCCTACGGGCAGGCCCTCTCCGCGGCGTTCCCGCGCATCGGCGACCCGGCGTCGCGCCGTGCGCCGCGCGGCCTGCCGGGCGACCCGCCCGACCCGGCGTCACTGCCGGACGGCTGTACGTTCCACCCGCGCTGTCCCGTCGCCGTGGACGCCTGTACGAGCGGCGACCAGGTGCTGGTCGCGGCGGGTGAGGGGCGCCGGGCGGCCTGTCTGCACGTGGGGGCGAAGCAGCTGTGAGCCGTACCGAGGAGCCGAGCATGACCAGCACTCCCCTGCTGTCCGCGGCCAAACTGCACGTCGCCTTCCCCGGGCGGCGGGGCCGTCCCGCCGCGCGGGCGGTCGACGGGGTCGATCTGGACATCGGTGCGGGCGAGATCGTCGCGCTGGTCGGCGAGTCCGGCTGCGGCAAGACCACGCTCGCGCGCTCGCTGCTCGGTCTGGTCCCGCCGACGTCGGGACGGGTGACGTTCGGGGGGCAGCCGCTGGACTACTCCTCCCGCTCGCTGAAGCGGTACCGCAAGCGGGTGCAGCTGGTGCTGCAGGACCCGAGCGGTTCGCTCAACCCGCGGCACACCGTGTACGACGCGGTCGCCGAGGGCCTGCGGATCCACGGGTACGCGGGCGACGAGCGGGCGGCCGTCGCGCAGGCGCTGTCGCGGGCGGGCCTGCGCCCGCCGGAGCGGTTCTTCCTGCGCTATCCGCACGAGCTGTCCGGCGGTCAGCGCCAGCGCGTGGTGATCGCCGGGGCGCTGGCGCTGGAGCCCGAACTGATCGTCGCCGACGAGCCGGTGGCATCGCTGGACGCCTCCGTACGCGGCGAGATCCTCGCCCTGCTGCTGCGCCTGCGGGACGAACTGGGCCTGTCCGCGCTGGTGGTGACGCACGACCTCGGGCTCGCGTGGAACATCGCGGACCGGGTGGCGGTGATGTACCTGGGCCGGATCGTGGAGTCGGGACCGGTGGAGGAGGTGCTGACGGCACCCCGGCACCCGTACACCCAGGCGCTGCTGTCGGTGCTGCCGGAGTCGGGGAACGCCCCGGTGGTCCTGACGGGCGAGCCCCCGGACCCCTCCCGGATCCCGTCCGGGTGCCGCTTCCACGCCCGCTGCCAGATCCTTGCCTCGGGCGAGGCCGCGCGGGCGGGTGTGGCGGACCTGTGCCGCACCCGGGACCTGCCGGTGCTGGGGAGCACGGGGGCGGGGGTGGCGTGCCACTGGTCCCGGCGCTGAGCCGGAGTCCGCCCGGGGGCGTGGCGCTCCCGCTGCCCCTGCCGGGGTGGTGCCGGGGCCCCGTTCCGCCCGGTGGCCGCCCCCACGGCTTGGGGTCGCTTCGCGTCAGGGCACGTGCGGACGACGGCCCGCTCACGGTCACCACGTCCGCCGGACGGCCGAGCCCGAGAAGCCCGGCCCACGCGGAGGTGGTTGCGCACACGCGTCCGCGCCGCGCACGAGGCCGCGGCCCGGACGGCTACGCCGTCAGTTCACGGCAGCGCTTCACGTCGTCCGCGATCGCCACCAGCAGCGCGTCGATCGATGCGAACTTCTGCTGGCCCCTGACGAACGCCAGGAAGTCCACCGTCACGTGCAGCCCGTACAGGTCCAGGCCGACGCGGTCGATCGCGTACGCCTCGACCGTCCGCTCCGTGCCGTCGAACTGCGGGTTCGTGCCGACGGAGATCGCCGCCGGCATGCGCTCCCCGTTCGCCGTCAGCCAGCCCGCGTACACGCCGTCCGCCGGGATCGCGGTGTGCGGCAGGGTCTCCACGTTCGCCGTGGGGAAGCCGAGCTCGCGCCCGCGCTGCGCGCCGCGGACCACGACGCCCTCCACGCGGTGCGGGCGGCCGAGGATCTCCGCGGCGCCCGTCACGTCGCCCTCGGCGACCAGGCGGCGGGTCAGGGTCGAGGAGAACGGCTCCCCGCCGCCCGCCTCGCCGGACACGAACAGGTCGACGACCTCGACCTCGTAGTCGTAGGTGGCGCCGAGCTCGGTGAGGAAGGCGACGTTCCCGGCGGCCTTGTGACCGAAGCGGAAGTTCGGGCCCTCGATGACCGCACGCGCGTGCAGCTTGTCGACGAGCACCTTCACGATGAAGTCGGCGGGCGACAGCTTCGAGAACTCCACGGTGAACGGCAGGATGAGCACCGCGTCGACGCCCAGCTCCGCCATCAGCTCCGCGCGGCGGTGGTGAGGCGCCAGCAACGGCGGGTGGCTGCCGGGGCGCACGACCTCGCTGGGGTGCGGGTCGAAGGTGACGACGACCGACGGCACGCCCAGCTCGCGCGCCTTCTCCACGGCACGACCGATGATCAGCTGGTGTCCGCGGTGCACCCCGTCGTAGGAGCCGATGGTGACGACGCTGCGTCCCCAGTCCTCGGGGATGTCCTCCAAGCCACGCCAGCGCTGCACTGTGACCGCTCCTCGCCCGAACCCGTGTACGTCATTAACGATTACGCAGGTCTAAGACTGCCATGCCCGGGACCCCGGCTTCGCATCGGCACCTGGCTGTCGGGCGTCCAGAGCGTGCCCCACGTGTGCGGACCGGCCACGAGGGCCCATTCCTCCGGGTCCTCGGCGAGCCATCGGGTGAGCGCGGCGGCGAAGCGCGGCGCGGTCCCGGCGAGTTCCACGAGGCGGCGGTCGAGGAGGGCCGCGCCGCCGGGGCTGCGGACCAGCAGGAGGCCGGTGCGGTGCACGAGGGCCCTGGTCGTGGACTCGTCGGCGCCCTCGCAGCCGAGGGCCGCGGCCCGCAGCACGGCGTCGAGCACCTCCAGGTCGCGGGCCTCGTACTGCTCGTAGCGCAGCAGCACGTCGAGCAGCTCGGCGCGCAGCGGGCGGGAGGCGGGGCTGCCGGGCACGGCGAGTACGGGTGCGAGCGCGCTGCGTACGTTCGCGGGCCGGCCGCGCAGCAGGCGGGTGACGAGGGGGAACAGGACGGCGCGGTCGACGGGCCGCTGCTCCAGGCGGTGCTCCACGTAGGCCGCGGCGTGCGGCGCTCCGCCGGGCCGGTGGTCGACGTACTCGCAGACGAGGGCGGCGACCGGCCGGGCGGTGGTGGAGGTGGTCGCCCGGGCGAGCACCTCCAGCAGGGCGCCCGCGTCGGTGGCCTCGGGCCGCAGGAGCCGGGTCCGGAAGGCGGCGAGCACGGGACCCGGGTGGGTGGAGAGGGCGCCGGTGAAGGCGGCCGGGGGCAGCTGTGGGTCGCCGTCCGCGAAACGGGCCAGCGCCCGGTCCAGGTGGTGTCCCCGGCTGACGGGGTCGCGGACCAGCAGGGCCAGCGCCGGGCCGCTCACCGGGCCGGGGCGGGCGAGCAGCGCGGCCGCCGCGCCGCGCAGCAGTTCGCGGTCGGCGTCGGCGGTGATCGCGGCGTCGGCTGCCCGGGCATGGGCGGCGGCCGCGGCCCGCCTGGCCGGGCTCGGGTCGCGGGCCCAGCGGTGGACGGCACGGCAGTAGGCGGCGGGCTCGTCGTGCGCGAGGACGGCGAGCAGCTCGGCGGCCCGCGGGTGGGCCGTGGCGACGAGGGCGTCGGCAAGGCCGTCGGGGTCCTGGCCACGACGGGCGTACAGCAGGGCCTGCGCTGCGGCGGAGACGGTGGGCCGCACGGCCGCGTCCGGCCCGGCGGCGAGCGGGGTGACGTCGGTGAACCACTGGCACAGCAGTGGCTGTACGGCCCGGGGATCGGCGGCCAGTCGCTCCGCGGCCAGGTCGAGGAAGCGCGAGGCGGTCGCGCCCGTGCCCGGGGCCGGGTCGGCGGGGACCAGGCGGCGCAGCAGGTCGAGGCGGGACGCCTCGCCGAGCGGCAGCCGGGCCCAGAACGCGGGCCCGAAGTCCTTCCGTTCGCCGGGCACGGCGACGACGCGCCGCGCGATCAGCCGCAGCACGCCGACGTACGGTTCGGCGTCCGGCACGCGGTGCAGCACCTCGGTGAGCAGGCGCACCGCCCACCAGCGGGCGTCCCGGTCCGCCTGCGACGCGTCGGTGCGGTCCAACGCGCCGACGAGGGCGCCCAGTTCGGTGACGAGCCGGTCGGGGCCGCGCTGCCGGGCGAGGAGCAGCAGGGCCTGCACGAGGGGGCCGCCGCGGTGACGCGGCACGGCCGGCGCCTCGTCGGCGGGCAGGACGCGGCGGTGCACGAGTGTGCGGAGCGCGGTGCCGAGGTCCAGATGGGCGCCCTGGATCCAGTCGGCGAACTCCTCGTGGGCGAAACGGTAGCCTCCGCCGGCCGGGACGAGCAGTCCCTCGGTGAGTACGGCGGGTGCCCAGCCGGACGCCCAGGGAAAGAGCTCCTCGAAGGACCGGCGGTCCAGTTCCCCCTGGCCGGCGCCAAGGCAGCGCCGTGCCGCCTCGTGCACCCGGCCGGCCACCCGGGCGGCGAGCCGCCGCACGGCGGTGCCGCGCGGGGGCGGTGCGCTCGCCGCGGCGACCCGGACGGCGATGCGCAGGCAGAGCAGGTCCAGCCAGGCGGCGAAGACGTCCTCGCGCGCCGGGCTGCCGGCCGCCCCGTCGGGCAGGGCCCCGCGGACCTCGGCGAGCAGGCGCAGTGCGAGCGGATGGCCCGCGTCCCGGTCGGCGAGGGCGTGTTCGGGCAGGCCGTACCGCTCGCGCATCAGGCGTGCCCGCTCCGGTCCGAGGTCCCCGATCCGTACGACGGGGCACGCCGTGCGGGCGGGGGCGGCGGACGGCCGGTACAGCTGCGCGGCCTGCTCCCAGTGCTCGGGGCCGCAGCCGACGACCAGGTGCACGAAGTGGTCGGCCAGCCAGTCGGCGGTGGCCCGGGCCCAGGGTGCGAGCCGGTGCGCCAGGGCGGGCGGCATCTCCTCGGGGCCGTCGAGGACGACGAGGAGGGGGCGGCCGGCCGCGCGGGACAGGCGCGCCACCCGTCGCGGGGTGACTCCCGCGAGATCGACGGTCCTCTCCGCGGCGGCCCGGATGCGTGCCGCGCGGCGCAGTGTGCGGGCCATCGCGTCGGCGAGGGACATGTCGTCGGGGCACAGGTCCGCGCCGCGCAGCCACAGGGTGGGCGCGGGGCGGGGGCCGTCCGCGCGCCGTACGGCGAGCGCAGACAGTTCCGTGGTGCGTCCCGTGCCGGGTGCGCCGACGAGCCCCAGCACGCCGGGCGCGGACCGGGTGAAGGCGGTCAACTCGGCGGCCGCTTCGGGCCGTTCCACCGGATCGGGCCAGGCGCTGGGGCCTCCGGTGGATCCGCAGGAGACGGCGGTGAGTTCGAGGACGGCTGCCAGGTTGAGGTCGTCGCCGTAGGCGGGGACGGTGGCGGCGTTGCGCCGCAGCAGCGCGGCGAGCGGTCCGTCCGGGTGGCCGGGGCGCAGGAGCCGGGCGACCGCCGCGCCCTGTGCGGGCGGCGGGGGCGCGCCGAGGACGGCGAGGACGGCGCCGGTTGCGGCGTCGAGCACCGGTCCTCCGACGGCCGCCCGGCCGCGGCGGAGCGCGTCTGTGCCGTCCGTCCCCATGGCCAGCTCCACGGCTGAGGGGTCCGGGACGTCGTGGGCCGCGCCCAGGACCCGGGCCTCGCGCCAGCCGTCCGCGAGGAGTCGTACGTACGTCCCGCGCGCGACGTGGTCCCGTGCGCCGATGGGCAGCGGGGGCACGGCGAGTCCGTGGGTGCGGATCAGGGCGACGTCGAGGTCCGGGATGCGGGTGACGTCATCCGCCCCTGCCGTGCTCTCGTGGCCGCCGGGTGCCCTGACGAGCACGGTGTCGTGTCCGTCCACGGTCTCCTGACCGGTGACGACGGTGCCCGAGTCGTCGGCGACGAAGCCGGTGCCCAGAGGCCGCCCGGCCAGGTCGCAGATCTGTACCAGCGTTGCCGTGCTGCCGCGTTCCATGCGCTCGACGCTAGGCCGCCGATGATCAGCGCAGGAGTCCGCGTCAGGAAAGCGCCCCCAAGTGCGCCGCCAGGTACTCCGAGCGCCTGCACGATGAGGTGAATTGGGGCGTCACGGCGGACAGCATGGGGGTGGGGGAAGCGAGGGGGGTCGTGGCACGGGCGGCGTCACCGCCCGTGCCACGAGGCGTCCCGGTCCTCGGGGTCAGGCGAAGACGGCGAGGCTCTTGGCCTTGCCCTTCTGCTCCTCGACCAGCGCCAGGAAGCGCCCGCCGGGGCCGAAGACCGCGACCGGCGACCGGTCGTGGGCCGGCATGTCCAGCCGCACCCCGTTGGCCAGCAGCTTCGCCCGTCGCTCGTCCACGTCCCAGCGGGGGAAGGCGGCTGCGGCGGCCTCGGCGATCGGCATCACCGTCAGCTCCTGCTGGAGCTGGTCGAGCGTCCTCGCCGCGTCGATCCCGTAGGGGCCGACCCTGGTCCGGCGCAGCGCGGTGAGGTGGCCGCCGACGCCGAGCGAGGCGCCGAGGTCGCGGGCGAGCGCCCGGATGTAGGTGCCCGACGAGCAGACCACGGAGACGACGAGGTCGACGACGGTCTGGCCGTCCTCGGTGGTCGCCTCCCGCACGTCGTACACCTGGAACGAGGAGACGGTCACCGGCCGGGCCGGGATGTCGAACTCCTCGCCGCCGCGCACGCGCGCGTACGACCGCTTGCCGTCGATCTTGATCGCGCTGACCTTGGACGGCACCTGCATGATGTCGCCGGTCAGCGCGGCGACACCCGCGTCGATCGCCTCACGGGCGATGCCCGAGGCGTCGGCGGTGGACGTGATCTCGCCCTCCGCGTCGTCCGTGACCGTGTTCTGCCCGAGCCGGATGGTGCCGAGGTATTCCTTCTCCGTCAGCGCGAGGTGGCCGAGGAGCTTGGTGGCCTTCTCCACGCCGAGGACGAGCACGCCGGTGGCCATGGGGTCGAGCGTCCCCGCGTGTCCGACGCGCCGGGTTCTCGCGATCCCGCGCATCTTGGCGACGACGTCGTGCGAAGTGAAGCCCGACGGCTTGTCGACGATGACAAGTCCGTCGGGCGTCCTGGTGTGCTGTGTCATTCCGAGGCTTCGTCCTCGGGCTTGCGGTACGGGTCCGCCTCGCCGGCGTACGTGGCGCCCGAGGACGCCTCGCGTACCTTGGCGTCCGAGGCACGCGCCTTGTCGAGGAGGTCCTCGATCGTCCGCGCGTTCTCCGGAAGGGCGTCGGCCACGAACGTCAGGGTCGGTGTGAACTTGGTCCCCGCCGCCGCGCCGACCGCCGAACGCAGAATGCCCTTGGCGCTCTGCAGTCCGGCCGCCGCGCTGGCCCTGTCCTCGTCGTCGCCGTAGACCGTGTAGAAGACCGTGGCCTCCCGAAGGTCACCGGTGACGCGGGTGTCCGTGATGGTCACGTGCGATCCCAGCCGGGGGTCCTTGATGCCGCGCTGCAGCTTCTCGGCGACCACCTCCCGGATGAGGTCTGCCAGTTTCTTCGCCCGCGCGTTGTCGGCCACTGGTCCTTCTTCCTTTCCTGCTCTGCCTTGCTCATTCAGTCTTCGTCTGTGTGGAGCCTGCGTCTAACCGAGAGCAGCTCCACCTCGGGCCGGGCGGCGACGAGGCGCTCGCACCGGTCCAGTACGGCCGTCAGATGTCCCGTGTCGCCGGACACCACCGCGAGGCCGATCTCGGCCCGCCGGTATAGGTCCTGATCGCCCACCTCGGCCACGCTCACCGCGTACTTCCGCTGGAGTTCTGCGACGATCGGGCGGACCACGGAGCGCTTCTCCTTCAGCGACCGCACGTCGCCGAGAAGCAGATCGAAGGACAGCGTCCCCACATACATGTGTGTGACCGGATGTCCCGCCGGTTCGGGTTCATGACGCCTGCCAGCGCTTGGCAGGGACCTCCAAACCGTACACGCAACGGCCGGGGCCGATCGACGGAGTTTGTTCCGCCGACCGGCCCCGGAAAGGCTGCGCAGTCGAGCTGTGTCAGCCGCGCGGCTTCTCGCGCATCTCGTACGTCGCGATGACGTCGTCGACCTTGATGTCGTTGAAGTTTCCGAGGTTGATACCGCCCTCGAAGCCCTCGCGGATCTCGGTGACGTCGTCCTTGAAGCGACGCAGACCCTCGATGTTGAGGTTCTCCGCGATGACCTTGCCGTCGCGGATGAGCCGTGCCTTGGTGTTGCGCTTGACCTCGCCGGAGCGGATGAGCACACCCGCGATGTTGCCCAGCTTGGACGAGCGGAAGACCTCGCGGATCTCCGCCGTACCGAGCTCGACCTCTTCGTACTCCGGCTTGAGCATGCCCTTGAGGGCCGCCTCGATCTCCTCGATGGCCTGGTAGATCACCGAGTAGTACCGGACGTCGACGCCCTCGCGCTCCGCCATCTGCGAGGCACGGCCGGCCGCGCGGACGTTGAAGCCGATGACGATGGCGTCGGAGCCCATCGCCAGGTCGATGTCCGACTCGGTGACCGCACCCACGCCGCGGTGCAGCACGCGGATGTCGACCTCTTCGCCGACGTCGAGCTGGAGCAGGGAGGACTCGAGGGCCTCCACCGAACCGGACGCGTCGCCCTTGATGATGAGGTTGAGCTGCTGGACCTCGCCCGCCTTGAGCACCTTGTCGAGGTCCTCGAGGGACACCCGGCGGGTGCGCTTGGCGAACGCGGCGTTGCGCTCACGGGCGGCACGCTTCTCGGCGATCTGACGGGCCGTACGGTCCTCGTCGACGACCAGGAAGTTGTCGCCGGCGCCCGGGACGTTGGTGAGACCGAGCACGAGGACGGGGGTCGAGGGACCCGCCTCCTCCACGTTCTCGCCCTTGTCGTCGAGCATCGCGCGGACACGGCCGTACGCGTCACCGGCGACCATCGTGTCACCGACGCGCAGCGTGCCTCGCTGGACGAGGACGGTCGCGACGGCGCCGCGGCCCTTGTCCAGGTGGGCCTCGATCGCGATGCCCTGCGCGTCCTGCTCCGGGTTGGCCCGCAGGTCGAGCGAGGCGTCCGCGGTGAGGACCACGGCCTCCAGCAGGGAGTCGATGTGCAGACCCTGCTTGGCGGAGATGTCGACGAACATGGTGTCGCCGCCGTACTCCTCGGCCACCAGACCGAACTCGGTGAGCTGGCCGCGCACCTTCGTCGGGTCCGCGCCCTCGACGTCGATCTTGTTGACCGCGACCACGATCGGCACGTCGGCCGCCTTGGCGTGGTTCAGCGCCTCGATCGTCTGGGGCATCACACCGTCGTTGGCCGCGACCACGAGGATCGCGATGTCGGTGGACTTCGCACCACGGGCACGCATGGCGGTGAACGCCTCGTGACCCGGGGTGTCGATGAAGGTGATCGCGCGGTCCTCGCCGTTGACCTCGGTGGCGACCTGGTACGCACCGATGTGCTGCGTGATGCCGCCCGCCTCGCCCGCGACGACGTTCGTCTTGCGGATGGCGTCGAGCAGTCGGGTCTTGCCGTGGTCGACGTGACCCATGACGGTCACCACCGGCGGACGCGAGACCAGGGCCTCGTCGCCGCCCTCGTCCTCGCCGAACTCGATGTCGAAGGACTCGAGCAGCTCACGGTCCTCCTCCTCCGGGCTGACGATCTGAACCGTGTAGTTCATCTCGTCGCCGAGGAGCTGCAGCGTCTCGTCGGAGACGGACTGCGTGGCCGTGACCATCTCGCCGAGGTTCATCATGACCGCGACGAGCGACGCCGGGTTGGCGTTGATCTTCTCCGCGAAGTCGGTGAGCGACGCACCGCGCGACAGGCGAATGGTCTCGCCGTTGCCGCGAGGCAGCATCACGCCGCCGACCGACGGGGCCTGCATGGCCTCGTACTCCTGGCGCCTCTGCCGCTTCGACTTGCGACCACGGCGCGCGGGGCCGCCGGGACGGCCGAAGGCGCCCTGCGTGCCACCACGGCCGCCGGGACCGCCCGGACGTCCGCCGAAGCCGGGACGACCGCCGCCGAAGCCGCCGCCGCCACCGGGGCCACCGCCACCGGGACGACCGGCGAAACCGCCGCCGCCACCGGGACGACCGCCGCCGCCACCGCCACCGGGACGACCGGCGAAGCCGCCGCCGGCCGGACGGCCGGCACCGCCGGGACGACCGGCACCGCCGGGACCACGACCGCCGCCGCCGGGGCCGGGACGCGGGCCGGCAGCGGGACGCTGCGGCATCATGCCCGGGTTGGGACGGTTGCCGGCAGGGCCGCCGCCGGGGCGGGGAGCCTGCGGACGGGGCATGCCGCCCGGAGTCGGACGGGCACCGCCCTGACCCTGCGGGCGCGGAGCGCCGCCGGGGCCGCCCTGCGGACGCGGGGCGCCCGGAACGGCACCGCCGCCCGGCCCGCCGGGGCCGGGACGAGCGCCACCCGGACGGGGCGCCTGCGGGCGCGCCATGCCGGTGGAGCCGCCGGAGGTGAAGGGGTTGTTGCCCGGACGGGGACCGGCCGGACGGGCACCCGGGCGCGGGGCGCCGGTGCCGCCGGCGGGACGCGCCGGACGCTCGCCGCCGCGGCCGCCGTCACGCTGGCCGCCGGACGGAGCCGGACGGGCAGGACGGGGCCCGGGGGTCGCACCCGTGGGCCGCGGGGCCTGCGGGGTGCTGGGCTGTGCCGGGGCCGGAGCCGAGAACTCGGCTGCGGGCACCGGAGCCGCCGGAGCGGGCTTGGCCGGTGCGGGCTTGGGACCCGGAGTCGGACGCGGGCCCGGGGTCGGGGCCGCGGAGGGGGTGCTGCTCGCCGGGGCCGGCTTGGGGGCCGGGGCGCCGGGCTTGGGGGCAGCGGGACGGCCCGCCTGCGCCGGGGAGGGCGCGGCAGGCTTGGCCGGCGTCGCCTTGCGGGGCGCGCCGGGCTTGGCTGCGGTCTTGCCGGCGTTGCCACCGGGACCCTGCAGCGCGTCAGTCAGTTTGCGTACAACCGGCGCCTCGATCGTCGAGGACGCCGAACGGACGAATTCACCGAGTTCTTGGAGCTTGGCCATGACGACCTTGCTCTCCACGCCGAACTCCTTGGCGAGTTCGTATACCCGGACCTTAGCCACTTCGCTCCTTTTAGGTCCGGGTTACCGCCGGACCGTCGCTACTTCATGGGCGTACTCATCGCGTACTCATCGAGTGCTCATCGCAATCTCGACCTACTTCCAACTCGCGAGGTACCTGACCGCACGGTGTTCCGTGCCGTACTTCTTTCTTCTTACGGTGCTGCCTGCTCGACATGCCGCCGGACGTCGGCGGTCTCGAGCGGTCCCTTGACCCGGAAGGCCCTCGGGAACGCCCGGCGGCGAACCGCCAGGTCGAGACAGACCAAGGCGGGGTGCACGTACGCACCCCGGCCGGGCAGCGTACCGCGATCATCGGGGACGCACTCGCCCTCGATCACCACGATGCGCAGCAGATCGCTCTTGGCCGCTCGCTCCCGGCATCCCACACAGGTTCGCTCAGGGCACACGCGGGCATGCGTCCGGCCAGACACGCTTAAGTCTACCTCCCCGCACCGACCTCACCCCTTTGGGGCAAAAATCGAACGGATGTTGTCCTGATCCGCGTGAGCCCCGACCCATACCAACGGGGCCCCACGCCGATTCATTCCTCAGCCCTGGTCGGAGGGGTGCTCCGTGTCGGGGCGGATGTCGATGCGCCAGCCGGTCAGGCGCGCGGCGAGGCGGGCGTTCTGCCCTTCCTTGCCGATCGCCAGCGACAGCTGGTAGTCCGGAACGGTGACACGGGCGGAGCGGGCGCCGAGGTCGACGATCTCCACCTTGCTCACCCGGGCGGGCGACAGCGCGTTCGCCACCATCTCGGCCGGGTCCTCCGACCAGTCCACGATGTCGATCTTCTCGCCGTGCAGCTCGGCCATCACATTGCGCACCCGGCCGCCCATGGGGCCGATGCAGGCGCCCTTGGCGTTCAGACCCGAACGGGTGGAGCGGACCGCGATCTTGGTGCGGTGACCGGCCTCACGGGCGATCGCCGCGATCTCGACGCTGCCGTCGGCGATCTCCGGGACCTCCAGCGCGAACAGCTTTTTCACCAGGTTGGGGTGGGTGCGCGACAGCGTCACGGACGGACCGCGCACGCCCTTGGCCACCCGGACCACGTAGGTGCGCAGGCGCAGGCCGTGGGTGTACTCCTCGCCCGGCACCTGCTCCTGCACGGGCAGGATCGCCTCGAGCTTGTCGTCCAGCTTGACGAGGACGTTCTTGGGGTCCTTGCCCTGCTGCACCTGGCCCGCGACGACATCGCCCTCACGGCGGGCGTACTCGCCGAAGGTGACGTCGTTCTCCGCGTCCCGCAGCCGCTGCTGGATGACCTGGCGGGCGGTGCTCGCGGCGATCCGGCCGAAGTCCGACGGGGTGTCGTCGAACTCCTTGGGCTCCTGGCCCTCCTCCAGATCGGACGGGTCCTCCTTCGCCCACACCGTCACATGGCCGGTGTCCCGGCTGAGCACCACACGGGCGTGCCTGCGGCTGCCCTCGGTGCGGTGGTACGCGATGAGGAGGGCCGATTCGATGGCCTCGACCAGCAGGTCGAAGGCGATCTCCTTCTCCTGTGCCAAGCCCCTCAGGAGCTTCACGTCGATGTCCACGGCTACGCCTCCTCTTCCTTCTCGTCCTTCACGTCTTGCCTGTCCTTGCGGCTGAACTCGATTTCGACGCGCGCCTTGGCGATCTCGTCGAACGCGACCCGTCGGGCGGTGGGCTTGCGCCCCTTCACGCCCGGGATCTCGAGGTCGAGTCCTTCGTCGTCCACGGTGATGATGCGGGCGACCAGTTCCCCTGCTTCGTGCAGCTGCAGCTTGACCAGGCGGCCGGTGGCGCGCACGTAGTGGCGGTGCTCGGTCAGGGGGCGGTCGGCGCCGGGGGAGCTGACTTCGAGGACGTACTCGCCCTCGCCCATCGCGTCCGTCTCGTCGAGCTTCTCGGAGAGGGAGCGGCTCAGCTCGGCACACGCGTCCAGTTCCACGCCGTCGTCGGAGTCGACGATGATCCTCAGTGTGCGGCGTCGGCCTGCCCGGGAGACCTCGATCTCTTCCAGATCCAGGCCGGCGGCGGTGACGAGCGGCTCCAGCAGCCCGCGCAGCCTCTCGCTCTGGGTGGTGCTCATCCGGGTGACTCCTCGGCCGCGTGTGCTGTTGTGGGATCGTCGCGTGTCGAAGGAAAGGGTATCCGGTCCCGGAGGGTGTTGCCGTCCACGGGCGCCGGACCCGCGGGTACGCTCGCCTGCGGCGATGATCACCAAGAGGGCCGAGGAGACAGGCGTGGGGCGCACCGGGACGACGCGGCGACGGGCGCTGCTGGCGACGGGTGCGGCCGCCGCCGCGATGGTGACCGGCTGTTCGGACGATGCCGCACAGGAGCGGCCTCCCCGCGGCCCGGCCGCCGACCCGGCACAGGCCGAGAAGGCCCTGCGCCGGCGGCTCGCGGCCCGGAGCCGGACGCTGCTGGACGAGTACGACGCCGTGATCGCCCGCCATCCCGCGCTCGCCGGGCGGCTGACGCCGCTGCGCGCGCACGTGGCCGCGCATGTGGCTGCCCTCGCCGGCCGGAAGCAGGCACCGGCCGCGCCGGTGTCGCCGTCGCCCTCGGGGACCGGATCGGTGGTGCCCGGCGGCCCCGCCCCGGACGATCCCGTCGCCGCTCTCAAGGCGCTCGCCGCGGCCGAGCGGCGCACCTCCGACGCGCACACGGCGTCACTGGCGGACGCGGAACCGGAGCTGGCCCGGCTGCTGGCCTCGGTCGCCGCCGCCGGAGCGGCCCATGCGTACTTGCTCACGAAGGGGGACGCGCGATGAGCGCGGTCGACGCCGTACAGGCCGCGCTGGCGGCGGAGCACGCGGCGGTCTACGGATACGGGGTCGTCGGCGGCCGCATCGACGACGACCGCGCCCACGAGGCCGCCGCCGCCCATGCGGCGCACCGGGCCCGCCGGGACGCGCTCGTGCGCACGGCGCGCGACCTCGGTGCGCAGCCGGTCGTCGCAGCGGCCGCCTACGACCTGCCGTTCGCCGTGCGTGACTCCGCGGCGGCGGTCCGGCTCGCGGCCGAGCTGGAGGAGCGGGTCGCGGGCGTGTGCTCCGACCTCGTGCGGGCGGCGGACGGACCGCTGCGGCTGGAGGCCGCGGCGGCGCTGCGTGAGGCGGCGGTCCGTGCCGTGCGCTGGCGCGGCAGCGGCGTAGCCTTTCCTGGGCTCGCCGAGCGGGCCGCCGGCCGAAGCGGCTGACCTCACCTGCAATCGGCTGAACCGGAAAGGGAACGCACCACGTATGGCTCTCGAACCGCCGCAGCGGCTGGTCCGGGCACTCGGGGAGAACGACGAGTGGCTCGGGCGCCTGCACCGGACCGCGCAGGAGGCGGTGGACCGGCGGAAGCTGGACGTCGAACGGGTGGTGGTGCCGGGCGGCCGGAGCGGTCTCGTCCTTCTCGTACGCCGTCTCGACGGCACGCCCGCCGCGCTGAAGCTGGCCCCGCCCGCCGCCGCGCCGGCGCTGGAGCGGGCGGCGCTCGCGCACTGGAACGGGTGGGGATCGGTGCGCCTGCTGGACGATGACGGGGACGGCCTTCTCATGGAGCGGCTGCAGCCCGATGTCTCCCTGCGGTCCCTGCCCGAGGCGAAAGCGCTGCTGGAGGCTGCTGGAACGGTTCGGCGTCTTTGGGTCGAGCTGCCCGCGGACCACGGTTTCGAGACGGTGGCCGGGCGCACGGAGCGGCAGGCGGAGGCGATGCGTGCGCACGCGGCCGACGAGCCGCTGGTCGCGGCGGCTGTCGCGGTGCGTGAGGAACTGGCGGCGTCGTCGCCCGAAGCCCTGTTGCTGCACGGCAACTTCCGCCAGGGCAAGGTGCTGGCGGGTGAGCGGGTGCCGTGGCTCGCGGTGGGTCCGGAGCCGGTGGTGGGCGAACGCGCCTACGACCTGGCGCGCCTGGTCCGCGACCGGGTCGAGGACCTGGTGGCCTCGGCCGGGGGCGCGGCGTCGGCCCGCCGCCGGGTGAACAGACTGGCGGACTCACTGGAGGTGGACCGAGACCGGCTGCGCGGCTGGACGCTGTTCCGCGCGGTCGAGTCGGGCACTCGCGCGGTGGCGTCGGGCCGCCGGGGTGAGGGCGAGCTGGCACTGGAGTTCGCGAGCTGGCTGTAGCGGCGGCGCCCCTTCCCGAAACCGGGGCTCCGCCCCGGACCCCCCGGCGCTCGTCCCGTCGGCCGGGCTCCGCCCGGCCCGCGCTTCGCGCGGTGTCCTCAACCAACCCACCCGGAACCCGGGCAAGCCCGGGACCCCGGCCCTGTGCTTCCGGCGGGCGCGGGCGTCGGGGCTCCACCCCAGGCCCCTCTCGGGTGCGCCCCGGACTCCAGGGCGCCAGCCTGGGGGCGGGCTTCGGGACCCGGCCCGCACCCGTTGCGTGATTCGCGCGGTGTCTCCACCAACCCAACGGCTCGGCAAGCACGGGACCCCGGCCCTGCGCCCTGGCAGGCGCGGGCTCGGAGCTCTGCCCCAGCCCCTCTCGGGTGCGCCCCGGACTCCATGGCGCCCGCCCGCCGGGCCGGCTTCGGGGCCGCCCAGCGCCGCGTTGCGTGCTCCGCGCGGTGTCTCCACCAACCCAACGGCTCGGCAAGCACGGGACTCTAGCCCAGTGCTTCTGGCGGGCGCGGGCGTCGGGGCTTCGCCCGGGCCTCAGCGGTGCGCGCCCTGGCAGGCGGGCCCGGGGACTGCCCCCGCGACGCGCTTCGCGCGGTGTCCCCAAGTCCCGCGGCCTGGCGGCCATGGAGGAAACCCGCCCCGAACGGGGCAAGCCCGCCCTGCGCGCTGGCAGGCCGGGGCAGAGCCCCGGCGTCAAGCCCCCTCGGCGATCAAGGTGCACCGGCCCGCGCAGCCGAACTGAAGGCGGCGGGTGTGGCCCCCGGGCGGGCGGGGCCGCGGCGGGGCCTCGGCCCGTTCGGGCAGCGCCACGCGGACCCGTTCACCGGCGCACGACGCCGCGCGTCACGCGCGCAGGCGCGCCACCGCTTCCGCGACCGGGAGCTCCTCGCGCTCGCCCGTGCGGCGGTCCTTCAGTTCCACCACGCCCTCGCCGGCGCGGCGGCCCGCCACGAGGATCTTCGGGACGCCGATCAGCTCCGCGTCCGTGAACTTCACGCCCGGCGACACACCGGCCCGGTCGTCGACCAGCACGCGCAGGCCGGCCTCGCCCAGCTGCCGCGCGACGTCCAGGGCCAGCTCCGTCTGCAGTGCCTTGCCGGCGGCAACGACGTGCACGTCGGCGGGCGCGATCTCGCGGGGCCAGCACAGGCCCTGCTCGTCGGCCGTCTGCTCGGCGAGCGCGGCCACCGCGCGCGAGACGCCGATGCCGTACGAGCCCATGGTCACGCGGACCGGCTTGCCGTTCTGGCCGAGCACGTCGAGCTGGAAGGCGTCGGCGTACTTGCGGCCCAGCTGGAAGATGTGACCGATCTCGATCGCGCGGTCGAGCTTCAGGCCGGTGGAGCACTTCGGGCAGGGGTCGCCCTCCTCGACCACGACGACGTCCAGGTACTCGTCGACCTCGAAGTCCCGGCCGGTGACGACGTTCTTCGCGTGGAAGCCGTGCTTGTTCGCCCCGGTGATCCAGGCGGTGCCGGGCGCGACGCGCGGGTCGGCGATGTAGCGGACCTTCTCCAGGCCCTGCGGGCCGACGTAGCCGCGGACCAGGTCCGGGCGGTCCACGAAGTCCTCGGCGGTGACCAGGTCGACGGTCGCGGGCGCCAGGTGGTCGCCGAGCTTGCCGAGGTCGACCTCACGGTCTCCGGGGACGCCGACCGCGACGATCTCGCCGTCGACCTTGACCAGGAGGTTCTTGAGGGTGGCCGACGCCGGGACGCCCAGGTGCTGGGCGAGCGTCTCGATCGTCGGCGTGTCGGGGGTGTCCAGCTCCTCGACCGGGCCGTGGTCCGCAGCCTCGACGGGCTCCTGCACGAAGGTGACGGCCTCGGTGTTGGCGGCGTAGTCGCAGGACGGGCAGTAGACGAAGGTGTCCTCACCGGCCGCGGCGGGTGCGAGGAACTCCTCGGACGCCGAGCCGCCCATCGCCCCCGAGACCGCCGAAACGATCTTGTGCTCCAGACCGAGCCGCTCGAAGATCTTCACGTACGCCTCGCGGTGCAGGGCGTAGGACTCGGCGAGGCCCTCGTCGGAGGTGTCGAAGGAGTACGAGTCCTTCATCTGGAACTCGCGGCCGCGCAGGATGCCCGAGCGGGGACGCGCCTCGTCGCGGTACTTCGTCTGGATCTGGTAGAGGATCACCGGCAGGTCCTTGTAGGACGTGCACTGGTCCTTGACCAGCTGGGTGAAGATCTCCTCGTGGGTGGGGCCGAGGAGGTAGTCGGCGCCCTTGCGGTCCTTGAGGCGGAACAGCTCGGCGCCGTACTCCTCCCAGCGGCCGGTCGCCTCGTACGGCTCCTTGGGCAGCACGGCCGGCAGCAGGACCTCCTGGGCGCCGATGGCGTCCATCTCCTCGCGCACGACGCGGGCGACGTTCTCCAGGACGCGCTTGCCGAGGGGCAGCCAGGACCAGATGCCCGCGGCGTTGCGGCGGACGTAACCGGCACGGACGAGGAGCTTGTGGCTGAGCGTCTCGGCGTCCGCCGGGTCGTCGCGCAGTGTCTTGACCATCAGACGGGACATGCGCTGGACCTGGGCCATGGTGAACTCCTGCTCGGAACGTGTGATGTGCAGGAGGTTAGCCGGGCGGCACCGACAGGCGGAAATCAGTTGCCGCGCAGCAGCGGCAGGGGGGCGCCCATCACCGCGTACGGACTGGGGGCGCTCGGGAACAGGACGTGCTCGGCGAGGTCCCGGTAGCCGAGGCTGCGGTAGAGGCGGCGCGCGGGGCTCTCGGTGTCGATGGCGGACAGGATGGAGCGCGACTGGTCGGCTGCGTCCGTGAGGTCGGTGATCAGTGCGCGGCCGATCCCGCGGGCCTGGAAGCCGGGGTGGACGTGCAGCTCGGTGATGACGAAGGCGTCGTCGAGCCAGTCGTCGCTGCCGTTGCGGCGCAGGTACGGCTCGACGACGGTGGACCACCAGTGGCCGCGGTCGTTGGGCATTCCGTAGACGAAGCCGACGAGCCGGTCGTCCGCGGTGGTGGCGCCGAGGGCGCGGGCGCCGGGGCTGGTCAGGTGCCGCAGCACGATGTAGCGGCGGATGCCGATCTCTTCGTCGCTGAGCCCGAAGGCCAGTGCCTGGACGGCGAGCGCCTCGTCGACCCGTGCCGTCAGGTCGAGAGGGCCGATGACGACGCCGGGATCTGCTGCCATGGCCGCACCCTACTGGCCGCGCCCGCCATTCAGAACAGCACGCTCATGAAGGCGCCTACCTCGCGGAATCCGACCCTGCGGTAGGCGGCCCTGGCGGCGGTGTTGTAGTCGTTGACGTACAGGCTCACGATCGGCGAGACGTCCGCGAGGGCGTAGCGCAGGACGGCCGCCATGCCGGTCTCGGACAGTCCGCGGCCGCGGAACTCGGGCGCGACCCAGACGCCCTGGATCTGGCAGGCCTTGGCGGTCGCGGCGCCGATCTCGGCCTTGAAGACGACCTTGCCGTCCTCGATGCGCGCGAACGCCCGTCCCGTGCCGACGAGTTCGGCGACGCGGGCCTGGTAGAGCAGGCCGCCGTCACCGGCCATCGGGGAGACGCCGACCTCCTCGGTGAACATCGCGACGCACGCCGGCATGATCACGTCCATCTCGTCCTTGCGGATGCGGCGGACGTACGGATCGGGCTCGATGTCGTCGGGGACCGTCTCGGTGACCATCAGCGGCTGGTGGGGGCGTACGTCCCTGGCGGGGCCCCAGCTCGGTTCGAGCAGGCGCCACAGCGCGGCGGTCGGTTCGGCGGGGCCCACGATGGACGAGCAGCGGCGTCCGGTCCTGCGGGCCCGGTCGGCGAAGGCGCGCACGGCTTCGGGCGTGGCGCAGACCGGGACGAGGTTGGCGCCGGAGTAGCAGAGGGAGCGCAGCTGCCCGTCCGCGTACCAGCCCCACATCTCGCCGCCGAGGCGCCAGGGATCGAGTCCGGCTACCTGGACCCGGGCGGTGACGAAAGCATTCGCCACGGGATCGCTCTCGAGGATGGCGAGCGCTGCGCCGAGATCGCCGGGGTCGAGGACCCGGGTGGTGGTCTGCGTCAACACAAGGGCCTCACCATGCGGTTTGCTGATCCTGGCACTGTACCTGCCGCTTCGGCGTCGTGTCCGGTCCGGGGAAACGGACCGGCCTGCGGGCGGGTGCCGGGGCCGGGCCAGGACGGCGCGAGGCCCCGCGTCCCGGTGGGGGCGGGGCCTCGGGGACGCGTGGACGCGTCAGCCGGCGACGGAGATCTGGGGCTCGCCGGAGGCGACGCCGTCCTTCTCCATCTGCTCGGCGATCTTCATCGCCTCGTCGATCAGCGTCTCGACGATCTTCGACTCGGGCACGGTCTTGATGACCTCGCCCTTGACGAAGATCTGGCCCTTGCCGTTGCCGGAGGCGACACCGAGGTCGGCCTCACGGGCCTCGCCGGGACCGTTCACCACGCAGCCCATGACAGCGACGCGCAGGGGGACCTCCATGCCCTCGAGGCCCGCCGAGACCTCGTCCGCCAGCTTGTAGACGTCGACCTGGGCGCGGCCGCAGGACGGGCAGGAGACGATCTCCAGGCGGCGCTGGCGCAGGTTCAGCGATTCCAGGATCTGGATGCCGACCTTGACCTCCTCCGCCGGCGGGGCGGAGAGGGAGACGCGGATGGTGTCGCCGATGCCCTCCGACAGCAGCGCGCCGAAGGCGACCGCGGACTTGATCGTGCCCTGGAAGGCGGGGCCGGCCTCGGTGACGCCGAGGTGCAGCGGGTAGTCGCACTGGGCGGCGAGCTGGCGGTAGGCGTTGACCATCACGACCGGGTCGTTGTGCTTGACCGAGATCTTGATGTCGCGGAAACCGTGCTCCTCGAAGAGCGACGCCTCCCACAGGGCGGACTCGACGAGCGCCTCGGGGGTCGCCTTGCCGTACTTCTCCAGCAGGCGGCGGTCCAGCGAGCCCGCGTTGACGCCGATGCGGATGGGGGTGCCCGTCTCCCCCGCCGCCTTCGCGATCTCCTTGACCTTGTCGTCGAACTGCTTGATGTTGCCCGGGTTGACCCGCACCGCCGCGCAGCCGGCGTCGATCGCCGCGAAGACGTACTTCGGCTGGAAGTGGATGTCGGCGATGACCGGGATCTGCGACTTCCGGGCGATGGTCGCGAGGGCGTCCGCGTCGTCCTGCGTGGGGCACGCGACCCGGACGATCTGGCAGCCCGAAGCCGTCAGCTCGGCGATCTGCTGCAGCGTCGCGCCGACGTCGGAGGTCCGGGTCGTCGTCATGGACTGCACCGAGACGGGTGCGTCGCCGCCGACCGCGACGGAACCGACCTGGATCTTCCGGCTGACCCTCCGGTCGGCGAGCTTCGTCGGAACGGACGGAATTCCGAGAGAAATTGCAGTCATCTGCTGTGCAACCCCAAGGTATGGATCGAGGTCCCGAGATCGGCGGGCTCCAGGACCCGAGATTACGGCACTGGCGTTCGGCCGGGCACATCCGCCGCCCGAAGTCCACCCAAAGAGGACGGCCGGACACCCAGGGTGTCCGGCCGTCGCGAGGGTGATCCCCTGACCGTTCCGTCAGCTGATCTTCACCGGGTTGACGATGTCGGCGACCAGCACGAGCAGGGTGAAACAGATGAAGATCCCGGCCACCACATAGGCGACGGGCATCAGCTTCGCCACGTCGAACGGCCCCGGGTCCGGGCGCCGGAACACCTTGGCGATCCCCCGCCGCGCGGACTCCCACAGCGCGCCGGCGATGTGTCCGCCGTCGAGGGGCAGCAGCGGCAGCATGTTGAACAGGAACAGCGAGAGGTTGAAGCCGGCGAGCAGCATCAGGAACGTGGCGACGATGTTGGTCGTCGGCATGTCGAGGTTGAGGACCTCGCCGCTGAGCCGGGCCGCGCCGACCACGCCCACCGGGGAGTCGTCCTTGCGCTCCCCGTCACCGAAGGCCGCGTCCCACAGGTCCGGGACCTTGGAGGGCAGAGCGATGATCGACTCGGCGCCGTTCTCGATCATGCCGCCCATGCGGTCGACGGACTCGCCGAACGACAGCGGCAGGATCTCGGTCCTGGCGGCGAAGCCGAGGTAGCCAGCGGGCTCGTAGCCGGAGACGACCTCACCGTCCTCGTCCTTCTTGACCACCATGTTCTCGATGAGCGTCGCGTGCAGGACCTGCTCCCGGCCGTCGCGCTCCACGGTGATCTCGGCGGGGCCGATCGTGTCGCGGATGCGCTCGGAGAGCGTGGGCCAGTCGTCGATGCGCTCCCCCTCGAAGGCGACGATCCTGTCGCCCTCCTTGAGCCCCGCGAGCGCGGCGGGCGAGTCGGGGTCGCCCTTGGCGCACGTGTCGCGCTTCTCGCTCTGCTCGATGACGCACTTCTGGACGCCCGCCACCTCGGTGGTCTGCGTCGGCGTGCCGAAGGTCATCATCACGCCGACGAAGATCGCCACCGCGAGCACGAGGTTCATGAACGGCCCCGCGAACATCACGATGACGCGCTTCCACGGCTTGCGCGTGTAGAACAGCCGTGTCTCGTCGCCGGGCTGCAGCTCCTCGTACGCGGCGGAGCGGGCGTCCTCGATCATCCCGCGCCACGGGGACGTGGAGCGCGCCTCGATGCGGCCGTCGTCCCCGGGCGGGAACATCCCGATCATGCGGATGTAGCCGCCCATCGGGATGGCCTTGATGCCGTACTCGGTCTCGCCCTTCTGCCGGGAGAACAGGGTCGGGCCGAAGCCGACCATGTACTGCGGCACCCGGATGCCGAACAGCTTCGCCGTCGACAGATGGCCCAGCTCGTGCCAGGCGATGGAGAACAGCAGCCCCACGCCGAACAGCACTATGCCGAGAACCGTCAACACCATCGTCATGCGCGAGCCTCCGCAGGCCGTTCTTCGCCGCTGTGTGTGTACGTCGCCGCCGTCTCACGGGCCCTCCTCCGGGCCCAGGCGTCCGCTTCGAGGACGTCCGTCACGGTGAGCGAGGTTCCCGGGGCGGGTGTCCCGTGCTCGGCGACCACACGGGTGACCGTATCCATGATGGCGTTGAAAGGCAGCCGCCCGGCGAGGAACGCCTCGACGCACTCCTCGTTCGCCGCATTGAACACCGCCGGGGCCGTGCCGCCCAGCTCCCCCACGTGCCGGGCGAGTCCCACGGAGGGGAACGCCTCGTCGTCGAGGGGGAAGAACTCCCACGTCGAGGCCGTGGACCAGTCGAACGCGGGCGCCGCGTCGGGGACGCGTTCGGGCCAGCCGAGGCCGATCGCGATCGGGCCGCGCATGTCCGGCGGGGTGGCCTGGGCGAGCGTCGAGCCGTCGGTGAACTCCACCATCGAGTGGACGTACGACTGGGGGTGGACGACGACCTCGATGCGGTCGAAGGGGATGTCGTAGAGGAGGTGGGCCTCGATGACCTCGAGGCCCTTGTTGACGAGGGTCGCGCTGTTGACCGTGATCACCGGGCCCATGGCCCAGGTGGGGTGCGCGAGCGCGTCCTCGGGCGTGACGTTCGCGAGCTCCGCCTTCGTGCGGCCGCGGAAGGGGCCGCCCGAGGCGGTGACCACGAGCTTGCGCACGTCGGCGCGGGTGCCGCAGGCGAGCGCCTGGAAGAGCGCGGCGTGCTCCGAGTCGACCGGGATGATCTGGCCCGGCTTGGCGACTGCCTTGACCAGGGGCCCGCCGACGATGAGCGACTCCTTGTTGGCCAGTGCGAGCGTACGGCCGGCCTCGAGCGCGGCGAGGGTGGGCGCCAGACCGATGGAGCCCGTGATGCCGTTGAGCACCGTGTGGCACGGCGATGCGGCGAGCTCGGTGGCCGCGTCCGGGCCGGCGATGACCGTGGGCAGGGGCTCGGTCCCGTACTGGGCCGCCAATGCCTCGCGCAGCGCGGGAACGACGTCCTCGCGGGCCACGGCGACGGTCTCGACGCGCAGCCGGTGCGCCTGCTCGGCGAGCAGGCCGACCCGTCCGCCGGCGGCGGACAGCGCGGTGACGCGGAAGCGGTCGGGGTTGCGCAGGACCAGGTCGATGGCCTGCGTGCCGATGGACCCGGTCGAGCCGAGGACGACGATGTCCCGGCGCCCCTGAGAGGCGTCGAAGGTCAGATGCGGGTCGGCGAGGGGTGATGGGCTGTCGCTCATCCCCCCATTGTGGCCGTTCGGCCTGTGCGCCCGGACAGGGCGTCCCTGTGCGCCCCCTCGCCGCTGGAGCTACCCGCCGCCTCCGCGAGCGGCGGAGAACTTCTTCCACTGGGCGTCGATGATCTCCCGGGGCACGGCCCCGATGTCCTTCGTGCCGAGGAAGTCGGCGCGGAAGGAGAGCGTGACCGCACCGGAGCGGACGACGGTCAGGTACTCGTACAGCTTCAGCTCGCCCTTCACGTCGAGGACGGTGAAACGGAACGCCTCGGCCTCGTCGCCGATGGCGGGCGCCTCGACGGGTTCGGCCTTCAGCACCCGGGCCCGCGCGAGAGTCCGCACCTCGGTGTAGCCGCCGGCGCAGGCGTCTCCCGCGGCGGCGAGGTCCTTCATCACGGCGGCGGCCCCGTCCCCCGCGTAGGAGCGCAGCTGCACCAGGACCCCGATGCCGGCCACCTCGTCCGCGACGTCGACCTCCCGGTGGACCTCGGCGGCCGGGTCGTGCGCGGTCGCGCCCGCGGCGAGGCTGACGAGTGGGCGGCACCGGGCCGGATCGGCGGTGTAGTCCTCGCCGAGCGGGGCCCCGTCGGTCTCGGTCGCGGTGTAGGGGCCGATCCGCTCGCCGTCCGCGAAGGCGACGGCCCTCAGGGCGGCCTCGGTGGGCACGCCGCCGCCGGAGGGGGAGGCGGACCGGCCGACGTCGCTCCTGTCCGTCTTCCTCTCGGCTGTCCTGTCCGCGGTGTCCGTGCCGGCGTCACCGCCGCCGCACGCGGCCGAGGCGGCCAGCAGTCCGGCCAGCGCGAGGCCGCGGAGCCCGCGGGCGTGCCGGTTGCCGCCGTTGACGTGTCCCGCCCCGAACATCCGTGCCCCGTTCCCCTGTTGACCGCGACCGAAGGCCGATTGTGGGTCCACCGGGGCACCGCGCGCCACCTTCCCGCGCCCCGCGCGGCCGCGCGCGGGGCGCGGCCGGTGACCTCCGGCCGCACCCCGGTGCCGCTCAGCGGATCGGCCGGTGCACGTTCTCCCGCTGGGAGGGGCCGGGAGTCGCGTCCGCGATCCAGGGGCCGTCCCCGCTCGCGTCGATGACGCCCTCCTCCAGCCAGGTGTACGTGCCGGCCAGGACGCCCTTGACCACCGTGCGGTCCAGGTCGTCGGTGTTGTTCCAGAGCCGGCCGAAGAGCTCCTCGACACGGACGCGGGACTGCCGGCAGAAGGCGTCGGCGAGCTGGTACGCCTCGCGGCCGTGGTCGCCGGTGGTCCGCAGCAGTTCCGCCCGCACGCAGGCGGCGCTCATCGCGAACAGTTCGGCGCCGATGTCGACGATGCGCCCGAGGAAGCCCTGCTTGGTCTCCATCCGGCCCTGCCACCGGGACATGGCGTAGAAGGTGGACCGGGCGAGCTTGCGCGCGGCCCGTTCGACGTAGCGCAGGTGAACCGACAGGTCCGCGTGGCCACGGGGGTGGAACTCGGCGTACGAGCGCGGGAGCTGGCCCGGGCCCGCGACCAGCTTGGGCAGCCAGCGAGCGTAGAAGGCGGTGGCCTGGGCCCCGGCCCTGGCCTTGTCGCCGAGGGACTTGTCGGGGTCGATGATGTCGCCGGCGACCGCGAGGTGGGCGTCGACCGCCTCGCGGGCGATCAGCAGGTGCATGATCTCCGTCGATCCCTCGAAGATGCGGTTGATGCGCAGGTCGCGCAGCAACTGCTCGGCGGGGACGGCCCGTTCGCCACGAGCGGCGAGGGAGTCGGCGGTCTCGTAGCCGCGGCCGCCGCGGATCTGGACCAGTTCGTCCGCCATCAGCCAGGCCATCTCGGAGCCGTACAGCTTGGCGAGGGCGGCCTCGATGCGGATGTCGTTGCGGTTCTCGTCCGCCATCTGGCTGGACAGGTCGAGGACGGCTTCGAGGGCGAAGGTGGTGGCGGCGATGAAGGAGATCTTGGCGCCGACGGCCTCGTGGTGGGCGACCGGCTTGCCCCACTGCTCGCGGACGGACGTCCACTCGCGGGCGATCTTCAGGCACCACTTGCCCGCGCCGGCGCACATCGCGGGCAGCGAGAGCCGGCCGGTGTTGAGGGTGGTCAGGGCGATCTTGAGGCCGGAGCCCTCGGGGCCGATGCGGTTCGCCGCCGGGACGCGGACCCGGTGGAACCGGGTGACGCCGTTCTCGAGGCCGCGCAGGCCCATGAAGGCGTTGCGGTTCTCGACGGTGATGCCGGGCGAGCTCGACTCGACGACGAACGCGGTGATGCCGCCCTTGTGCCCCTCGGTCCTCGGGACCCGTGCCATGACGACGAGGAGGTCGGCGACGACGCCGTTGGTCGTCCAGAGCTTGACCCCGTCGAGGATGTAGTCCTCCCCGTCGGGGACGGCGGTGGTGGCCAGGCGCGCCGGGTCGGAGCCGACGTCCGGCTCGGTGAGCAGGAACGCGGAGATGTCGGTGCGGGCCAGCCGCGGCAGGAAGGCGTCCTTCTGCTCCTGCGTGCCGAAAAGTTTCAGCGGCTGGGGTACGCCGATCGACTGATGGGCGGAGAGCAGCGCGCCGATCGCCGGGCTCGCCGAGCCGGCCAGGGCCAGGGCCTTGTTGTAGTACACCTGGGTGAGTCCCAGGCCGCCGTACTTGGTGTCGATCTTCATCCCGAGGGCGCCGAGCTCCTTGAGGCCGTCGATCACCGCGTCGGGGATCCGGGCGTCGCGCTCGATCTGGGCGCCGTCGACCTTCGTCTCGCAGAAGTCGCGGAGCTTGGCGAGGAACTCCTCGCCGCGCTGTACGTCGTCCCTGGACGGCATGGGGTGGGGGTGGATGAGGTCGAGCCGGAAGCGACCGAGGAACAGCTCCTTGGCGAAGCTGGGCTTCCGCCAGTCCTGCTCGCGCGCCGCCTCGGCGACCTGGCGGGCTTCACGCTCGGAGACTTTGGGCTTGGTCGGTGCGGACATGAAGGAAGTCACCTCGCCGCGGTGTGGTGGAGTCCTGGAATCACTCGAATCCGTGGGGAACTACCGGTCGGTGCTACTTGTGAGTCTCTACCCGATCCGGCCGACTCTCACCAGCCTTCGCGCGCCGTGCGGGCCGCCGTTGGCGCTTATACAGCACCCCGGCCCGTTCGGCCCGGGCAGCGGGAAGTGACGAGGCGGTCCCATGCGCGAGGACCACGGCCCGGCCCGGCCGTCGGGGCTCTGCCCGGTTCAGGCGCCGCCCCGGAGCCGGTGCCCGGCCATGACAACGGCCGGAGCCCCCGCACAGTGGGCTCCGGCCGTCGGTTCGGTGACGTACTAGAGGGCCAGGCCCGTGAGGACCAGCACGCGCTCGTACGTGTAGTCGTCCATCGCGAAGGCCACGCCCTCGCGGCCGACGCCGGACTGCTTCGCGCCGCCGTAGGGCATCTGGTCGGCGCGGTAGGACGGGACGTCGCCGACGATCACGCCGCCGACCTCCAGGGCGCGGTGGGCGCGGAAGGCGGTCTGCAGGTCGTGCGTGAACACGCCTGCCTGCAGGCCGTACTTGGAGTCGTTGACGGCGGCGAACGCCTCGTCCTCGCCGTCGACCTTCGTCACCGTCAGGACGGGGCCGAAGACCTCCTCGCAGGCGAGGGTGACGTCGGCGGGGACGTCGGTGAGAACGGTGGGAGCGTAGCTGGCGCCGTCGCGCTTGCCGCCGGTCAGCAGCTTCGCGCCGCCCTGGACGGCCTCGTCGACCCAGGACTCCACGCGCTTGGCGGCGTCCTCGTTGACGAGCGGGCCGACGTCGGTCGCCGCGTCGGACGGGTCACCGGTGACCTGGGCCTCGACGGCCGCGACGATCTTCGGCAGCAGCAGGTCGTAGACGGACGCGTCGGCGATCACGCGCTGCACGGAGATGCAGGACTGTCCGCCCTGGTAGTTGGAGAAGGTGGCGATACGGGTCGCCGCCCAGTCCAGGTCCTTCTCGCTCGCGAAGTCGGCGAGGACGACCGCGGCGCCGTTGCCGCCGAGCTCCAGGGTGCAGTGCTTGCGCGGGACGGAGTCCATGATCGCGTAACCGACCTTGTCGGAGCCCGTGAAGGAGATGACCGGCAGCCGCTCGTCCTTCACGAGGGCGGGCATCTGCTCGTTCGGGACGGTCAGCACGGACCAGGAACCGGCGGGCAGGTCGGTCTCGGCGAGCAGCTCACCGAGGATCAGCCCGGACAGCGGCGTGGCCGGGGCCGGCTTGAGGATGATCGGCGCGCCGACCGCGATCGCCGGAGCGATCTTGTGGGCGCACAGGTTCAGCGGGAAGTTGAACGGCGCGATGCCGAGGACGACGCCCTTGGGGAAGCGGCGGGTCAGCGCGAGACGGCCCTGGCCGCCGGCGTCGGTGTCGAGCCGCTGGGCCTCGCCGCCGTTGAACCGGCGGGCCTCCTCGGCGGCGAAGCGGAAGACGGAGACGGCACGGCCGACCTCACCGCGCGCCCACTTGATCGGCTTGCCGTTCTCGGCGGAGATCAGCTGGGCGATCTCCTCGGTGCGCTCGACGAGGCGCTTCGAGACGTGGTCCAGGGCGGCGGCGCGTACGTGGGCCGGGGTCGCGGCGAACTCGTCGATCACGGCGTGCGCCGCGGCGACGGCCTCTTCGACCTGCGCCTCGGTGGGCACGGAGACCCGGCCGACGACCCGGCCGTCCCAGGGGGAGGTGACGTCGAAGGCGGCCTCGCCGGTGGCCTGGCGGCCGGCGAGCCAGAAGGCGTGGGTGGCAGTCATGTCCGGGTCCCGGCCCTTCCGAAGTAGATGGGGGTTGGTCTGTGCCCACCGTAGGACCGGGGAGCGGCGGATGTGTTTGTCCGAGGTGTACTGGTCGCCGGGCGGTCTGCGACGCTTTGGCGAGTGAGTGGGCACCGCCGCGTAGACGGGGGCCGAAGGCCCGGGTCAGCGGCGCCGTTCGGTGCTGACGATGAGGCACACACCGGCCACGACGACCCCACCGCCGACGGCGATCGGCCAGGACAGCCGCTCGTCGAGAACGAGCGCGCCCAGCAGCACGGCGACGACCGGGTTCACATAGGCGTACGTCGCCACGAGGGACAGGGGCGCGGAGTGCAGCAGCCAGGCGTAGGCGGTGAACGCCATCAGCGATCCGAAGACGATCAGGTAGGCGAGAGCGGTCCAGGACCGGGCTGACACCTCCTCGAGACGGAATCCGTGCAGCTCGCCGCGGGAGAGGGCGACGACGGCGCAGCCGAGCCCGCCCGCGACCATCTCGTACGCGCTGGCCGCGAACGGGTCGGCCGGCATCGGGATGCGGGACGACGAGAACGAGCCGACCGCCCACAGGACGGTCGCGACGACCACCGTGAGCACGCCGCCGATCCGCACGTCGCCGCTGAGCCCGGGCAGGGTGAGGACGGCGAGGCCGGCGAGGCCCAGCAGCACGCCCGCGTAGGCGCCGGGACCCGGGCGGTCGCCGAAGGACCGGCGCAGGACGACGACCCAGGCGGGGACGACGGCGATCAGCAGGGCGGTCAGCCCGGAGGGCACCGAGGTCTCGGCGAGGACGACGAGCCCGTTGCCGCCGAGGAGCAGCAGCAGGCCGACGAGGGCGGCGGAACCGAGCTGGGCCCGTGTGACCTTCAGCGCCGAGGGGCCGTGGTGCCAGGCGACGAGCGCGCCGAGGACGACGCCCGCGACGACGAACCGGGCGGCGGCCGACAGGAAGGGCGGCATGGTCTCGACCGCGACGCGGATGCCGAGGTAGGTGGAGCCCCAGACGACGTACACGACGACGAGGGCGGCCCAGACGGCACCGCTGATCCGCCGCCCCTGGGGAACAGGGGGCTCGACGCCCTCGACGGTCACGTGCTCGCCGGTAACGCGTGGGGGCATCGGTGCTCCTCGTCTCCTCCGTGCGCGTCCTGCCGTCGGGCGGGCGCGCCATCACAAGCCAGGAAGATAGGAAGCCACCGAGTGAACTGCAATAATTCTGCCCGGTATCGGGCAGGAAGGCGGCAAATCCTTGGCTGATGACGAGGGTTTTCCGCCAAGGGTGGGGTTTCGGCCGTGCGGGAACACGCGGCGGACAGCGCGGCCGGCGACGTCAGTCCGAGGCGGGTGCCGACGTCGTCTTCAGGGAGAGCCACAGCTCCATCCGGACGTCCGGGTCGTCCAGGGAGCGGCCGAGGATCTCCTCGACGCGGCGCATCCGGTAGCGCAGCGTATGGCGGTGCACGCCGAGGTCCGCCGCCGCCGCGTCCCACTGCCCGTGGCGGGACAGCCATGCGCGCAGCGACTCGACGAGGTCGCCGCGGCCGGTGGCGTCGTGCTCGCGCAGGGCGCGCAGCATGCCGTCGGCGAAGGCACGCACGGCGTCGTCCGCGAGCAGCGGAAGGATCGAACCGGCCGCGAGCTCCTCGTGCTCGACCAGCGCGCGGCCCCGTCGCCGGGCCACCGACAGCGCCTGTTCGGCCTGCTTGTACGCCCCGGCGGCCGCTGTCGGCCCCGTCGGCGCGGAGAGCCCGACGACCGTCTGCGCGTCCTCGGCCTCCTTGTCCGCGTACATGGCCGTGCAGGAGGTGACCACCGCGCCGCCGTCCGCGGCCAGCACCACCAGACGGCTGTCGCTGTCCGGCACGACGAGCACCGTCTCGCCGGCCCGGGCCGCCGACGACTCCAGTGACTCGGCGAACGCGGCGAGCGGGGCGCCGCCGGCGTCGGCGTCCGGCTCTGTCGAGAGCTCGGCGATCAGCAGCCGGAAGGGCGCGTCGAGCAGCCCGCCGTACAGGTCGCCGGCGACCGCCCGGGCGTGGTCCGGCTGACCGGACAGCAGCATCCGCAGCACCGCGGCACCGAGGCGCGCTTCCGCGGCCTGGAGCGAGCGGGACCGTTCCGTGGCGAGGGTGAGCAGGGCGACGGCCGAGTGGACGGCGTAGCGCTCCGCCGTGCCGAGGGGCGCCCCGGTGCCGACGGCGAGCGCGCCGCGCACACGGCGGCCGGAGCCGAGGGACTGCAACTCGACCCGGTCGTCGCCCTCCGCACCGCCGACGACCGCGCTCGCGGGCGCGGACCGCTCCCGCAGCCGTTCCACGTCTCCCGTGAAGCGGGCGGCCCGGCGGGTCGCCCACTCGGGGGCGGCGGCCACGACCGCGCCGGAGGCGTCGTACAGGGCGGCCCAGCCGTCGACGTGCGCGGCGAGCCGGGCGACGACCGCGGCCGGCCCCTCGGCGAGCGCCGCACGGGTCATCTCGCGCTGCGCCTCGAAGCCGGCGGTCACGGCCCGGTACTGGTCCGCGGCGATCGCGGCCGAGACCGCCTTGGAGATGGCGATGAACGGAGTGCGGCGCGGCACCGCGAGCAGCGGCAGCCGCTCCTCCTTCGCCGCCTCGACCAGCGCGTCGGGCACGTCCTCGTAGTTCACGCCGACCGCGAAGCCGAGGCCGACCACGCCCGCCGCGACCAGCCTGCGCACATAGCGCCGCATCGCCTCGGGGTCCTCGGCGTCCAGGGTCATGGCGGTGACGAGCAGCAGCTCGCCGCCCTCCAGATACGGCACGGGGTCGGCGAGCTCGCTGACATGGGCCCAGCGCACGGGCGTCTCGAGGCGGTCCTCTCCGGCGCGCACGGTGAGCTTGAGCGCCGAGTGCTGGACGAGCGAGGCGAGGGTGGGCGGCATGGACCTGGGGCCCTTCGAGCAGAGGTGTGATTTTCGCCGTCCCGTACGAACGGCCTACCTCGATTCTGCCAGGGCGTAGCAGTCCGGGACTCCGCTCAGGTCCGCAGGTCGACCAGGAGCGGCGGCGCGTGCTCTCCCCGGACGCTGGTCAGCGACAGTACCGCGTGCCCGGCCGGCAGCCCGTGCGCGAGGTCGGACGCCGACCAGCGGGGGCGTTCGACCTCGCGCACGGTCACCGCCTCGGCCGTCGCAGCCTTGCCGGTGGCCAGGCGGCGGATCATGTGCAACGCCTTGGTGAGCGGTTCGTCGGAGACGATCTGCCGGTTGGTGACGTCCCGGGTCTGCACCCACTCGGTGCCCCAGGTCTCGGCGAAGTGCCCGCCGTCCCAGGGGGCGAGCCCCGCGAACGCCATGCGGCAGCCGACCGCGCCGAGCAGCGGTCCGCGCAGCGGCTCCGGCACGTCCTCCAGCGTCCGCAGCGCGAACACGACGCCCGCGTTGGCGCTGCGCAGCCGCTGCACGGCGCGCACCGAGTCGCCGGTGACCGTGTACGAGGCGTCGTCGAGGACCAGGCAGGCGAACAGCGAGCGGTCGGTGCGGCTGAGCGCGGCCTCGGTGAACTGGGCCAGCACCAGCCGCGCGACGATCCGGGACGCCTCGGCGTGGCCGCGCTCGGGAAGGTCGACCCGGACCCGCAGCGGGTGCTCGATCGAGCGCAGCGAGAACTGCCGGCCGTCGCCGTCGGTACGGAAGAAGTCCGCGAAGGCGGGCCGGTCCAGGAACGCGATCCGCTCGGCAAGCAGGACGCCGATGTCGTCGCCGCGCGCCGACTGCCGCTCGCGGGCGTCGAGTTCGCGCAGCTGCGACGCCTCGCCCGCGGCCTCCAGCGCCGAGCGCAGGCCGTCCAGGGCGCCGGGCGCGCCGCCGAGGAGTTCGCGCAGCTCGGGGACGGCCGGGAAGTGACCGTGGACGCATTGGTAGGGACCGATGAGCTGGGCGAGGGCGGTGGCGGCGCGGCGGCTGTCCCCGCCGGGGAGGCCGGCCGCGAGGTCGCCGACGAGCGCCTCGGCGAGCATGCGGGCGGCCTCGTCGGGGTCGTCGGCGCCGCCGTACAGATCGAGGTCGTGGGTGGATCCGGGCCGGCCCACCGAGATGACCAGGTCGAAGTCGCCGTCCGGGGCGACGACGGAGCCGTGGGCGGTGACGGCGACGACGGCGGCGCGGTTGGCGAGGGCGTGCAGGCACAGCGACTCGACGACGGGCCGGACGAGCCGCACGCTCTTGCCGGACCCCGAGGGGCCGACCGCGAGCAGCGAGGTCCCGAGCAGCGCGGGCTCCAGGGCCACGCCGGTGGTGCGCCGGGCGTAGGGGTTGCGGGCGTCGTCGACGACGGTGCCGATCCTGACCTGGCCGGTGACCAGGTCGTGGGTGGCGGCGCGTACGGGCAGGTCCCGCAGGCCGGAGGGGTGGGCACAGGCGGCGGGGCCGTGCCTGCGGACGGTGTCCGCGAAGGCGGCGAGCCGTTCGGGCCGGGCGTGGACGCCCTGCCAGGCGCGCCGGATGCGGGCGTAGTCGACGTCGCCGAGGGCCCCGGTACGGGCGGCCTCGCCGAGGCGCGCGGCGGCGTCGGGGAGCCCGGCGCGGCGCAGCTCGGGCCAGTCCGCCGGGTCCGTTTCGGGCGCGGGCGGGGCGGGTCGGGCGGGTTTGCGGCGGCGGACGACGTAGCGCTGCCAGATCTCGGGGACGTGGCCGATGCGGGCGAAGAGCACCAGCATGCCGCCGCCGACCACGGCGTAGTAGACGTAGCTGGCGTTGGCCCAGGTGGTGGCGTCGGCGCGCCAGGAGTCGGGGGTGAGCACGAGGAGGGGCCACAGCCAGTAGCGGCCGAGGTAGCCGTTCCACAGCAGGGACCACAGCAGCCAGCCGCTGAGCAGCGAGACGAGCGCGCCGGAGAACAGCCGCCTCGCCGGGACGAGTTCGGGCTCCTCCTCGGGGCGGGGGCGGTGGCCGAGCCGCCACACCCCGGGGTCGGCCTGGGGCCGCGGGGTGCGCAGCCACTCCAGTACGGCGGGGCGGGTCGTGGGGGCGTGCCCCGGCACGGCGGGCGCGCCCGGCGGCACGGGCGGTGCGGGCGCCTCGGGCGGCGGTCCGGCCGGACGGGGCACGGGATTGGCGCGTGTGCCGCGTGCGTCGAATGTGCCTTCGGATTCCATTGAACCGCTGCCCCCTGACCAGCCAGGCCCGCTCTGTGCACCGCCAATCTAGTGCCCCCGCACGGGGAGTTCAGCGACTCGCACGGGTGTGGTGGCCCGCCGCACACCGCCGCGGGCTGCGGCTGCCCCCTATTGTGCGGCGGGGCGCTCGCCCCGAAGCCGCGCCCGCGCCCGGCTGCGGGCCGGGCGGCAGCGGGACGGCGGCCCCGATGCGGGCGTCCCCCGGACGGCACGGAGGCGTCCGGGCCACCCACGCCCGGCCGCCAGGCCCGGCAGCACGTCCAGGCCCGGACGGCCGTCCCGAGCCACGTCCCGCGCCGCCGGGCCGGCGGTGGCGAACCGCGCCCGCCCGGACGAGCCGGCGGCCCCGGACCGCCCGCCACCGCCCGGGACGGCAGCACCCGGCACCAAGGGGGCCCGCCGGGACTCGCGCACCCCCGCGTATGGCCGTCGAGGACAACGACACACCCCCAACACTCCCGAACGGCGCATGCCCGCATCCCCTCCCCGGACCTAGCCTGCGGAGAAAGACAAGAAGCGTCCGGATACACCCCCAGGAGCCCCTCATGACCGCAATCCCGCAGGAGCGCCGCGTCGTCACCGCCATCCCCGGCCCGAAGTCGCAGGAGCTTCAGGCCCGCCGTACGGCCACGGTCGCCGGCGGTGTGGGATCCGTGCTGCCCGTCTTCACGGCCCGTGCGGGCGGCGGGATCATCGAGGACATCGACGGCAACCGCCTGATCGACTTCGGCTCCGGCATCGCCGTGACCTCGGTCGGCGCCTCCGCCGAGGCCGTCGTGCGCCGCGCCTCCGCGCAGCTCGCCGACTTCACCCACACCTGTTTCATGGTCACCCCGTACGAGGGCTACGTGGAGGTCTGCGAGGCGCTCGCCGAGCTGACCCCGGGCGACCACGCCAAGAAGTCCGCGCTGTTCAACTCGGGCGCCGAGGCCGTCGAGAACGCCGTCAAGATCGCCCGCGCGTACACCAAGCGCCAGGCCGTCGTCGTCTTCGACCACGGCTACCACGGCCGCACCAACCTCACGATGGCGCTGACCGCCAAGAACATGCCGTACAAGCACGGCTTCGGCCCGTTCGCCCCCGAGGTCTACCGCGTCCCGGTCGCCTACGGCTACCGCTGGCCCACCGGTGAGGAGAACTGCGGCCCCGAGGCCGCCGCCCAGGCCATCGACCAGATCACCAAGCAGGTCGGCGCGGAGAACGTCGCCGCGATCATCATCGAGCCGGTCCTCGGCGAGGGCGGCTTCATCGAGCCGGCCAAGGGCTTCCTGCCGGCGATCGTGAAGTTCGCCAACGACAACGGCATCGTCTTCGTCGCCGACGAGATCCAGTCCGGCTTCTGCCGCACCGGCCAGTGGTTCGCCTGCGAGGACGAGGGCATCGTCCCGGACCTGATCACCACCGCCAAGGGCATCGCGGGCGGCCTGCCGCTCGCCGCCGTCACCGGCCGCGCCGAGATCATGGACGCCCCGCACGCGGGCGGCCTCGGCGGCACCTACGGCGGCAACCCGGTGGCCTGCGCCGGTGCGCTCGGCTCCATCGAGACGATGAAGGAGCTCGACCTCAACGGCAAGGCCAAGCGCATCGAGGAGGTCATGAAGGGCCGCCTCACGGCGATGCAGGAGAAGTACGAGATCATCGGCGACATCCGCGGCCGCGGCGCCATGATCGCGATCGAGCTGGTGAAGGACCCGGCGACCAAGGAGCCGAACGCGGAGGCCGCCGGCGCGCTCGCCAAGGCCTGCCACGCCGAGGGCCTGATCGTCCTCACCTGCGGCACCTACGGCAACGTGCTGCGCTTCCTGCCCCCGCTCGTCATCGGCGAGGACCTCCTGAACGAGGGCCTGGACATCATCGAGCAGGCGTTCGCAGCCATCTGACCGGCAACGACGCAGCCGCTCTGTGAAGAGAGTGTGGGGGGCCGATGGCGGGATGGGAATCCGTCTGTCGGTCCCCCCGGCCTCTGCCGTACGGTTTCTGCAGATGAGAGAAACACCCAGCTCACGGGGAACCGTGGGCGACCCCGGGCCGGAGCCCCCCCAGCGCCGACCCGGTCGTGCCACAGCGCACACCACTGGAGCCTCACGCTCCGGAACTCCTCACCGATCGGATGGCCGCCCGTCCCAAACCCCCCGGGGCGTGCGGCGAACCGGTCCGGCCGGCCGCATCGGAACCACCCCCCCTGTTCCGACGCGGCCGGCCTCTCGGCGTCTGCGGGCCGTCGCGCTCGCGGTGTGCTGCGCCCTCTTCGCACTGATCACCTGGCAGGTCGCCGCGCACGGACCGCTGCGGAGGGCGGACGAGCGCGTCGGGCGCGCCGTCTTCCGCGACGTGCCCGACGCGCTGACCGAACCGCTCGCCGACCTCGGCGGCATGACCGTCGCCCTGCCCGTGCTCGCCGCCGCCCTGGCCTGGACGCTGTGGCGCGGCGGACGGTGGCGGCCCGTTATGGCCACCGCGCTCGCCATGGCGGCGGTGCCCGCGCTCGTGGTTCCGCTCAAGGCGTGGATCGCCCGCCCGGGACCGCTGGAGCCGGGCACGGGCTGGTACCCCTCGGGGCACACCGCAACGGCGATGGTCGCCTACTGCGGCGCCGCACTGCTGGTCGCTCCGTATCTGCGCCGACGATGGGCGATGCCCGTCGCCGTGGTGCTCACGGTGGCGACGGGCATCGGGCTCGTCCTGCGCGGCTACCACTGGCCGCTGGACGTGGCGGGCAGCTGGTGCCTGTTCGGCGCGGTGCTGCTGGTGCTCAACTCCAAGGGTACGCGTCGAAGTTCCGGGAGAATTCCCACTGGTTGAAGCGGTCCCAGTTGACCGACCAGGTCATCAGGCCGCGCAGCGCGGGCCAGGTGCCGTGGGGCGTGTAGGAGCCGCAGTCGGTCTTCCTCGTCAAACAGTTCAGCGCCTTGTTCACCTCGGCCGGGACGGTGTGGCCGTTGCCCGCCTGGGTGGAGGCCGGCAGGCCGATGGCGACCTGCTCGGGGCGCAGCGCGGGGAAGACCTTGCTCTGGTCGCCGGCGACGGGGAAACCGGTGAGCAGCATGTCGGTCATGGCGATGTGGAAGTCGGCGCCGCCCATGGAGTGGTACTGGTTGTCGAGTCCCATGATCGGACCTGAGTTGTAGTCCTGGACGTGCAGCAGCGTGAGGTCGTCGCGCAGGGCGTGGATGACGGGGAGGTACGCGCCGGCGCGCGGGTCCTGCCCGCCCCAGGGTCCGGAGCCGTAGTACTGGTACCCGAGCTGGACGAAGAAGGTCTCCGGCGCCATCGTCAGGACGAAGTCCGAGCCGTACTTCGCCTTGAGCGTCCTGATCGCCGAGACCAGGTTGACGACGACCGGCGTGGTGGGGCTGCGGAAGTCGGTGTCACCGGTGTTCAGCGACAGCGAGTGGCCCTCGAAGTCGATGTCGAGACCGTCGAGTCCGTATTCGTCGATGATCTTCGAGACGGAGGTGACGAAGGCGTCGCGTGCGGCGGTGGTGGACAGCTGGACCTGGCCGTTGGCGCCGCCGATCGAGATCAGGACTTTCTTGCCGGCGGCCTGCTTGGCCTTGACGGCGGCCTTGAAGTCGGCGGCCGACTCGACGTTCGGGCACTCGGCGACCGGACAGAGGCTGAAGCGGATGTCGCCGGAGGTGGCGGAGGTCGGTTCGCCGAAGGCGAGGTTGATGACGTCCCACGAGTCGGGCACGTCGGCCATGCGTGTGTAGCCGGAGCCGTTGGCGAAGCTCGCGTGGAGGTAGCCGACGAGGGCGTGTGCGGGCAGGCCACCGCCGTTCCCGCCGCCCGCGGTGGTCGTCGCGCTCACCGCGGCGGACTTCGGCGACTCGCCCGCCGCGTTGACCGCCGAGACCTGGAAGCTGTACGTGGTGGACGCGGCCAGGCCGGTGACCGTGGCCGAGGTCCCGCTGACGGTCGCGACCCTGGCGCCGTCGCGGTGGACGTGGTAGCCGGTCGCGCCGGGCGACGCCGTCCAGGTCAGCGGCACCGAGGACGGGCCCGGGGCCCCTGCGCGCAGGCCGGTGGGCGCCGCGGGGACGCCGACGGGGTCGGTGCCGGGGCCGCGGAGGGAGATGTCGTCGGCGTGGTAGGCGGGGGTGCCGTACCAGCCGTGGGTGTAGACGGTCACCGAGGTGGTCGTGGCCCCGGTGCGGAAGGACGTCGTCAGCTTCTGCCAGCTCGACGCCGATCCGGTCCAGGTGGACACGTCGGTGGCGCCGGTGCCCGACGCGCCGAGGTGGACGTGACCGCCCTGCACCCAACCGCTCAGCGTGTAGTCGGAGTTGGGCTGGACGGTGACCGTCTGGGAGCACTTGGCGTTGTCGTTGCCGGCCGGGGTGGCCTTGAGGGCGGACGTGCCGCCGTGGGTGGGCGAGGTGACCGTCGCGCCGCTGCCCGCGGTGCAGCTCCAGCCGGTCAGACCGGCCTCGAAGCCACCGTTGCGGGCGAGTTCGGCGTCGGCGGCGGTCGCGGGCGGGGCCGTGGCGAGCAGTCCTGACGCTGCGAGCACGACTGCCACGAGGGCAGCCCTGAGTCCTGTGCGGTCCACAACTGCCTCCGGGCGTGGGGGAATTCGGAGTGGGGCGGCGCGCACAACATGGTCCAGACCAATGCGGTTGTCAAGACCTCCGGCACTCCCCGGCTCTCAGCGCCCCCTGCCGTCCCGGTGCTCCACGGCCCGCGCGATGCCGGCCGCCGCCTCGTGCATGGCGAGCTCCAGCAGCGAGGCGTCGTGGAGGATTCCCGAGCCGTCCGGTGCGATCAGCCACCGCGCCCCGCCCGCCGTCCGGCCCGGCAGGGGCACGACGATCCACGCGCCCTCGCCCACCGTGCGGATGCCGGTGCCCACCCAGCGCCCGGCCGTGCCCGGCGGCACGAAGAATCCCATGCGCGCGTCGCCGAAGCCGGCGAGGACCGGACCCGGCCGGTCGACCAGCCGGGTCACCACGTCGAGCGTGGGATAGCCCAGTTCACCGGGCAGGACCAGCACGTCCCAGCGCCTGCCGGCGGGCAGCAGCGCGATCCCGTGCGGATCGCGCTGCCACTCCCGCCGACAGGCGTCCGGGTCCGGCGCCGCCCCTGCGAGCCACTCCACCGCGGTCGTGCCCCCCGAGCCACCCATGGCGGCCTCCATTCCGTGTGCGCATACGATGCTTCCGCACGGAGAGCGCGAACATGCCCTTGTCGCAAGCGACTTCGGTCACGTGTCAACCGGAGGGGTCCGGCGGCTCAGCTGTCGAACCCGAGACCGAGCCGGTCCAGCGTCCGCAGCCACACGTTGCGCCGCCCGCCATTGGCATCCGCCCTGGCCAGCGACCACTTGGTGAGCCCGATACCGGCCCAGGCCACGGGCTCGGGCGGGAACGGCAGCGGCTTGCTGCGCACCATCGCCAAAGCGGTGCGTTCGGTGCGCTCCCCGCCCAGGAGGTCGAGCATCACATCGGCGCCGAACCGGGTCGCGCCGACGCCGAGTCCGGTGAACCCGGCGGCGTAGGCGACCCTGCCGCCGTGCGCGGTGCCGAAGAACGCGGCGAACCGTGAGCAGGTGTCGATGGCCCCGCCCCAGGCATGGCTGAACCGGAGCCCCTCCAGCTGCGGGAAGCAGCGGAAGAAGTGCCCGGCGAGCCTCAGGTACGTCTCGGGCCGGTGGTCCATCTCGGCGCTGAGCCGGCCGCCGAACGGATAGACCGCGTCGTAACCGCCCCACAGGATGCGGTGGTCGGCGGTGATGCGGAAATAGTGGAACTGGTTGGCGCTGTCGCCGAGGCCCTGCCTGCGCTTCCAGCCCACGGAGGCGAGCTGTTCGCTGCTGAGCGGTTCGGTCATCAGGGCGTAGTCGTAGACCGGGACGGTGTACGGGCGCACCCGCTTGACCAGTGAGGGGAACACATTGGTGCCCAGCGCGACCTGCCGGGCCAGGACACGGCCGTACGGGGTGCGTACGGCCATGCCCGGCCCGCAGGCCGCGAGTCGGAGCCCGCGGGTGTTCTCGTAGACGCGGACGCCGAGGCCCAGGCACGCCTGCTTGAGTCCCCAGGCGAGCTTGGCCGGGTGCAGCATGGCGACGCCGTCGCGGTCCCACAGACCACCGAGGAAGGTCGGCGAGTCGACCTCGGCGCGCACGGCGTCGCGGTCGAGCACCTCCAGCCCGCCGAAGCCGAGCCGACCCGCCTGCTCGTGCAGCTCGTGCAGTTCGGCGAGCTGGTGGGGCTCGGTGGCCACGTCGATCTCGCCGGTGCGCTCGAAGTCGCAGTCGATCCCGTAGCGGGCGACGGCGTCCTCGATCGCGTCCAGGTTGCGCGCCCCGAGCTCCTCCAGCTTCGCGAGCTCGTCCGGCCAGCGGGCGAGTCCGTTGCCGAGGCCGTGCGTGAGGGAGGCGGCGCAGAAGCCGCCGTTGCGCCCGGAGGCGGCCCAGCCCGCCTCCCGGCCCTCGATCAGGACGACGTCCCGCCCGGGGTCGCGCTCCTTGGCGAGGAGCGCGGTCCACAGGCCGCTGTAGCCACCGCCGACGACGAGAAGGTCGCAGCGTTCGGTCCCGGTGAGGGCGGGCAGTGCGGCCGGCCTGCCGGGGTCGTCCAGCCAGAAGGGAACGGGCTGGGCGTCGGCGAGCGACGAGGCGAAGGGCATGGCGGCGGGGGCCATGGTTTCCACTCCTTAGCGGCCCGGGGGCCTACTGGGGCAGCCCGGCTTTGTTGCGCCGGCTGCTGACGACCTGGCCCGCGACCACGATCAGCACGGCGACGGCGAACATGGCGGTGCCGATGACGTTGATCTGCACGGGCGTACCGCGCTGGGCCGAACCCCACACGAACATGGGGAACGTGACGGTGTTTCCGGAGTTGAAGTTGGTGATGATGAAGTCGTCGAAGGACAGCGCGAAGGCGAGCATCGCACCGGCCGCGATTCCGGGGGCGGCGATCGGCAGGGTGACCCGCAGGAACGTCTGCACGGGTCCCGCGTACAGGTCGCGGGCCGCCTCCTCCAGACGCGGGTCCATCGACATCACGCGTGCCTTGACGGCGACCACCACGAAGCTGAGGCAGAACATGGTGTGGGCGATGAGGATGGTCCAGAAGCCCAGCTCCGCGCCCAGGTTGAGGAAGAGCGTGAGCAGCGAGGCGGCCATGACCACCTCGGGCATCGCCATCGGCAGGAAGATCAGCGAGTTGATCGTGCCGCGCGCCCGGAAGCGGTAGCGCACGAGCGCGAACGCGATCATCGTGCCGAGGACGGTCGCGCCGATGGTCGCCCACAGCGCGATCTGCAGGGACAGCGTGAGCGAGCCGCACAGGTCGGCCACACCGCACGGGTCCTTCCACGCGTCGGTGGAGAACTCCTGCCAGGAGTAGTTGAACCGCCCCGCCGGCTTGTTGAAGGAGAACACCGTGACGACGATGTTCGGCACGATCAGGTAGGCGAGCGTGAGCAGGCCTGCGACCACCACGAGGTTGCGCCTTATCCAACGCATCAGACCAGGTCCTCCGTTCCGGCCCGGCGGATGTAGACGGTGACCATGATCAGCACGATCGCCATCAGGATGAATGACAGGGCGGCCGCAGTCGGGTAGTCGAGCACCCTGAGGAACTGCGACTGGATGACGTTGCCGATCATGCGTGTGTCGGTGGAGCCCAGCAGTTCGGCGTTGACGTAGTCGCCGCTCGCGGGGATGAACGTGAGCAGCGTTCCGGAGACGACGCCCGGCATGGACAGCGGGAACGTCACCTTGCGGAAGACCGTGGCGGGCGTCGCGTACAGGTCGCCGGCCGCCTCGTGGAGCCGCGGATCGATCCGTTCCAGCGACGTGTACAGCGGAAGGATCATGAACGGCAGGAAGTTGTACGTCAGACCGGTGACGACGGCGAGCGGGGTGGCGAGGACGCGGTCGCCCTCGGTCATCCCGAGCCAGCCGGTGACGTCGAGGAACCCGACGGTGTTCAGGACCTCCACCACCGGTCCGCCGTCCGCGAGGATCGTCTTCCAGGCGAGCGTACGGATCAGGAAGCTGGTGAAGAACGGGGCGATGACCAGGACCAGCAGGAGATTGCGCCAGCGGCCCGCCCGGAAGGCGATCAGGTAGGCGAGCGGGTAGCCGAGCAGCAGACACAGGACCGTGGCGATGCCCGCGTACAGCAGCGACCGCAGGAAGTGCGGGTAGTACTCGGTCAGCGCGTCCCAGTAGGTCGCGAAGTGCCAGGTGACCTCGAAGCCCTGCTCCAGGGAGCCGGTCTGCACGGAGGTCGACGCCTGGTAGACGAGCGGCAGCGCGAAGAACACGAGCAGCCACAGGATGCCCGGCAGCAGCAGCCAGTACGGGACGAGCCGGCGGCGCACGGAGGGCTTGTGGGCCGGTGGTCCGGCGGGGGCCGGGGCGGCGGGTGGCGCCTCGGTGACGGTCATGGCGTCTCCTCCACCGTCTCCACGCCCGCGGTGATGTCCTGGGCGGCGTCGAGACCGAAGGTGTGCTCGGGGTTCCAGTGCAGGACGACCTCGGCGCCGGGTACGAGCCCCTCGCGGTGCTCCACGTTCTGTGCGTACACCTCGAGCGCCCTGCCCGCGGGACTCTCCACCACGTACTGCGTGGAGACGCCGATGAAGGAGGAGTCCACGATCCGGCCGGTGACGGCGTTCCGGCCGGCGGCGACGGAGTCGGCCTCGTCGGCGGCGGTGAGGGAGATCTTCTCGGGGCGGACGCCCACCAGCAGCCTTCCGCCCGTGCGCACCGCGTCGGGACAGCGCTCCGCCGGCAGCCGCAGCTTGCCGCCGCCCGCGGTGACGACGACCTCGTCGCCGCTGCTGTCCACGACTTCCGCCTCGATGAGGTTGGAGGTGCCGAGGAAGTTGGCGACGAAGGTGGTGCGGGGGTTCTCGTAGAGCTCGGCGGGTGCGCCGAGCTGCTCGACCCGGCCGCCGTTCATGACCGCGACCGTGTCGGCCATGGTCATGGCCTCCTCCTGGTCGTGGGTGACATGGACGAAGGTGATGCCGACCTCGGTCTGGATGCGCTTGAGCTCCAGCTGCATCTGGCGGCGCAGCTTCAGGTCGAGCGCGCCGAGCGGCTCGTCGAGCAGGAGGACCTGAGGGTGGTTGATCAGCGCGCGGGCGACGGCGACGCGCTGCTGCTGGCCGCCGGAGAGCTGGTGCGGTTTGCGCTGGGCGAAGTCGCCGAGCTGGACGAGGTCGAGCATGTCGCCGACCTGCTTCGTCACGGACTTCACGCCGCGGCGGCGCAGTCCGAAGGCGATGTTCTCGTAGATGGTCAGGTGCGGGAAGAGCGCGTAGCTCTGGAAGACGGTGTTGACGGGGCGCTTGTGCGGCGGCAGGGCCGTGACGTCGCGCGCGCCGAGCGAGACGGTTCCGGTGGAGGGGTCCTCCAGGCCGGCGATCATGCGCAGGGTGGTGGTCTTGCCGCAGCCGGACGCGCCGAGCAGCGCGAAGAACGACCCCTGCGGGACGGTCAGGTCGAGCGGGTGGACGGCGGTGAAGGAGCCGTAGGTCTTGCTGATCCCGGAGAGGCGGACGTCGCCGCCCTCTGTCTTCTCAGTCATGGGTCGCGGTCCCAGGTGTGTCGGGTCGTCAGGACGGGGGCGGTCAGGCGCCGATGAGCTTGGCGAACTTCTCTTCGTACGCCGTCTCTTCCTCGCTGCTGAGCGAGCGGAAGGAGTGGGACTTGGCCGCCATGGCCTCGTCCGGGAGGATCAGCGGGTTCTCGGCCAGCGCGGGGTCGATCTTCGCCAGTTCCCGGCCGACTCCGGTGACCGGCGTGACGTAGTTGATGTACGCGGCGAGCTTCGCGGCCACCGGCAGCTCGTAGTAGTAGTCGATCAGCCGGGTGGCGTTCTTCCGGTGCCGTGCCTGGGCCGGCACCAGCAGGTTGTCGGTGGCCGTCATGTAGCCGGCGGCGGGGATCGCGTAGCGGATGTCGGGGTTGTCGACCTGGAGCTGGATCAGGTCACCGGCCCAGGCGACGCAGGCGGCGATGTCGCCCTTGTCGAGGTCCGAGGTGTAGTCGTTGCCGGTGAAGCGGCGGATCTGCTTCTTGTCGACGGCCTTCTGGAGCCTGCCGAGTGCGGCGTCGTAGTCGGCGTCGGTGACCTTGACCGGGTCCTTGCCCATGTCGAGGAGGGTCATGCCGACCGTGTCGCGCATCTCGGTGAGGAAGCTGACCCGGCCCTTGAGCCTCGGGTCGTCCAGCAGCTGGGTGACGGAGTCCACCTTGCGGCCGCCGGTGGCCTTGATGTTGTAGGCGATGACGGTGGGGATGCCCGTCCAGGGGTAGCTGTGGGCGCGGCCCGGGTCCCAGTCGGGGCTGCGGAACTGCTGGGAGAGGTTGGCGTAGGCGTTCGGCAGCAGTGAGGGGTCGAGCTTCTGCGCCCAGCCGAGGCGGATGATCCGTGCGGCCAGCCAGTCGGTGACGTTGATCAGGTCGCGGCCGGTGTCCTGCCCGGCAGCGAGCTGCGGCTGGATCTTGCCGAAGAACTCGACGTTGTCGTTGATGTCCTCGTTGTACTTGACCGTGATCCCGGTCCGCCGGGTGAACTCCTGCAGCGTCGGACGGCTCTTCCCGTCCTCGCTGATGTCCATGTACTCGGTCCAGTTGGAGAAGGTCAGCCGCTTCTCCTTGTCCGAGAAGTCGTCGGAGCCCTGGGCCCCGGCCTCGCGCTTGGCGGGCGGGATGCCGCAGGCGCTCAGCAGGCCGGCACCGCCGGCCGTGAGTGCGCCGATACCGGACGCGCGCAGCATCGAACGGCGGGAGAGGGCACCCCGCCCGTTGGTCAGGCTGCGCCGCATCGCGGCGATCTGCGCCGCCGAGAGGCGCTCGGACTCGTACTGCTCCATGACGCTCTGCCCTTTCGGGTGGGTTCGGCCGCTTGTCACGCGGCCTGACACCACGCGGCGGTAGCCGCATGTCGTTACGGACGGTCCCCGAAGATCGTGCGGTGCCAGTCCTTCCTGGCGATCGCGGTGTTGTCGTACATGACGTGTTTGACCTGCGTGTACTCCTCGAAGGAGTACGCCGACATGTCCTTGCCGAAGCCGGATGCCTTGTATCCGCCGTGCGGCATCTCGCTGATGATCGGAATGTGGTCGTTGACCCAGACGCAGCCGGCCTTGATCTCGCGGGTGGCCCGGCCGGCCCGGTAGACGTCGCGGCTCCAGGCGGAGGCGGCGAGTCCGTAGGGGGTGTCGTTGGCGAGGTCGATGCCCTCGTCGTCGGTGTCGAAGGGGAGCACGACCAGGACCGGGCCGAAGACCTCGCACTGGACGATCTCGCTGTCCTGGGCGGCCCCTGTGATCAGCGTAGGCCGGTAGTACGCACCGCGCTTGAGGTCGCCCTGGGGCGCTTCGCCGCCGGTGACGACGGTGGCGTGGGCGCGCGCCCGGTCGACGAAACCGGCGACGCGGTCACGCTGGAGGTGCGACACGAGCGGACCGAGGTCGGTCGCGGGATCGAGGGGGTCCCCGAGCCGGACCGTGGCCATCAGGTCGGCGACCGCGGCTACGAAGGCGTCGTACAGCGGCCGCTGCACATAGGCACGGGTGGCCGCCGTGCAGTCCTGGCCCGAGTTGATGAGGGAGCCCGCGACCGCGCCGTGGGCCGCGGCCTCGACGTCGGCGTCGTCGAAGACCACGAAGGGGGCCTTGCCGCCGAGTTCGAGGTGCAGCCGCTTGACGCTCTTGGTGGCGATCTCCGCGACGCGCCTGCCGACGGCGGTGGAGCCGGTGAACGACGTCATGGCGATGTCCGGGTGGCCGACCAGGTGCTCGCCCGCGTCCCGGCCCGCCCCGTTGACGATGTTGACGACGCCATCGGGAACGCCCGCCTCCGCGGCGGCCTCGGCGAACATCAGCGAGGTGAGCGGGGTGATCTCGGCCGGCTTGAGGACGATGGTGTTACCCGCCGCGATCGCCGGGAGGATCTTCCAGGCCGCCATCTGCAGCGGGTAGTTCCAGGGCGCGATCGAGCCGACCGTCCCGATGGGCTCCCGCCGTACGTACGAGGTGTGGTCGCCGCTGTACTCACCGGCCGACTGGCCCTGGAGGTGGCGGGCGGCCCCGGCGAAGAAGGCGGTGTTGTCCACGGTTCCGGGGACGTCGAACTCGGTGGTGAGCCTGATCGGCTTGCCGCACTGGACGGACTCCGTGTGCGCCAGGTCCTCGGCCCGGTCGGCGAGCACCCCGGCGAACCGGTGCAGCGCGTCCGACCGTTCGCCCGGGGTGGCGCCCGCCCAGGCGGGCAGTGCCTCCCGCGCGGCGGCGACGGCGGCGTCGACGTCCGCGGCCGACGCGAGCTCGTAGGTGTGGACGGTCTCGCCCGTCGCGGGGTCCACCACGTCCTGCGTGCGTCCCGAGGTGCCGGATCGAAGCCGTCCGCCGATGTACTGCGTGCCGGCCGCGAAGCGGTCCCGCATCGGGTGGCCGTTGCCCATGATGCTCTCCGTTGTTCCAGCTCGAAGTGAGTGCCGATCCTGGCAGAGAGTGACCCACGCAACAAGGGATTCCGTTGTTGCCTTTTGATTACGCGACGGATTCGGTCGACCATGTGTCGCGTCAGCGACCCCCTCCCCAGACGGAGTGTCACAGGCGGCTGACAGACTCGCGTGCATGGGGACGGAAGAACTGATCGAGCTGGCCGCCGAAGGACAGCGAATCAAGTACCTGCACTTCTGGGGGCACACGCCGCGCCGCGACGGCCGGATCGGAGCGAGCTGCCTGAGTCAGTGGTGGCCCTCGCCGTTCGAGGTCGACGGCGTGCGGTACGCGACCGCGGAGCACTGGATGATGGCGGCCAAGGCGCGGCTGTTCGGGGACGCGGAGGCGGAGCGGCGGGCGCTGGAGGCGAAGAGCCCCGCCGAGGCGAAGAAGGCGGGGCGGCTGGTGCGCCGCTTCGACGAGGCGGCGTGGCGGCGGGAGCGGTTCGCGATCGTGCGCGCGGGCAGCGTCCACAAGTTCGGCCAGGACGCCGCGCTGCGGGACTTCCTGCTGGGCACCGGCGACCGGGTCCTCGTGGAGGCCAGCCCGCTCGACCGCATATGGGGCATCGGGCTGGCCGCGGACGACGAGCGGGCACAGGACCCGGCGCGCTGGCGCGGGCTGAATCTGCTCGGGTTCGCGCTCATGGAGGCGCGTGAGGAGCTGCGGGGCCGCGGGTAGGCCCCGGTGCGGCGGGCCCCCAGGAGCGAGGGCCCGCCCTTGTCAGCGGGTGACGTTGACGACCAGGTGGTTCGAGTAGCTGTCGTAGTCGTAGTCGTCCTGCCTCTTCTTCTCCTCGTTGATCGCCGTGGTGATGCCCCAGGCGACGAGGGCGATGAAGATGAGGCCGAGCACGATGCCGATGGAACCGAGGATGATGCCGGACAGCGCCATGCCGCCGTTGGTGGCCTCGCCCCGCTGGGCCCGCTTGCGCCCGAGGATGCCGAAGATCAGCGCGAGCACGCCGAGGATGATGCCGACGATCCCGTACAGGCAGAACAGGCACACGGACAGGATGCCGAGCACCATCGCCGTGATGCCCATGCCGTTCGCCGGGCTCGGCGTCCAGCCCGGGTTCGGTCCGGCGTAGGGCGCGTAGCCCGGGTAGGCGGCGCCGTACGGGTCGGAGGGTGCGCCGAAGCCCTCCGTGGGCGCGCCGAAGCCGCCGGAGGCGGGGGGCTGGGGCAGGCTCGTGGCGGCCGGGTAGCCGTAGCCGGGCGCGGGCCCGCCCGGCGCGACCGGGGGCGGCGGCACGGAGCCGGTGTCGCCGGGCGTCCCGATGACCGTCGGCTGGTCGTGCACGCTCGGCGGCGTGGGCGCGGACTGCGGCTTGTCCAGCGGCACCTTGTCCTGCGAGGCCCCGCCGGCCGGCGGGGCCCACGGGTCGTTCGGCTGGGGCGCGCCCGCCGGCCCGCCCTGGTTGCCCTGGTAGTCAGACATGGATCTCCCCCATAGGTGGTCCGGTCATGCTACGACCTCGGTCCCGAGCCCGACCGGCCGCCTACGATGATCCCCTCACCAGGCGCGGCGCATCGCACACGGAGGTACCCGATGACCGATCTGCACCCCTTCATCGCAGGGCTGCCCAAGGCCGAACTGCATGTGCACCACGTCGGCTCGGCCTCGCCCCGCATCGTCGCCGAACTGGCCGCGAACCACCCCGACTCCAAGGTGCCGACCGACCCCGAGGCCCTGGCCGACTACTTCACCTTCACCGACTTCGCACACTTCGTCGAGGTCTATCTCTCGGTCGTGGACCTGGTCCGCACCCCGGACGACGTACGGCTCCTCACCTTCGAGGTGGCCCGCGACATGGCCCGGCAGAACATCCGCTACGCGGAGCTGACCATCACGCCGTTCTCCTCGACCCGCCGCGGCATCGAGGAGAAGGCGTTCATGGCGGCGATCGAGGACGCCCGCAAGGCGGCCGAGAGCGAGCTCGGGGTCGTGCTGCGCTGGTGCTTCGACATCCCGGGCGAGGCGGGCCTGGAGGCGGCCGAGGAGACGGCGCGGCTCGCGGTGGACCTGCGCCCGGAGGGCCTCGTGTCGTTCGGGCTCGGCGGCCCCGAAATCGGCGTGCCGCGCCCGCAGTTCAAGCCGTACTTCGACCGCGCGATCGCCGCGGGCCTGCACTCCGTGCCGCACGCGGGCGAGACGACGGGACCGCAGACCGTCTGGGACGCGCTGAACGACCTGCGTGCCGAGCGCATCGGCCACGGCACCAGCTCCACGCAGGACGCGCGGCTGCTGGCGCACCTCGCCGAGCGGCGCATCCCGCTGGAGGTCTGCCCCACCTCCAACATCGCCACCCGGGCGGTCACCGACCTCGACGAGCACCCGATCAAGGAGATGGTCGCGGCGGGTGTGCTGGTGACGATCAACAGCGACGACCCGCCGATGTTCGGCACCGACCTGAACAACGAGTACGCGGTCGCCGCCCGCCTGCTCGGCCTCGACGAGCGCGGACTGGCCGACCTCGCGAAGAACGCGGTCGAGGCGTCGTTCCTGGACGCGGCGGGCAAGTCCCGCATCGCGGCCGAGATCGACGAGTACACCGCCGCGTGGCTCGCCCGCTGAGCGGGCCTGCCCGGGCCATGGCTCAACAGGCCAGGGGGCGTGGGCGGTTTCCGTCCGGTGGCGGGTTTCCCCGCGGCGGGCCACAAGGGCGGGCCGGGGGCCTTCCCGGGGCGGCGCGTGCGGTCACCGTCGTCGCCCACCGCGGCGACCCCTACCGGGCGCGGGAGAACACCCTGCCGTCGCTGCGGTCGGCGATCGAGCACGGGGCGGACGCGGTCGAGATCGACGTGCGGCTGACCCGGGACGGCGTGCCCGTGCTGCTGCACGACGACTCACTGAAGCGGCTGTGGGGGCACGACGTACCGCTCGCGCGGCTGACGCACGCCGACGTGGAGTCCCTGACCGGAGGCGGTGTGCCGACGCTGCGGCAGGCGCTGGCCGAGGTGGGCGGGCACCGGCTGATGATCGATCTGCCCGGCGCCACGGCGGAGTCGGTGCGCACCGTGGTGGGAACGGTCCGCGAGTGCGGTGCCGGAGAGCGGGTGTACTACTGCGCGGGCCCGGGGACCATGCTCGCCGTCCGGTCCGCCGACCCGTCGGCCGAGATCGCGATGACCTGGACGACGCTCGCCCCGCCGCGCCCGGTGCTGCTGGACGCGGTGCGGCCGCGCTGGCTGAACTACCGGTTCGGGCTGGTCGGGCGTGAGCTGACCGACCGGGTGCACCAACAGGGCATGCTGGTGTCGGCCTGGACCGCGGACACGCGGCGCACGATGCGCCGGCTGGTCGCGTGCGGTGTGGACTCGATCACGACCAACCGTGTGGACGCGCTCGGCGTCGTACTGCGCGAGGCACGGCACTCGAAGGACCTCCGTACGTGACCGGAGAGTTCGGCACCGGCACACGCTGATGGAGGCCACGCCGTCCGGCACCTCCCTCGCACCGCGCGCCGACGCCGGGGCTGGGGACCATGGAGGGCGGCGAGCCGCAGACCGCGCGGTCCGGCGCTTGCAGCAGCGGGAAGGGGCGCACTGCGGCGCGGCGAGCCGAGGGCCGCCCGGCTCCGCACGGCGGGCAGAAGTCTGCGCGCCACGGCACGGCGGGCCCGAGCCCACCCGGTTCCGCACGGCCCGCCGACATGTGCGCAGGTCGGCACTGGCACGAAAGCTGCGCGCCACGGCGCGGCAGGCGCGAGCCCGCCCGGTTCCGCACGGCCCGCCGACGTGCGCGCAGGTCGGCACGGCAAGCCGAAAGCTGCTCCCCACGGCGCGGCAGGCCCGAGCCCACCCGGTTCGACACGGCCCGCCCGACGTGCGCGCAGGTCGGCACGGCACGAAAGCTGCGCGCCACGGCGCGGCAGGCCGAAGGGTCTCGGTTCGGCACGGCGAGCCTGAAGCCGCGGTTCGGCGCGGCGGGCCGCAAGCCGTGATGGCCGCCGAGCAGTCGGCGGTCCGGCCGCCCGGGCCCCGGCGGGCGCGTCACGCGCCCGCCGGGGCCGGTACGGCGGTCGGCTCCCCGACCCCCCGCGCCTCCAGCGCCTCCAGCCGCTTGATCCTGCGGCGGACGGCGTACAGCGGGATCACGCCGAAGACGCCGAAGGACATGTCGATGACCGACCACCACAACGGGATGCCCCGGATCGGGCCGCAGATCAGGGCGAGCGGAATGATCCCGGCGCACGCGATCATGCCGAACTCGACCACCCAGATGTTGCGCACCGGATCGCGGTAGGGCCCGTAGAAGGCGACCGCGATCACCAGGTGCGCGAAGGCCAGCCAGTCGGTGCCGTACAGCACGAAGGGGTAGCCCTCCTCGGTGGCGTCGAGCCCCTCGCGCACCCGGCCGATCCATTCGGCGAGGCCGGGCAGGTGCTCCGGGACGGGCGAGGCGGCGGACCTCACCAGCCCCTCCAGCCAGCGGAGTTCGGTGACGAGCGGAAAGGCGGTCGCGCCGCTGAGCACCAGGCACACGACGAAGAAGACCAGCCACACGCGTATCCCCCGCAGGAGGGCTTGTCGCTCACTCATGGCGTCACACTACGCGAGAAGTGAACGCGTTCAAAAGACAGTCACGCGGTGACTCTCCTGGCGATCAGGTGCGAGACGGCGGTGGCGCCCGCGGCCAGGGCGAGACCGAGCGCCGCGTCCCGCGCCCGAGCGGGACGCAGGACCCCGGCCCGCCGCAGCCGGCCGCGCGCCCAGAGGGTGAACGGCACCACGATCAGCGGCGAGGTCACCGAGCCCGGGGTGTAGCCGCGGACGGCGGCGGCCTGGGCGAGATGGACCAGGCCGTGCAGCCCGAAGCCGTCCAACGCGCCCTGGTAGAAGCCGGACCGGCCGCCCGAGCGGTGACCGGCGACGGCGGCGGAGCCGACGACGGCGGCCATCACGCCCACGGCGGCCGTGAACTCGCGCTGGTCGACGGCCTCCATCACGCGCCACACGCGCTCCGGCACCTGCGGGAACCGCTCGCGCAGCACCGGCACGTTCTCGCGCAGCCAGCGCGGTCCGGTGGCCAGCTCCTCGGCGTCGTGGAGCGCCCAGGCGGCCAACAGGCCATAGGTGACAAGGGGGTTCAGGCGGTCATCAGTCATGATCGCCAGTCTGCCCCGCCCAGGCGCCCCGGCGCACGGAAAAGGGGCGGAGCGGGGAAACTCCCCCGCTCCGCCCCTCGCGGCCGGGCGCGATCAGCCGTCCAGCGACGTCATCACGTGCTTGATCCGCGTGTAGTCGTCGAAGCCGTACGCCGACAGGTCCTTGCCGTAGCCGGACTTCTTGAAGCCGCCGTGCGGCATCTCGGCCACCAGCGGGATGTGCGTGTTGATCCAGACGCAGCCGAAGTCCAGCGCCTTGGACATGCGCATCGCGCGCGCGTGGTCCTTGGTCCACACCGACGAGGCCAGCGCGTACTCCACACCGTTCGCCCACTCCAGCGCCTGCTCCTCGCCGGAGAAGGACTGGACGGTGATCACCGGGCCGAAGACCTCGTTCTGGATGATCTCGTCGTCCTGCTTGAGGCCGGAGACGACGGTCGGGGCGTAGAAGTAGCCCTTGTCGCCCACGCGGTGGCCGCCCGCCTCGACCTTGGCGTGCGCCGGCAGACGGTCGATGAAGCCGGTCACCTGCGCCAGCTGGTTGGCGTTGTTGAGCGGGCCGAAGAGCACGTCGTCGTCGTCCGGCGCACCCGTCTTGGTCTCCGACGCGGCCTTCGCGAGCGCCGCCACGAACTCGTCGTGGATCGACTCCTGCACGAGCACGCGCGTGGCGGCCGTACAGTCCTGGCCGGCGTTGAAGAAGCCCGCGACCGAGATGTCCTCGACGGCCTTGGCGATGTCGGTGTCCTCGAAGACCACGACCGGCGCCTTGCCGCCGAGCTCCAGGTGCACGCGCTTGACGTCCTTGGCGGCGGACGCGGCGACCTGGATGCCGGCGCGGACCGAGCCGGTGATGGAGGCCATCGCCGGCGTCGGGTGCTCGACCATCGCGCGGCCGGTCTCGCGGTCGCCGCAGATGACGTTGAAGACGCCCTTGGGCACCACGGAGCCGATGATCTCGGCGATCAGCACGGTCGACGCCGGGGTGGTGTCGGACGGCTTGAGAACGACGGTGTTGCCCGCCGCGAGCGCCGGGGCGAACTTCCAGACCGCCATCATCATCGGGTAGTTCCACGGCGCGACCTGGGCGCAGACGCCGACCGGCTCGCGGCGGACGATGGAGGTCATGCCCTCCATGTACTCACCGGCGGAGCGGCCCTCGAGCATGCGCGCGGCGCCCGCGAAGAAGCGGATCTGGTCCACCATCGGCGGGATCTCTTCGGTGCGGGTCAGCCCGAGCGGCTTGCCCGTGTTCTCCGACTCGGCGGCGATCAGGTCCTCGGCCCGCTCCTCGAAGGCGTCCGCGATCTTCAGGAGCACCTTCTGGCGCTCGGCGGGCGTGGTGTCACGCCAGGCGGGGAACGCGGCCGCGGCGGCCTCCATGGCGGCGTCGACGTCAGCCTGTCCGGAGAGCGGCGATGTGGCGTACACCTCGCCGGTGACGGGGTTGACGACGTCGATGGTCCGGCCGTCGGCGGCGTCCCTGAACTCCCCGTTGATGTAGTTGCGCAGACGACGCAGCTCGGTGGTCACTGTTGCCACCCCTCCTGTCAGATGTCCCGATGGGTGAGACAACCCACCCTAATGTCTCGGGCGACGTTTTCAACAGGCCCGACGCCCCCCAACTTCGGATTCAGTGAGATTCGATCTCACAAACAACGAATTTCATCACTCGGGGCTTGCCAGATCGACGGGTACCGGTGCAGAGTGAGGTCGTGGCCAGTCGTAGCGCAGACTCCAGGAACCAGGTCGGCAGCGGTTCGTCGTCCCCGACGATCGACGCTGTCTCCCTCGCGATCATCGAACAGCTTCAAGAGGACGGGCGCCGTCCGTACGCGGCGATCGGCAAGGCCGTGGGCCTTTCCGAGGCCGCCGTGCGACAGCGCGTCCAGAAGCTGCTTGATCAAGGTGTGATGCAGATCGTCGCCGTCACGGACCCGCTCACCGTGGGCCTGCGACGCCAGGCGATGGTCGGCATCAAGGTCGAGGGAGACCTCGACCCCGTGGCAGACGCGCTCACGGCCATGGCCGAGTGCGAGTACGTGGTGATGACCGCGGGCTCCTTCGACCTGATGGTGGAGATCGTCTGCGAGGACGACGACCACCTGCTCGAAGTGATCAACAAGCGGATCCGTGCGCTCCCCGGCGTGCGCTCCACCGAGAGCTTCGTCTACCTCAAGCTCAAGAAGCAGACCTATATGTGGGGAACCCGATAGCCGTGAGCAAGGACCTCTCCAAGACCGCCTACGACCACCTGTGGATGCACTTCACCCGCATGTCGTCGTACGAGAACGCACCCGTGCCCACCATCGTTCGTGGTGAGGGCACCTACATCTTCGACGACAAGGGCAGGCGCTACCTGGACGGCCTCGCCGGCCTCTTCGTGGTCCAGGCGGGCCACGGCCGCAGGGAGCTCGCCGAGGTCGCCGCCAAGCAGGCACAGGAGCTGGCGTTCTTCCCCGTGTGGTCCTACGCCCACCCGAAGGCCGTCGAGCTGGCCGAGCGCCTCGCCCACCACGCCCCGGGCGACCTCAACAAGGTCTTCTTCACCACCGGCGGCGGCGAGGCCGTCGAGACCGCCTGGAAGCTCGCCAAGCAGTACTTCAAGCTCCAGGGCAAGCCGACCAAGTACAAGGTCATCTCCCGTGCGGTCGCCTACCACGGCACCCCGCAGGGCGCCCTGTCCATCACCGGCCTGCCCAGCCTGAAGGCCCCCTTCGAGCCGCTGGTCCCCGGTGCGCACAAGGTGCCGAACACCAACATCTACCGCGCCCCGATCCACGGCGACGACCCCGAGGCCTTCGGCCGCTGGGCCGCCGACCAGATCGAGCAGCAGATCCTCTTCGAGGGCCCCGAGACCGTCGCCGCGGTCTTCCTGGAGCCCGTGCAGAACGCGGGCGGCTGCTTCCCGCCCCCGCCCGGGTACTTCCGGCGCGTGCGCGAGATCTGCGACCAGTACGACGTGCTGCTGGTCTCCGACGAGGTCATCTGCGCCTTCGGCCGCCTCGGCACGACCTTCGCCTGTGACAAGTTCGGCTACGTGCCGGACATGATCACCTGCGCCAAGGGCATGACCTCGGGCTACTCCCCGATCGGCGCCTGCATCGTCTCGGACCGCCTGGCGGAGCCGTTCTACAAGGGCGACAACACCTTCCTGCACGGCTACACCTTCGGTGGCCACCCGGTCTCCGCGGCCGTGGGTCTCGCCAACCTCGACATCTTCGAGAACGAGAAGCTCAACCAGCACGTGCTCGACAACGAGGGCAACTTCCTGTCGACGCTGCAGAAGCTGCACGACCTGCCGATCGTCGGCGACGTCCGCGGCAACGGCTTCTTCTACGGCATCGAGCTGGTGAAGGACAAGGTCACCAAGGAGTCCTTCAACGACGAGGAGACCGAGCGCGTCCTGTACGGCTTCCTGTCCAAGGCACTGTTCGACGCCGGTCTGTACTGCCGGGCCGACGACCGCGGCGACCCGGTCATCCAGCTGGCGCCGCCGCTGATCTCGGACCAGGCGACCTTCGACGAGATCGAGCAGATCCTGCGCTCGGTCCTCACCGAGGCCTGGACGAAGCTCTAGGCCCCAGGCTCCGGCGCCCGCACGAACGGCCCGGGTACCCCCATCCGAGTGAGATGGGCGGTGCCCGGGCCGCGTGCTTCCCAGGAGCCCGCCGGTGACTCCCTAGCGTGCCCAGTGACCGATCGGCCCTGTCTTCGTTCCCCCGTAAGGGGGGCCGGAAATCTGATCAGAACCGAGGTGTGCGCGATGGTTGCCCCGCCGGACAACGACGTGATCTGGGCTCGTTCCCTGCACCACTCCCACCGCGGCTCCCCGGCGCTCGTCGGGGTGTCGCTCGGCGTACGCGAAGGCGAGATCCTCGCCGTGCACGGAGCGCGCGGGAGCGGGAAGACCACGCTCCTGCGGTGCCTGTCCGGCCAGCTCGTGCCGCAGCGGGGCGAGGTCTGGTTCAACAGCGCACCCGTCCACACCATGCGCCCGCTCCAGCGCGAGCGGCTGCGGCGCGACCGCTTCGGCTGGATCGATTCCGAACCGACCCTCGTTCCCGAGCTGCGGGCCTGGGAGAACGTCGCCCTGCCGCTGCTGATGCACGGCGTCTCCCACCGCAAGGCCAAGAAGACCGCCCTGGAGTGGATGGACCGCCTGGACGTCGGTGCCACCGCGGCCAAGCGGCCGCACGGCCTCGTCCGTGCCGAGCAACAACGCGTCGCCGTCGCCCGCGCACTCGTCACGACCCCGTCCGTGCTCTTCGCCGACGAGCCGACCGCGACGCTGCACAGCGCCGACCGCGCCCATGTGCTGCGTACGGTGGTGGCCGCCGCCAGGTCCCACCGCATGACCATGGTCCTCGCCACGCACGACGCCGACGTGGCCGCCCTCGCGGACCGCGTGATCCTGCTCGCCGACGGCCGCCGGGCCGGCTCCCCGCAGGCGGCCGAGGCGGAAGGCCGGGCCGCGTGCTCGCTCTCCGTCTGACCCGCGGCGCCCACGCCCTCGTCCAGCTGCGGCGCCTCCTGGTGGCCGCGGCGTCCGCGGGCGTCGGCTTCCTGATGCTCTGCACACTGACGTACGCGCTGTCCCATCCCGCCGACTCCCGCACCGCGACCGAGCGGCTGCTGTGGTGTGCGATCCCGCTCGCGGCGACCGCGTACTTCGCCGTCGCCGTCGCCCGCGCCGACCCGAGCACCCGGCCGCGGTCGGGCCTCGCGGCCGTCGGTCTCGGCCCGTCCGGGCTCATGGCGGTCGCCGCGGTGACGACGGCCGTCGCGACGACGCTGGGCAGCGCGGTCGCGCTGCTGTTCTTCCTGCATCTGCGGGGCGATCTGGGCGGACTGCCGTTCGACGGAGCGGCCGCCGACCTGCTCGCGGCCGGTCACCCGCTGCCGATCGGCGCCGTGCTGACGCTGCTGTCGCTCGTTCCGGTGACCGCGACGGCCGCCGCCGCGATCGCGCTGCGCCCCCGGCCCGCCGCCGAGGACGAGGCTCCCGCCTCGGCGCCCGCCGGGCTGCCGTGGGGTGTCGCCATGATCGCCGGCGGCCTCGCCGTCGAGACGTACGCGAGCGGACGGCCCTCCGGTCATGCGCTCGCCCTGCCCGGCCCGATCGGCGGCCACCCGGCCGGAGTCCTCGCCGGCTGGGTGCTGGCCGCGGCCGGCCTGTGGCTCGCGGGCCCGGCCCTGACGCACCTGTGCGGCCGTCTCCTGCAGGCCGTACGGCCCGGTGCGACCCGGCTGCTCGCGGGCCGCGTCCTCATGGCGGAGGCCCGCCGTATCGGCCGCCCGCTCGGGGTGGTCTGCGCGACGGCCTCCGGGGCGCTCGCGGTGACCGCGCTCCACGGGGACGTGTCCCGCCTCTGGGGCCCGATGACCGCGCTGGGCGCGGCACTCGTCGTCGCCTGCACGACGGCCACGCTTCTCACCGCGGCGCTGGAGGCCCGGCAGTCGCGCGCCGGCACGACCGAGGCCCTGCTGCGGCTGGGCGCGCACCCGGCGGCGCTGCGCCGGGCCGCGTGGCTGCGCGCGGGGGCGCTGCTGCTGCTGTTCGCACCGCTGACCCTGACGATCGCCACTCTGGCGGCCGCGCCGCTGAAGGGCTAGGCCTCTCCTCCGTACCCCGCCCCCTCGCGGGCCCCCGCCCTTCCCCACGGGCGGTACGGACCCCCGGGCGCGGCCTATCGTGGGCCCATGACGCACCCCGAACCGCAGGCGGAGCACCGCGAGATCGAGTCACTCGAGGCATTCGACCGGGTCGTCTCCCGCGGCTCGCTCGCCGGATTCCGCGTCCAGTCCGTCGACCTCACACGGCGCACGTCCGTGCTGTTGTCCGCGGACACCGACCAGGCCGTGTTCCTCGGCTGCCCGATGGAGCCCGCGGCCGCGGCGAAGGTCCGCGCCGACGGGGCCCTCGTCTTCCCACCCGTTCCGGACGTGCCCATCGACCCGTACCGCGGCCGCCTCTACACCGCGGACGAGCTCTTCGCCGGGCTCGACGGCGGATACGCGGCCACCCCGGACGCCCTCGCCCACGACTGGTTCCGGCGCACCAGGGCCGACGGCGACGTGTTCGCCTCGATGCTCCGCGCGATCCACGACGACGCCCTCTCGGACGCCCTCGACGAACTCCTCGTCGGCGCACGTGTGGTGGGCGTGATGGGCGGCCACGCGATGGGCCGGGGCACCGAGGCGTACGCCGGCGCGGCACGGCTCGGCCGCACTCTCACCCGTGCGGGCTTCACGGTGGCGACCGGGGGCGGACCGGGCGCGATGGAGGCCGCCAACCTCGGCGCCTACGCGGCCGCGCACTCCGAGGACATGCTGGAGGACGCGCTCCAGTTGCTGGCGAAGGCGCCTTCCTTCATGCCCTCGGTGACCGACTGGGCACAGGCGGCCTTCGAGGTGCGCGCCCGCTGGCCGCGGGGCGCCGACTCGGTCGGCATCCCCACCTGGTTCTACGGGCACGAGCCGCCGAACGCGTTCGCCGGGCACATCGCCAAGTACTTCGCCAACGCCACGCGCGAGGACGGCCTGCTGGCCCGCTGCGACGCGGGCGTGGTCTTCCTGCCGGGCGCGGCGGGAACGGTGCAGGAGATCTTCGACAACGCGACCCCGAACTACTACGGGTCGCACGGCGAACCGACCCCCATGGTGCTCGTCGACCGCGCCCACTGGACCGGCCATCTGCCCACGTGGCCCCTGCTGCGCTCGCTCGCACGGGGCCGGGCCATGGAGTCGCGGATCGCCCTGGTGGACTCGGTCGACGAGGTGCCCCGGGCACTGCTGCGGCTGGGGGCCGGCGCGTAGCTGCCGGCAGCGGGCCCCGTGATCAGGCTCCGGACTCCAGGACCACCACGTCGTCCGCGGCGAACACCACGCCGACTCCCTCTCCTTCACCCGGCGCGTCCCGCAGGGAGCACTCGGCCTCCAGCACGGGCCCCTCGGCGGGACGCAGGCGCAGGGCGACGTGGCTGCCGCGGAAGGTCCGCGAGACGACCGTGGCCGCCGAGCCCCGGCCCGGCTCAACGACATGCACGCCGGACGGCCGTACGAGCAGCATGCGTGCGCCCTGCGGCGAGCGGTCCGGGACGGGAATCCTGCCCCAGGGGGTGTCGGCGGCCCCGCCGCCGACCGTGGCCGGCACGACGTTGTCGAAGCCGAGGAAGCGCGCGACGAACTCGGACGCGGGGCGCTGCCACACCTCCAGCGGCGTACCCGTCTGGGCGATGCGCCCCTCGCTCATGACCACGACACGGTCGGCGAGCGCGAAGGCCTCCCCCTGGTCGTGGGTGACGGCGAGGACCGTGGTCCCCAACCTGCCGAAGAGCCCGCGCAGTTCGACGACGAGCCGCTCGCGCAGCCCGCGGTCCAGCTGGCCGAGCGGCTCGTCGAGCATCAGCAGCTGGGGCTCCGGCGCCAGCGCCCTGGCGAGCGCGACCCTCTGCTGCTCGCCGCCGGACAGCGCGGCCACGGACCGCCGCTGCGCCCCCGGCAGACCGACGAGCTCCAGCAACTCCTCCACCCGGCGGCCCTGTTCACCACGGTCGGCGCGCGATGTCTCCCCGGCCCGGTGAGGACGCATGCGCAGCCCGAACGCGACGTTGCCCGCCACGTCGCGGTGCGGGAAGAGCTGATGGTCCTGGAACATCAGCCCCACGCCCCGACGGTGGACCGGCACCCCGGCCTGGTCGGCTCCCGCGAGCAGCACCCGGCCCGCGTCGGCGCGCTGGAGTCCGGCGACCACCCTGAGCAGCGTGGACTTGCCGCTGCCGCTCGGTCCCAGCACGCAGACGATCTCGTGCTCGGCGACCTTCAGGTCCACCGCGTCGAGGGCGGCCCGCGAACCGAACCGTACGGTGACGCCCTCCAGTTCCAGCAGCGCCATCACAACTCCTCGGAGGGGGTGTCGGTACGGAGGCGTTCGAGGAGGAGCAGCGCGGCGGCGCACACCACCATCAGGATCGTGCCGAGGGCCATCGCCTGCCCGTAGTTGAGCTCGCCGGGCCTGCCCAGCAGCCGGGCGACGGCGACGGGCAGCGTCGGCTGGTCGGGCCGGGCGATGAAGACGGTCGCGCCGAACTCGCCGAGCGAGACGGCGAACGCGAAACCCGCCGCCACGAGCAGCGCCCGGCTCACCAGCGGCAGGTCCACCTCGCGCCAGGCGCGCAGCGGCGACGCGCCGAGCACGGCCGCCGCCTCGCGCAGCCGGACGTCGACCGCGCGCAGGACGGGCAGCATGGTCCGTACGACGAAGGGCACCCCGACCAGCGCCTGTGCGAGCGGCACCAGCATCCACGAGCCGCGCAGATCGAGCGGCGGCTCGTCGAGCGTGATCAGGAACCCGAAGCCGACGGTCACCGCCGAGACGCCGAGGGGCAGCATCAGCAGGGCGTCGAAGCCGCGGACCAGCCGGCCGGCCCGCCGGGTGAGGGCGGCCGCCGCGAGCCCCCCGACCAGCACCGAGACGGCGGTCGCGACGAGCGCGTACTCCAGCGAGTTGGCCACGGCGTCGATCGGCGGGACGAGGAAGGCGCCGCCCCGCTCGTCGAGCACGGTGAGCGCGCGGTAGTAGTCGAGCCCGTAGCCGCGAGGGGTGTCGAAGGACCGCTCGACCAGCACGCCGAGCGGCGCGATCAGGAGCAGGGCGACGCTGAGAAGCACCCCGCAGAGCACGGTCCACTGGGCGGCTCCGAGCGGCCGGCGCGCCGTACGGGCCGGGTCGACGAGCCTCAGCGCTCCCTCGCGGCGCCGCACGACCCGGGCATGGACGGCGAGGACGACGCAGACGGCCAGGAACTGCAGCATGGTGAGCACGGCCGCCGTCGGCAGGTCGAGCATCTCGGCAGTCTGCCGGTAGATCTCCACTTCGAGGGTGGAGAAGGAGGGGCCGCCGAGGATCTGCACGACGCCGAACGAGCTGAAGGTGAACAGGAAGACCATCAGCGCCGCCGCGGCGAGGGACGGCACGAGCGCGGGAAGCGTCACCCGCCGCCAGGCCGCGAGCCGCCCGGCGCCGAGCACCCGCGCGGCCTCCTCCTGACGCGGGTCGAGCTGCGACCACAGGCCGCCGACGGTGCGGACGACCACGGCGTAGTTGAAGAAGACGTGCGCGAGCAGGATGGCCCAGACCGTGGTGTCCAGGCGTATGCCCCACAGCTCGTCGAGCAGCCCGCCGCGGCCCAGCAGGGCGAGGAAGGCCGTGCCGACGACGACGGTCGGCAGCACGAACGGCACCGTGACCACGGCGCGCAGGAGGCGCTTGCCGGGGAAGTCGAGCCGGGCGAACACGTAGGCGCCGGGCAGGGCGACGAGCAGGGTGAGCGCGGTGGAGGCGAGCGCCTGCCAGGTGGTGAACCACAGGACGTGCAGGATGTCCGGACGTGCGAGGACCTCGCCGAACCGCCCGAACTGCCAGGCGCCCCCGACGCGCAGGCCGCGGCCGACGATCGCGGTGACCGGATAGGCGAAGAAGACGGCGAAGAACGCGACGGGGCCGGCCATCAGGGCGAGCCGCGCCGCGTTCCCCCGCAGGGATTGCCCTACTTCAGGACGAGCGAGGACCACGACCGGATCCACTGCTCACGGTTCTCGGCGATCGTGCCGGGAGCGACCGTCTCGGGCTTGTCGACGACCACACCGTGCTCGGTGAACAGCTCGGGCAGCTTGGTGCCCTCGACCACGGGGTTGACGAACATGGTGAGCGGCATGTCCTCCTGGAACGTCCTGGTGATCAGGAAGTCCAGCAGCGCCTTGCCTCCCGCCTCGTTCTTCGCGCCCTTGAGCAGACCGGCGAACTCGATCTGGCGGAAGCAGGTGCCGGTCGCGACACCCGTGGGCGCCTCGGCGGGCTGCGGGTCGGCGTAGAGGACCTCGACCGGCGGGCTGGAGGCGTACGAGACGACGAGGGGACGGTCGGCCCCCGCCTTCTTCCCGCCGGCGGAGCCGGAGAACTCCTCGTTGTACGCCTGCTCCCAGCCGTCGACGACCTTGACGCCGTTGGCCTTGAGCTTCTTCCAGTAGTCCTGCCAGCCGGACTCGCCGAACGCGCCGACGCTGCCGAGCAGGAAGCCGAGTCCGGGCGAGGAGGTCGCCGGGTTCTCCACGACGAGCAGGTTCTTGTACTCGGGCTTCGTGAGGTCGGCGAAGGTCTTCGGGGGCGCGAGCTTCTTGTCGGCGAAGAACTTCTTGTCGTAGTTCACGCAGATGTCGCCGGTGTCGACGGGCGTGACCCGGTGCTTGTCCGCGTCGAGCCGCGCCTCGTCCGCCACCTGGTCGAGCCCCTTGGCCTCGTACGGCGTGAACAGGTCGTTGTCGAGGGCGCGGGAGAGCAGGGTGTTGTCGACGCCGAAGAAGACGTCGCCCTGCGGGGAGCCCTTGGTGAGGATCTCCTTGTTGAGCGCGGCGCCCGCGTCCCCGCTCTTGAGGACCTTGACCGTGTACCCGGTCTGCCGGGTGAACTCCTTGAGCACGGCGTCGGACGCCGCGAAGGAGTCGTGGCTGACGAGGGTGACGGTCTTTGACGCGCCGCCGGTGCCGGACCCGGAGTCCTCGGACTGTCCGCCGCAGGCCGCGAGGGCGGTGACGCCGAGGGCGGCGGCGAGCGCCGTGCCGGTGGCACGCCGAAGCTGGCTGTTCATGATGGTGCTGACTCCCTACGCCGGTATGACCCGGATCAGGTCCGAGGGTCTGCGGCCCCGGCGCGTCCTGACGCGCCCCTGCCGCACTCTCAGCGCTGCTGCGCTCCCCTGTCGGAATGTTTCGATGTTCATTTGTGCGAACGCACAGGGCACAGTATCAGCCACACGGCTGACGGCCCCCGGTCACCGCTCCTGCGCTGCCAGCTGCCCGCAGGCGCCGTCGATCTCCTGCCCCCGGGTGTCCCGGACGGTGACCGGTACGCCATGGGCCGCGATGGCCTCGACGAACGCCTTCTCGTCCTCCGGCCGCGACGCCGTCCACTTGGAGCCGGGCGTCGGGTTCAGCGGGATCAGGTTGACGTGGACCCTCTTGCCCTTGAGGAGGCGGCCGAGCAGATCGCCGCGCCACGCCTGGTCGTTGATGTCGCGGATCAGCGCGTACTCGATGGAGATCCGGCGGCCGGACTTCTCCGCGTACTCCCATGCGGCGTCGAGGACCTCGCGGACCTTCCAGCGGGTGTTGACCGGGACGAGGGTGTCGCGCAGCTCGTCGTCCGGTGCGTGCAGGGAGACGGCGAGGCGGCACTTGAAGCCCTCGTCGGCGAAGCGCAGCATCGCGGGGACGAGGCCCACCGTGGAGACGGTGATGCCGCGCTGCGAGAGGCCGAGACCGTCCGGCTCGGGGTCGGTCAGCCGGCGGATGGCGCCGACGACCCGCTTGTAGTTGGCGAGCGGCTCACCCATGCCCATGAACACGATGTTGGACAGCCGGGCGGGGCCCCCGGGCACCTCTCCGTCCCGCAGGGCGCGCATGCCGTCGACGATCTGGTGCACGATCTCGGCGGTGGACAGATTGCGGTCGAGACCGGCCTGCCCGGTCGCGCAGAACGGGCAGTTCATCCCGCAGCCCGCCTGCGAGGAGATGCACATCGTGACGCGGTCCGGATAGCGCATCAGGACGGACTCGACGAGCGTGCCGTCGTGGAGGCGCCACAGCGTCTTGCGGGTGGTGTCGTTGTCGCAGGAGATGTGCCGCACGACCGACATCAGGTCGGGCAGCAGCTCCGTGGCGAGCTTCTCCCGCGCGGAGGCGGGAATGTCGGTCCACTGCGCCGGGTCGTGCGCGTAGCGCGCGAAGTAGTGCTGGGACAGCTGCTTGGCGCGGAACGGCTTCTCGCCGATCGCGGCGACGGCGTCCTTGCGCTCGGCGGGTGAGAGGTCGGCAAGGTGCCGCGGGGGCTTCTTGGCTCCGCGGGGCGCGACGAAAGTGAGTTCTCCGGGCTTGGGCATGGTGCTACCAGTGTCGCAGACGGATCCCTGTGGCCAGGGGCCCGAGCCGCCGGTGCTGGCCGTCCCGGCCGTCCGGGTCGTCTCCGGCGGCCCGGGACGGTCCGGAGACGACCCGGAGACGGCCCGAGATCCATCGCTGGAGACAGGGCGTCACTGCCGTGAGCGAGTACCGGTCATGCCGTGTTCTGCCGAGAGATTCAGCACAGGCCGGTCACTGATCGCAGACTCGTCCCAGCCGTTGATCGAAGCGCTGGAAGCGTCGAGGGGGGATCTCCCAGCCTCGGCCGACCTGGCCGAGCGTCAGCACGCCTCGGACCCACGTCCCACGGACCGTGATCTCCTCGTCCCGGTAGCGTCCGCGCGTCGTGAACGTGACCTGCTCGCCCTCAAGGACGTACCGCGCCACGTGCACGCCCGGGATCACGTTGTCTCTGCGCAGCCAGCCCGCCAGAGTCTCTGCGCTCGAGGGCTGAGGGGCGGGTCGTACGAGCACGTCCAGGACGGTGCCGTCCGGGTAGAAGCGGAACACCTGCGTATCAGCGGCGAAAATCGCGTTGAGCGGTGGTGCCTTACGGCGCTGCCTTCGCCTGGCCACACTGCCTCCCCGACTGTGCGTGACGACCCGGCGCCCGCTCAGGGCCGCTCACCCCCGTGTATGGCCGGGTCAAGCGCCGTACTGGCGGGCTCTGGGTGCGCGCCCTCCGGGCTCGGGCAGGGTGCTGCCAGTGTCCCAGAGACGCGACAAAGGGCCCGCCGCCCCTGTGGACGACGAGCCCTCACGCAGAAGACCGCAGGTCAGCCGGCGCCGACGAACAGCACCAGCAGCAGCCACACCACCGGGGCCGTCGGCAGCAGCGAGTCCAGCCGGTCCATGATGCCGCCGTGGCCGGGGAGCAGGGTGCCCATGTCCTTGATGCCGAGATCCCGCTTGATCATCGACTCCCCGAGGTCGCCCAGCGTCGCGCTGGCCGCGACCGCGAGACCGATCAGCAGACCCTGCCACCAGGTGCCGCCCTCGACGAGGAACTGCATGCACAGCGCGCCCGCCGCCATCGCGAAGGCCACCGCTCCGAGCAGCCCTTCGCGGGTCTTGCCGGGGCTGATGCGCGGCGCGAGCTTGTGCTTGCCGAAGCGCCAGCCGACCGCGTACGCACCGGTGTCGCTGACGACCGTGAGCACCAGGAAGGTGATCACCCGTTCCGGCCCGTCGTCCGCGCTGAGCATCAGCGCCACGAACGTGGCGAGGAAGGGCACGTAGAAGGCGGCGAAGACACCTGCCGTGACGTCCCTGAGGTAGCCCTCGGGCGGCTCGGTCATACGCCAGACGAGCACCGCGAGCGCCGTCAGCGCCATGGCCACCCAGGCGCCCTCGGCCCCGCGCACGTAACCGGCCACGACCATGGCCGCGCCGCCGACCGCGAGCGGTACCAGCGGCGCCTTGATCTGCTTGCGCTCCTGCAGGCGCGAGGTCAGCTCCCACAGGCCGACGACGACGGCGACGGCCACCACGCCGACGAACACGGCCTTGACGATGAAGAGCGACGCGACGATCACCGCGCCGAGCCCCACGCCGACCCCTATGGCCGCCCGCAGATCGCGGCCGGCCCGCTTCTTGTTCGGCGGCTGCGGCTGCTGAGGCGCTGCCGGCGGCGGGCTGGGCATGGGCTCCTGCGTGTTCTCGTCGCGGAACAGGGGGCCACCGGGCCGTGCGGCCCCCTGGTCGCGGTCCTCGCGGCCGGCCCGGCCGCTGGGTCCCTCGGGGGATTCGGCGTCTCTACCTGCGTCGGGAAAGTCCGGCCCGATGGGCATGGGCTGCGTCTTTGATGTATACCGTGCGTCGTGCCCATCGTAGGCGGGACCCGCCGGGAGGGGCCCCTGCTCGGGCGGTGGCCATGCACCGGCGTATCCGGCGCCGTGCGAGGCCCCCCAGGAAGAGTCGTTCATCAGACCTCGAGCAGCTCGGCTTCCTTGTGCTTGAGCAGCTCGTCCACCTGCGCGACGTACTTCGCGGTGGTGTCGTCGAGCTCCTTCTCCGCACGCCGGCCCTCGTCCTCGCCGACCTCGCCGTCCTTGATGAACTTGTCGATGGTCTCCTTCGCCTTGCGGCGGACGGAGCGGATCGAGATCTTGGAGTCCTCGGCCTTCGACTTGGCGACCTTGATGAACTCCTTGCGGCGGTCCTGCGTGAGCTCCGGGAAGACCACGCGGATGATGTTGCCGTCGTTGCTCGGGTTGACACCGAGGTCCGAGTCGCGGATCGCCTGCTCGATGTTGCGCAGAGCGGTCTTGTCGAACGGCGTCACAACGGCCATCCGCGGCTCCGGGACCGAGAACGACGCCAGCTGGTTGATCGGGGTCAGGGCACCGTAGTAGTCCGCCACGATCTTGTTGAACATCGCCGGGTGCGCACGTCCGGTGCGGATCGCGGCGAAGTCATCCTTGGCGACCAGGACGGCCTTCTCCATCTTCTCCTCGGCCTCGAGGAGGGTCTCTTCGATCACCACTTGCTCCTGCGTGTCTTGAGTTGGGCCCGGCATCGGACTGGGCCGGCGGAACCTGCGTCGCGTGTTCCCTGCACGGTGTACGACCGGCAGGGCGTTGTCCATCCCCCGAGGGCGCCCCGAGGCCCTCGGGTCAGGCCCGGGTGTCCCGGTCGCTCACGAGCGTGCCGATCTTCTCACCCCGGACCGCCCGAGCGATATTGCCCTCGGCGAGGAGTTCGAAGACGAGGATCGGGAGAGCGTTGTCGCGGCAGAGGGTGATGGCGGTGGCGTCGGCGACCTTGAGGTTGCGGGACAGCACCTCGCCGTACTCCAGCGCGTCGAACTTCACCGCGTCCGGGTTGGCCTTGGGGTCGGAGTCGTAGACGCCGTCGACACCGTTCTTCCCCATCAGCAGTGCTTCGGCGTCGATCTCCAGGGCGCGCTGGGCGGCGGTGGTGTCGGTGGAGAAGTAGGGCATGCCCATACCGGCACCGAAGATGACGACGCGGCCCTTCTCCAGGTGCCGTACGGCACGCAGCGGGATGTACGGCTCCGCGACCTGACCCATCGTGATGGCCGTCTGCACACGTGAGTCGATGCCCTCCTTCTCCAGGAAGTCCTGGAGGGCGAGGCAGTTCATGACGGTGCCGAGCATGCCCATGTAATCCGAGCGTGCCCGGTCCATGCCGCGCTGCTGGAGTTCGGCTCCGCGGAAGAAGTTTCCGCCGCCGATCACGACGGCGATCTCTGCGCCGTCGCGGACGACCGCTGCGATCTCCCGTGCGATGGCGTGCACGACGTCGGGGTCGACGCCGAGACCGGTGCCGCCGGAGAAAGCCTCTCCTGACAGCTTCAGCATGAAGCGGCCGGCCTTTTTGTCGTGGTTGTCGTCGCCTTGTACGGCGCCCTGGTTCATGGAGATCTCCTCGTGCACATGCGAAGAAGGCCATTGCCGTTGGGGTCATGCTGTCCCTGCCGGCAATGGCCTCCTCGTCAGATCTGCGGTCGTCCGGCGCTGGCGCGGGCGACTGCTTCAGACCCTACCCGGGTCCGGGGTCCGTCGCGTACGGACTCAGATGCCGACCTTGATGCGGCTGAAGCGCTTCAGGGTGACACCGGCCTCGTCCAGGATCTGCTGGACGGACTTCTTGTTGTCGAGCGCGTACGGCTGGCCGAGGAGGGTGGCCTCCTTGAAGAAGCCGTTGACCCGGCCCTCGACGATCTTCGGCAGAGCGGCCTCGGGCTTGCCCTCGGCGCGCGTGGTCTCCTCGGCGACGCGGCGCTCGGCCTCGACGACCTCGGCCGGGACGTCCTCGCGGGAGAGGTACTTCGGGGCGAAGGCGGCGATGTGCTGGGCGACACCCTTGGCGATCTCGGCGTTCTCCTTGTCGAACTCGACGAGAACACCGATCTGCGGGGGCAGGTCGGGCATGGTGCGGTGCATGTACGCCGTGACGTAGCCACCGGAGAACTGCGCGAAGCGGTCCAGGACGATCTTCTCGCCGAGGTTGGCGTTGGCCTCGTCGACGTACGCCTGCACGGTCTTGCCGGGCTCGATCTCGGAGGCGAGCAGCGCCTCGATGTCCGCCGGGGAGGTGGCGGCGACGTGCGCGGCGAGAGCGTTCGCCACTGCCTGGAACTTGTCGCCCTTGGCGACGAAGTCCGTCTCGCACTTCAGCTCGACGATGACACCGGAGGTGTTGTCGTCGGCGATCAGGGAGACGACGGCACCGTTCTCGGCGGAGCGGCCCTCGCGCTTGGCGACGCCCTTCTGGCCCTTGATGCGCAGGGCCTCGACGGCCTTGTCGACGTTGCCGTCCGACTCGTCCAGCGCCTTCTTGCAGTCCATCATGCCGGCGCCGGTGAGCTCGCGGAGCTTCTTGACGTCAGCGGCGGTGTAGTTCGCCATGAGTCTGAGTTTCTCTCTCGAAGTCTGAAAGATCTACGAAGATCTGGAAGATCTACGGGTGGACGGCGGGGGCTGCACGCCCCCGCCGTCGTCAACCGAACCTGTGAAGGTCAGGCCGTAGGTCAGGCCTGCTCGGCCTCGGCGGCCGGAGCCTCAGCGGCCGGAGCCTCGGCAGCGGCCTCGGCCGGCTTGGCCTCGTCAGCCTTGTCGGCGTCCGCCTTCTTCTCGCCCTCGAGGAGGTCGCGCTCCCACTCGGCCAGCGGCTCACCGGCGGCCTTGTCGCCCGGCTTCTGGTCGCCGGTCGCGGCGCCGGAGCGGGCGATGAGGCCCTCGGCGACGGCGTCGGCGATCACGCGGGTGAGCAGGGTGACGGAGCGGATGGCGTCGTCGTTGCCCGGGATCTTGTAGTCGACCTCGTCGGGGTCGCAGTTGGTGTCGAGGATCGCGACGACCGGGATGTGGAGCTTGCGCGCCTCACCGACGGCGATGTGCTCCTTCTTGGTGTCGACGATCCAGACGGCGCTCGGCACCTTCTGCATCTCGCGGATACCGCCGAGGGTCTTCTCCAGCTTGGCCTTCTCGCGGGAGAGGACCAGGAGCTCCTTCTTGGTGAGGCCGGAGGCGGCCACGTCCTCGAAGTCGATCTGCTCCAGCTCCTTGAGGCGCTGCAGACGCTTGTAGACGGTGGAGAAGTTGGTGAGCATGCCGCCCAGCCAGCGCTGGTTGACGTAGGGCATGCCGACGCGCGTCGCCTGCTCGGCGATGGCCTCCTGGGCCTGCTTCTTCGTACCGACGAACATGATGGAGCCGCCGTGCGCGACGGTCTCCTTGACGAACTCGTAGGCGCGGTCGATGTACGACAGCGACTGGAGCAGGTCGATGATGTAGATGCCGTTGCGCTCGGTGAAGATGAAGCGCTTCATCTTCGGGTTCCAACGACGGGTCTGGTGACCGAAGTGGACGCCGCTCTCCAGCAGCTCCCGCATCGTGACGACGGCCATGGCCGTATCTCCTTGGGTTCTCGGTTGTGTCCTGACGCCCCGACGCGCCGTGCCACAAGGGACCGAGGAGCGCGGCCACCGACCGCGGAAAGGGTGGGTGGCGGGGCGTGCGAAGTCGACCCGGTGACCCGGATCGCCAGAAGAAGTGTACGGGACCCGTGACGTGCCGGGTGACGGCGCTGTCCACAACCACCCGGTTGTCCACAGATCAGGGCCAAGATCACCGCGGTTGGGACGGCCCGCGGGACGGTGTCCCCCATGAGCCGCGTACTTGCCGTGCACTGCGCAGGTCCCGCGAGGCACCCGCGCCACGCCCTGCCCGCCCTGCTCCTGACCTTGATCCTGCTGACGCTGCTCGCGTCGTCGTCCCCACGAGGGCGGCCGAGTGCTGAGCCGGCACCCGTAGGGACTTCGACGGGGACGCGGGCTGCGACGGCGGGGGCGCGCTCGGGTGCGGGGGCGGCGGCCGGGCCGGGCGCGCACGCGCACACGACGCATCGGGAACCGGCTCTCGGGATCGGAGCGGCTGCGGGTCCACGGCCGCAGGAAGCCGGCGGGGACGGCGGGGCCCGGAGCTGGCCGGTCGGGGCGCCCCGGCCCGTCGTCGTGCGGGGCTGGGCGCCGCCCTCTTCGCCCTACGGCGCCGGGCATCGCGGCGTCGACCTCGCCGCCCCGCCCGGCACCCCTGTCCGCGCCGCGGCGGCCGGCCGGATCGCCTTCGCCGGCCGGGTCGCGAACCGCAGCGTGCTGGTCATCAGCCTCACCGGTACGGGTGAGCCGCCGCTGAGGATTACGTACGAACCGGTCCGCCCCCTGGTGGACAAGGGAGAGGAGGTCGCCGCCGGGCAGGTCGTGGGGACGATCGACGCGGGGCCGTCGCACTGCGCCGCGGGGTGCCTGCACTGGGGCCTGCTGCGGGGCACGGAGTACCTGAATCCGCTCAGCCTGCTGTCGCCCTCGATACTGCGCCGACCACCGTCCAGGCTGCTCCCGGTCTTCGGCGTACCGCTCCCCTAGCCCGCGACGCCCCTGGCCCGCCGCCCCGCCTGCCTCAGCCCCGGACGCCGCGCAGCGCCATCGCGACCGCCGCGTCGGCGACGGTGGCCGGGTCCTCGGCCGCGCCGAGCTCGATACGGCGGACCGCTGCGTCCACGACGCCCTGCAGCAGCATCGCCCCGAGCCGGGGCTGTTCCTGGCCCAAATCCCGCAGTGCCTCGACGATCATCGCGATCAGCCCGCCGTGGGCGGCGCGGATCTTCTCGCGCGCTCCGGCGTCCAGCTCGCTCGCGGAGATCGCGACGACCGCCCGGTGGCGCCGGTCGCCGACCAGGTCGAGCTGCCGGCGCACATACGCCTCGACCCTGCCCTCGGGCGTGTCCGCGCGGTCCATCGCGGCCTCGACCTCCGCCGCCCACACGGGGAAGTCCACGGCGCAGAGCTCTTCGACGACCGCGGCGCGCGAGCGGAAGTACTCGTAGACGGAGGACCTCGCCAGGCCCGTGCGCTCGGCGAGTGCGGGGAAGGTCAGCGCCTCCGTACCGCCTTCGGACAGGAGGGAGCGCGCGGCGTCCAGCAGGGCGCCTCGCTGCATCGTCCGGTGCTCGGCCACGGAGGCCGCTCGAATCCTGGGCACGCCTCCACTGTACGGATGCGGCCCGGACGACTCGGCGTCAACGTCCTACGTCGGCCAGCTTCGCCCGCAGTTGCAGGACCGACTTCGTGTGGATCTGGCTGACGCGGCTCTCGGTGACCCCGAGGACATGGCCGATCTCGGCCAGGGTGAGTCCTTCGTAGTAGTAGAGCGTGACGACGGTCTTCTCCCGGTCGGGCAGGGTGTTGATGGCCCGGGCGAGCAGCCGGCGCAGCTCCCGGTCCTCGGCGACCTCGACCGGGTTGTCCGCCGCCGTGTCCTCCAGCGTGTCCATGAGGCTGAGCCGGTCGCCCCCCTCGCCTCCCACATGCAGCAGCTCTTCCAGCGCCACGACGTTGGCCAGGGACAACTGGCTGAAAACCGCGTGCAGTTCCTCGACCGTGATGTCCATCTCGGCGGCGACCTCGGCCTCCGAGGGCGTGCGCCGCAGCTGGGCCTCCAGCGTGGCGTAGGCGCGTTCGACGGCACGGGCCTTCTGCCGCACCGAGCGCGGGATCCAGTCCAGCGCCCGCAGTTCGTCGATCATCGCGCCCCGGATGCGGGTGATCGCGTACGTCTCGAACTTGATCGACCGGTCGAGGTCGAACTTCTCGATGGCGTCGATGAGCCCGAAGACGCCGGAGGAGACGAAGTCGGCCTGCTCGACATTGGAGGGCAGCCCCACGCTGACGCGGCCCGCCACATACTTGACCAGCGGCGAGTAGTGCAGGATCAACTGCTCCCGCAGCCGCTCGTCACCCGTGGCCTTGTACGAGCGCCACAGCTCCTCGACCGACGAGGGAGCCGAGGGCCGCACGGTGCCACGGGCAGCGGGTGGCACTGCCGCGCGGTCAGACCCGGACGTGTGCTGGGGCATGCGTTGTCTTGAGCCGTTCTGCTGCGAGGGGGCGGGACGGGGAGGCCGAGGCCGGAACCCGGTGAGCGTAGCGTGACTGCGCCGTCGCGGTGGGCGAGGGAAGCGGAACGAACCTGCTCGGGTATTCGCCCTCGCCCACACCTTCGATTCGGGGCCGATGCCCTGCGCACCGGCCCCTCAGACGTCACGCACGGGACTCCGAAGGTCATCGCCTTCACCTTTTCACCCGAATGCTCCAGGTCAAGCATCGCCTCGCCGCGCGTTCGAACCCCGAATGGCGCGAGAGGCCAACCTCCACCCTTCCGGGCACCGCTCGACAAAGCCGAGCGAGTGCAGTTCGTACAGCCTGCCGAGCGCCTCGTCGTCCGTCGTACCGGCGCACCGAGCGGCCTCAGCACAGGAGACCGCGCGCCGGGCGGGCAGCGACTCGAGGACCCGCCTGCTGCCGGGATCCAGAAGATCCCTGGGCAGGACGGGGCCGGTGCGCTCGGGCGCGAGGTCGCCCATGTCACCCACGAGCTCGACCACTTCGGCGGCGTCGGTGACGAGCGTGGCGCCGCCGCGCAGCAGTTCGTGCACCCCGGCAGAGAGACCGCTGGTCACGGGCCCGGGAACGCCTATCGTGAAGCGTCCGAGCTGCTGCGCTCTGCGGGCGGTGACCAGGGAGCCGCTGCGGTACTCCGCCTCGACGACGACGGTGCCCCGGGTGAGGGCCGCGATCACCCTGTTCCGGAGGACGAACCGGCTCGGGGTGGGATGGTCTCCTGGTGGCAACTCGCCAACGACGAGCCCCTGTTGCACGATGCGCTTGATCAGCTCCGTGTGACCGGGCGGATAGGCGACGTCGACCCCGCAGGCCAGAACGGCGACGGTGGCGCCACCGGCGGCGAGCGCCCCCCGGTGGGCCGCGCCGTCGACGCCGAAGGCCGCCCCGGAGACCACCACCCAGCCCCGCTCGGCGAGCCCGGTGGCGAGCACGGCCGACATGTGCGCCCCGTAGGGCGTGCAGGCCCGGGCGCCGACCACGGCCACCGACCGCAGTGCCCAGGTGCGCAGGTCGGGCAGGCCCCGCACCCACAGGCCGACCGGGCGGGCGTCGCCGAGGTCGTCGAGCTGGGTCGGCCACTCCGTGTCCCCGGGCATGACGAACCTGCCCCCGAGCGCGCGGACCGCCGTCAGCCGCTGCCCCGGCACGACCCCGGCTGCACGGGCACGCAGCCCGGTCACCCGGCGCTCGGACGCCCCCGGCAGCGCCCCCTTCTCGTACGCGTCCGACATCAGCAGCGCAAGCAGCCCCTGCGCACCCAGCTCCCTCAGCCAGCGACCGCCCTTCTCGTCGCCCGGCTCCAGGATCTGGGTGAGCGTCGAACGCGCCACACGCTCCGCTTCGCCCTGCTGGGCCGGTCCGCCCGGCGGAGCGTCCCGGCCCGGGACCCCCCTGGTGCCGTCCCGGCGCACCGCCCCCGTCACGGGGCCGCCCCCGCGACGGCCGGAACGCCCCTGGCGATGCCGGTGCGCAGTTCGAGAGCGAGGGCGACGTCCTGCGCGTCCGGTCGGTCGTGCCCCGCGAGGTCGGCGACCGTCCACGCGACGCGCAGCACCCGGTCGAGGCCGCGCGCCGTGAGAAGTCCCCGCTCCACGTCCCGCTCGGCGGCGCTCAGGGCCCCGGGCGCTACGGTCCAGCGCGTGCGCAGCTCATGGCCGGGCACCTCGCTGTTGACCGTCCACGGCGTGCCGTCGAGGCGAACGGCGGCCCGATCTCTGGCCTCCCGTACGCGGTCGGCGACCGTCGCCGTGGATTCGCCGCGCCCACCGTGGCCGAGCAGGTCCGAGCGGCTCACCGGCTCGACCTGGATCCGCAGGTCGACCCGGTCGAGCAGCGGCCCGGACAGCCGCGCCTGGTACCGCCTGATCAGGGACGAGGGGCATTCGCAGCCCGCGCCGTGCAGGGTGTGCCTCCCGCACGGGCACGGATTGGCGGCCAGCACCATCAGGAAGCGGGCGGGCAGCCGCACCACTCCCCCGCTCCTGGCGACCACGACATGGCCCGACTCCAGCGGCTGACGCAGGGCGTCCAGGGCCTTTCCGGAGAACTCGGGCGCTTCGTCGAGAAAGAGCACCCCTCGGTGCGCCAGCGAGACGGCGCCCGGCTTCGGCAGCCCGTTTCCCCCGCCGACCAGGGCCTGCATGGTGGCCGAGTGGTGCGGCGCGCAGTACGGCGGGGTCCTCACGAGCGGCTCGCCCGGCGGCAGGATGCCGGCCACCGAGTGGACCGCCGTCACCTCCAGGGACTCCCGCCGGGACAGCGGTGGCAGCACGGCGGGCAGCCGCTCGGCCAGCATCGTCTTCCCCGCGCCGGGCGGCCCCGAGAGCAGGAGGTGGTGCCCGCCGGCCGCCGCGACCTCCAGCCCGGTGCGCGCCGCGTGCTGGCCGGCCACGTCGGCCAGGTCCGGCCCGTCGCTGTCCGGCCGGTCGACCGCCAGTCCGGTGCCGACGCCCGCGCCGGGGACCAGGAGGCCCGCGAGCATGGCGTCGGGGCGCCCCGGCTCGACCGGCTCCTCGTCCGGGACCGGCTCGTCGGCCAGGACGGCGATGAGCTGTCGCAGGCTGCGCACCCCGAGCACCGAGATCCCCGGCACGAGCGCGGCCTCCCCGGCCGTCTGCTCCGGGACGACCACGTGCTCGTACCCCGCCTCGGCCGCGGCGAGCACCGCCGGGAGCACCCCGCGCACGGGCCGTACCCGACCGTCGAGCCCGAGCTCCCCGATCAGCACGAGATCGGCGATCTGCCGCGGGTCGATGCGCTCGGCGGCGCCCAGGACGGCACAGGCCACCGCCAGGTCGAATCCGCTTCCGCCCTTGGGCACGGAGGCCGGGCTCAGCCCCACGGTGAGCTTCTTCTGCGGCCATTCGCCGCCGGAGTTGACCACGGCGGCGCGCACCCGGTCCCGGCTCTCCACCAGGCTCTTGTCCGGCAGACCGACCAGCGTGAACGCGGCGACCCCCGGTTCCAGGTCCGCCTGGACCTCGACGACCACCCCCTCGACGCCCACGAGCGCCACGGAACACGCACGGGCGAACCCCATTTAGGCCACCCCCCTGGCGTGCTCGACGACGGCGGCCCCGCGCCTGGGCAGCGTCACGCCCACGAGATCGATGCGCACTCCGCCCGGCGGCGGGCCCCCGTGCCGCTCCAGCCAGCAGTCGGCGAGACGCCGGAGCCGTCTCGCCTTGGCCGGGGTGACGGCGGCCATCGGATGCTCGTAGCAGCCGGCTCTGCGGGTCTTGACCTCGCAGACGACCACCGTGTCGCCGTCGCGGGCGACGATGTCGATCTCACCGGCGCGTCCACAGCGCCAGTTCCTCGCCAGCAGTCGCATTCCGGACCCGACCAGCAGCCGTGCCGCCAGGTCCTCGCCGTACCGTCCCAGTGCCCCCGTCGCGTTCATTTCGGCACCACCTCCGGCACCGACTCTGATACGCCGGCCCCGGATTTGTGGATCTTGGGAGGAAACCGTGGACAACCACGGGATTGTGGAAAACTCCGTCCCCCGGACGAGGACAGCGGTCAGCTGCCGGGGAGCTCCAGGTCGCTCTTGTTGAGCTCCTCGATGTTCACGTCCTTGAACGTGAGCACCCGTACCTGCTTGACGAAGCGGGCCGGGCGGTACATGTCCCAGACCCAGGCGTCGGCCATCGAGACCTCGAAGAAGACCTCACCCTGCACCGAGTGCACCTGCATCTCGTAGTCGTTGGTGAGGTAGAAGCGGCGCTCCGTCTCGATCACGTATTTGAACAGACCGACGACATCTCGGTACTCCCGGTAGAGCTTCAGCTCCATCTCGGTCTCGTACTTCTCGAGGTCCTCGGCGCTCATGGCATGTTCCCCTTCAGCCTTGCGTCCCCCTATTGTGCTCCAGCATCCTCGGCCCTCAGACGATTTCCGGGGCCAGCACCACCGGCGCACGCGGAGGTCCTTCGTCGAGCAGCGTACGCAGCAGCTCGGCGAGCCTGGTCGGGTACACCGTCTCACGGGCCGCCGACAGTTCGGCGGAGGTCCACCACCTCAGGCCCCTGACGCTTCGGCGCTCCAGCTCCGTGAGCGCCTGCGGGACCGCATCGGTGCAGGTGGTACGCGCCAGGAAGTACCACTCGTCCTGATCCCAGCGCCGCCCGGCGAACGGGAACGAGCAGTGCCGCTGCCACAGGACGGGCCCCAGTTCCACCTCGGTGATCCCGGTCTCCTCGGCCAGCTCGCGCAGCGCCGCCTCCTCGCGGCTCTCGTCCCCCTCGAGACCGCCGCCAGGGGTGAACCACCAGTCGTCCGCCGGATCGTCCGGCTCGAAGCCGTGCAGCAGCAGGATCCGGTCCTGCGGGTCCAGCAGCACGACCCGGGCGACCTTCCGCGCTCCGGCCTCGGCGGCCCGCACCTCATGCGGCACCCGCGGTCACCGCCTGCCCACGCCGTCCTCCGCCGATCCGGGCGGCCACCGGCCCGTACGCCGCGCCGCCCACGATGAGGACTGCTCCGGCCACGACGGCCCCGACCATGAGTCCCACCGGCCCGGGACGGGACACCCCGCCGGGCAGTGCGGCGAATCCTTCGGGGCGGTCCACCGTCTCGCCGCTCAGCGGCCAGGCCACGGCATCCACGCGCGCCTCCACGGCCGAGCGGGGCACCGATCCCTGGCCCGCCTCCTGCAGGTGGGACCGGGAGTCCAGCGAGCCCTTGCGTTCGTCACCGAGCAGGAACAGCTGCCCCTCGGGCACCTGTGCGGTGAACTTCTCCGCGGCCGGTCCCGAGCTGCGCAGATACGGCTCGTCGACGGCCTTGCCGTTGACGGTCAGACGTCCCTCGTCGCAGCAGGTGATCTCGTCGCCGCCGACACCGACCACGCGCTTGATCATGGGCATGTCGCCCCAGGTCTTGTCGCGGAAGACGACGACGTCGCCGCGCCGCACCTCGTCGCCGGATATGCGCTCGGCGAGGACCCGGTCGCCCGCCTGCACGGTAGGCGACATCGAGTCCGTGGGGACCGTGTACGGCTGGTAGACCAAGGCGCCCCAGACGAATCCGCCCAGGAACAGCACACAGCCCACGGCCACGGCTATGCCCGACAGGGCGGCCCCGAGCCGGCCCTGACCGTCGCCCTCACGTCGTGCACCGCTCATCCCAGCGCTCCCGCCTCGGAGATCCCGTCCCCGGATGCCGGTCCCGGGTCTGCTGTCCGGGACCGCACACTACCCGGCGGTACGCACATCTGGTGTGCGGGCATGCCTCCTCCTGCGCGTGAGCACGATCGGCACGGCACCGGCCAGGCCGATGGCCGCGGGCGCCGAGGAGAGCGCGGCGGCCAGTCCCGGCTGGTCGAAGGTGTCCGGCACGGGGAGCGTGGACCACCGGTTCAGCGGCCAGGCCACGACGACCGCACGGCCGACGACCTTGTCGACGGGAACGAAGCCGCCGTTGACGTCCTCCATGTGGTACCGGGAGTCCTGGGAGTTCTGGCGGTTGTCGCCCATCACCCAGATCCGGTCCTTCGGCACGGTCAGCGGCCCGAAGGAGGACTGCTCGTCGCACGGTGTGCTGCCGGGGGCGATGTACGGCTCGTCCAGCGGCTTGCCGTTGACCTTGAGCGGGCCGTCCTTCTTGCACTCCACGGTGTCGCCGGCGACCGCGATCGTCCGCTTGATGAGGTCCTTGTCCTCGGCGGACGGCATCAGCCCGATGAAGCTGAGGACCTCCTGGAGCACGTTCGGCTCCGGTGTGGGCTCGCCTTCCAACCAGCCGCCCGGGTCGTGGAAGACGACGACCTCGCCGCGCTCGGGCTCGGCGCCGAACCACGGCGTGAGCTTGTCGACAAGCACCCGGTCACCGCGCTGCAGGGTGTTCATCATCGATTCCGACGGGATGGAGAACGCCTGTACCAGGAAGGTCTTGATCAGAAGCGCGAGCAGCAGCGCGATACCGATCAGGAGCGGCAGTTCCTTCCAGAAGGATCGCTGCTTCTTCTGTCCCGTACCGCTGCCCTCCGACGCGTCGTCTTCCCCGGTCGTCGGCACCGCCCCATCCGTCATGTCCGAGGGCTGTGCGGGGAGTCGCCCCTGCCGGTCCTCGGGATCGTCGTGTCCGGACCGTGCGCCGACCGCCACGTCCCCCACATCCACTCCTCACTGCGTGCCAACCGCCTGCCCCGTACCAGGAGCAGGCCCACCACTCCCATAACGAGCGGGAGTTCCGCAGGGCTCGGGAGCAGGACCATTCCGTTCAGATCCTGAGAGGACACACTATTCGACCTCGGTGCCGCCGCGGTCTGTCCGGCGCGCGCGTCCGGGACGGATGCGTAGGTCTCCGGCTCCTCCAGTCTGCGCCAGTGGTCCAGCGGCCAGGCGATGACGACGGCGCGTCCGACGACCTGGTCCTCCGCCACGGTGCCCTCGCCCTCCTCGTCGAGGTGGAAGCGGGAGTCGGCGGAGTTGGAGCGGTGGTCGCCCATCACGAACAGCCGCCCGGCGGGCACTTTCACGTCGAACTTCATGGTCGACGGAACGTTTCCGGGGTGCAGATAGGGCTCGTTCAGCGGTACGCCGTTGACGGTGACGAGGCCGTTGGCGTCGCAGCACTTCACGGTGTCCCCGCCGACCGCCACGACCCGCTTGATCAGGTCGCGCTCGTCGTCGGACGGCAGCAGCCCGATGAACGTCAGCCCCTGCTTGACCTGCTTCACAACGACCGGATCGTCGGTCTTCGGCTTCTCGTCCTTCGGCAGCCAGCCGCCGGGGTCCTTGAACACGACGACGTCGCCGCGCTGCGGCTTCGAGCCGAACCACGGCGTGAGCTTGTCGACCAGGACCCGGTCCTGGATGCGGATCGTCTGCTCCATCGAGCCGGACGGGATGACGAAGGCCTGCACCAGGAACGTCTTCAGCACCAGCGCTATCAGCAGCGCCACGGTGATCAGGAGCGGTATCTCCTTGACGGCCGAGCGGCGGCGCTTGCGCCGGACCTTCTGCGCGAGCCTGCGCCGCTCCGCCCGGCCCGGCAGGGGCCGCCCGCCGTCCGTGGGCCGTGTCCCGGTGGGCAGCCGGGTGTCGGCCCGGTGGCTGGCACGGCGTCCGCGGTTACCCATGGGCACCGCCGGACAGCGGGCCGGGATCGGGCACGCCGGCGAAGGCGTCGGTGGGCTCCAGGCCGGACCAGCGCCCCGCGGGCCAGCCGATCCAGTCGGCCCGGCCGATCACCCTGTCCACGGGCACCATGCCGCCGCCCGGCTCGCCCAGGTGGTCCCGGGAGTCGCGTGACGCGCTGCGGTGGTCACCCATGACCCACAGCTTCCCCTCGGGAACGACGATGTCGAAGGCCACCTCCGAGGGCACGCCGTCGGGGTGGAGGTATCCCTCCTCGACCGGTGCACCGTTCACCTCGATCCTGCCCTCCGTATCGCAGCAGACCACCCGGTCCCCGCCCGTGCCCACCACACGCTTGACGAAATCCGTCTCGGCCGGCTCGGCGAGCCCGAGCATGGCGAGCCCCTCTCGTACTACGGAACTCACGGGGTTTTCCGTCAGTTCCTCGGGCACGAAGGAACCTCTGCCGTCGAAGACAACGACGTCTCCGCGTGCCGGTTCGGAGCCGGACCGGTAGGCCAGCTTGTTCACCAGCACCCGGTCGCCGACCTGCAGGACGGGCTCCATGGAGCTGCTCGGGATCTGGAAGGGCTGCACCACGAAGTGACTGAACAGCAGGACGAGGACGGTGCAGGCGAGACCGGTCAGCGCCGCGGCGCGCAGGGACATCCGGGAGAGGCCGTAACGACGCGCGGAGCGCGACCCCTCCCCCCGCGCCCCGTCCTCGGGTGCGGAAGAGCGGTCGCGCTCCGTGTGCTGTGCTTCGGTGTCCATCGGTGGCAGAGCCTATCCGGCCGCCCTGTGACACCGGGCGCGTGTATGAGCCGGAGCTCAGTTGTCGCGCTTCTCCTTGATCTTGGCAGCCTTGCCGCGCAGGTCGCGCAGGTAGTACAGCTTGGCGCGACGGACGTCACCACGGGTGACGAGCTCGATCTTCTCGAAGATCGGGCTGTGCACCGGGAAGGTGCGCTCGACGCCGACGGAGAAGGAGACCTTGCGGACCGTGAAGGTCTCGCTCACGCCCGCGCCCTGGCGGCGGATGACGACGCCCTTGAACTGCTGGATACGGGAGCGGTTGCCCTCGATGACGCGAACGTGGACGTTCACGGTGTCACCGGGACGGAAGGCCGGGACGTCGGTGCGCAGCGAAGCCGCGTTGACGCTGTCGAGCAGGTGAGCCATGGTGGTCTGCTTCCTCGCCGATGCCACAGGTCATCGACGGAATGTCGTGATGAGAAGGGGTGCCTCAGCCGGGCGGGCGTCGTTCCCCCTGTGGCAGGGGCGCCGGCCGGACGTACAGCAGCGGCTCATTCTTCCATGGCCTCGGGCCTGCGCCAAAATCGGCCGCCGGGATCCGGGGCCCAGCCGAGCAGGGAGAGGATCTCCCTGTCCTTCTTGTCGAAGGCCGCGGGGTCGCAACGCTCTAGGAGATCGGGCCTGTTGAGGGCCGTACGGCGGAACGCCTCGTCCCGCCGCCAGCGCGCGATCTTGCCGTGGTGGCCGCTGACCAGCACGTCCGGGATCGCGCGTCCGCGCCACACGGGGGGCTTGGTGTAGACGGGCCCTTCCAGCAGATTGGCCATGGCGCCGGGCGCGAAGGAGTCGTCCCGGTGCGACTCGGCGTTGCCGAGGACGCCGGGGAGCAGCCGGGCCACGGCCTCCGTGACGACCAGGACGGCCGCCTCGCCGCCCGCCAGCACGTAGTCGCCGATGGAGACCTCGTACACCGGCATGCGGGTCGCGTACTCGTCGACGACCCGGCGGTCGATGCCCTCGTAGCGGGCGGGCGTGAAGATGAGCCAGGGCCGCTCGGAGAGCTCGACGGCGATTTCCTGGGTGAAGGGGCGGCCGCTGGGCGTCGGGACGACGAGGACGGGGCCATGGGCGCCCGACTCGTAGCCGTTCGCGAGGACCTCGTCCAGGGCGTCGCCCCACGGATCGGTCTTCATGACCATGCCGGGGCCGCCGCCGTACGGGGTGTCGTCGACCGTGTGGTGGCGGTCGTACGTCCAGTCGCGCAGGTCGTGCACGTGGACGCCGAGCTGTCCGCGGGCGCGCGCCTTGCCGACGAGGGAGACGTTCAGCGGCTCCAGGTACTCGGGGAAGATCGTGACGACGTCGAGCCGCATCAGGACTCGTCCTCGCGGCTGGACGCGATCTCGGCCTCGCTGTCGTCGATGAGGCCGGGCGGCGGGTCGATGACGGCCTTCTGCTCGGCCAGGTCGATCTCGGTGACGATCTCCTCGACGAACGGGATCATCACCTCGCTGCCGTCGGGCCGCTCGACGATGAACAGGTCCTGCGAGGGCAGGTGGCTGATCTCGGTGATGCGCCCGATCTCCGTGCCGTCCGCGAGCACCACGTCGAGGTCCATCAGCTGGTGGTCGTAGTACTCGTCCGGGTCCTCGGGAAGCTCCTCGGGGTCCACCTCCGCGATCAGCAGCGTGTTGCGCAGGGCCTCGGCGGCGTTGCGGTCGCGCACGCCCTCGAAGCGCAGCAGGAGCCGGCCGCTGTGCACCCGGCCCGACTCGATCGTCAGCGGTCCCGCGGCGGCCGGGTCGGTGGCCAGTACGGCGCCGGGGCCGAGCCGCAGTTCCGGCTCGTCCGTGCGCACCTCGACGGTGACCTCGCCCTTGATGCCATGGGCGCGGCCGATCCGCGCCACTACCAGCTGCACGCTTGTCTCTCCTTCGATACGACGACGGGCCGGGGCGGGCCCGTAAGCCCTCCCCGGCCCGAGCCGGTGCTGCGGGGATCCGGGGAACTCCCGGATCCACATTCACCTTCGATCAGCGGACCTGGTCCACATCGACGAGGTCGACGCGGATGCCACGGCCGCCGATGGCGCCCACGACGGTACGCAGTGCGCGCGCGGTGCGACCGTTGCGGCCGATCACCTTACCGAGGTCGTCGGGGTGCACCCGGACCTCCAGCACGCGGCCGCGACGCAGGTTGCGCGAGGCGACCTGCACATCGTCCGGGTTGTCGACGATGCCCTTCACGAGGTGCTCGAGAGCCTCCTCGAGCATGCTCAGGCCTCGGTCGACTCGGCGGGAGCGGCCTCGGCCTCGTCCGCCTTCTTGTCGGCCTTCTTCGCCTTCGGGGTGATGGCCTCACCCTTGGCGTCGTCGCCCTCCAGAGCCTTGGCGAAGGCGTCGAAGGAGGCGCGCTTGTCCTCCTTGGTCGCCGGGGCCAGCAGCGGCTTCTCCGGAGCCGGCAGGCCCTTGGCCTTCTGCCAGTCGCCGGTGAGCTTCAGGATGGCGAGGACCGGCTCGGTCGGCTGGGCGCCGACGGACAGCCAGTACTGCGCACGCTCCGAGTCGACCTCGATGCGCGACGGGTTGTACGTCGGGTGGTAGAGGCCGATCTCCTCGATGGCCCGGCCGTCACGGCGGGTACGGGAGTCGGCGACGACGATGCGGTAGTGGGGCTGGCGAATCTTGCCGAGACGCTTCAGCTTGATCTTGACTGCCACGGGAGTGGTGTCTCCTGGTCTTGACGTGGTTGGGCACAACGAGATGCCACGTGGGGTTGCGGTACTCGGGTGCCCGATGGACGCGTCAGCCGGAGGCGAGAGGGTTCCTGTGCGGCTGTCGAGTACAGCTAGCCATTGTGCCATACGCGCGCGGCGGCATCTCATCCGCCCGGTACGCCGCGACCGCCCCGGACGCCGCCCGAACGAAGGCAGGAGAAAGCGAGCCGGCGGGTGGACGCGCCCGCTCACGCGAGCACCGCCGTGCCGCCGGCGCCGGTACGCCGGTCAGCTCGCGGCGCCGACCGCCTCCGGGATGCGGAACGGCTTCCCGCATCCTCCGCAGACGATGGGCGCCTGGGCGAGGACCGAGGGCACCACTCGGACGTTGCGGCCGCAGTCGCAGACGGCCTTCACCCGCACGCCTCCGCCCGAGGAGCCGTGCCGGGCGGCCGGTCCGCGGAAGGAGCGCTTGGTGTCGGAGGCCGTCGCTGCCGTGTGCGCCTTGAGCGCGCGCTGCAGCCGCTCGATCGTCGGACGGTAGCGCCGCTTGGCCTCGGAGTTGAGGACGACCAGCGAGAAACCGCTGCTCGGGTGCGGCTCCTCCACGTGGTCCAGGCCCATCTCCTCGGCGATCGCGAGGAACCGTCGATTGTGGTAGCGGCCGGCGCGGGAGGTGTCGCGGACGCCTCTCGCGGCGGCGATGCCGTGGACTGCCTCGTGGAGCAGCCGCTCGAAGGAGAGCTCGGCGCCGCAGGCGGACGACGACTCTCCGATCAGGGACTCGGGCGCGGCAAGATCCGGCAGCTCGGGGTGGTGCCGCTGAATGTCGGCCCACGCCTGTGCCAGCTCTGCGGCGAGAACAGGTGGTGTCGTGCTCACGTCGTGATAACGAGCCGGAAGCCCGCCGGGTTCCATTCCGGGGCATCCCAAATAATTTGCACGTACCCGTCAGTTGCCGTTGATGCGTCCTGACGCGGGCGGGTGCGCTGATCTGCGGAGAAGCCTCGCACCTCACACCAAGCCGGTACGTAGCGCGCGTCGGCGAAACGCCACCGCGGGCGTACGCCCCGGCGCGCGGGCGGGCCCGTCGCGCCGGGGCGCGCTGCCACAGGGCGGCGCCGTCAGTAGGCGCGGGCCACGATCGCGACAGTACCGGGCGCGTCATCGGACTCGGGCACCGACCCGTCCTCCGCGACCAGGCAGCGTACCGACACCGCCTGTTCCGCGAGCGCGGCCTCGCCCTCCTCGCCCAGGGTGGCCCAGGGGATGCGGGCCCAGCCGCCCGCCGTGGCGGCCTCGGCGGCCTCGGCGACGGTCGAGACGTCGGTGGTGCGGTCCTCGCGCCGCCGGCGGGACTGCTCGAGCAGCAGCGCCTGGTCGTCGTCGAGCACCTTGGGCAGCAGCGCGGTGAGCGACTCGGTGGTCACCGGCTCCTTGCCTCCCGGGATCCGGCGCGCCAGCATCGCGGTGCCCGCCGCAAGGTCGCGCGGGCCGATCTCGATCCGTACGGGTACGCCCTTGAGCTCCCAGTCCACCGCCCGGCGGCCGAAGGGGGTGTCCACGCGGTCGTCGACGTGCACGCGCAGGCCGGCCGCCTTGAGCGTCTCGCCCACCTCGCGGACCTTGGCGACCGCCTCGTCGCCCTTGATCGCCATCACGACGACCTGAACCGCCGCGAGCCGGGGCGGGACGCGCAGTCCGTTGTCGTCGCCGTGCGACATGATCAGCCCGCCGACCATCCGGGTCGAGGTCCCCCAGGAGGTCTGCCAGACGAGCTCCTGGTGTCCCTCTCCGGAGAGGTAGGTGGTGTTGAATGCCTTGGCGAAATTGGTGCCGAGCTCATGGCTCGTGCCCATCTGCAGGGCCTTGCCGTCGCCCATCATCCCTTCCAGGGTGAGCGTGTTGACGGCTCCGGCGAACCGCTCCCTGGGCGTCTTGCGGCCGAGCACGACGTCGATGCCGAGCACATTGACCATGAAGTCCGCGTAGACGTCCCGGTGGATGTACGCCGCGTAGTCGCGGGCGTCCTCGTAGGTGGCGTGCGCGGTGTGGCCCTCCTGCCAGAGGAACTCGGTGGTGCGCAGGAACACCCGGGGGCGCATCTCCCAACGCACCACGTTCGCCCACTGGTTGATCAGCAGCGGCAGATCGCGGTAGCTCTGGACCCACTTCGAGAAGTAGTCGTTGATGATCGTCTCGGAGGTCGGCCGCACCACCACGGGCTCCTCGAGGTCCTTGCCCCCTCCGTGGGTGACCACGGCGAGCTCGGGGGCGAAGCCCTCGACGTGCTCAGCCTCACGAGTCAGGTAAGACTGGGGGATGAAGAGCGGGAAGTAGGCGTTCTGAGCGCCCGCGGCCTTGATGCGGGCGTCCATCTCCTGCTGCATCCGCTCCCACAGGCCGTAGCCGTACGGCCGGATGACCATGGTGCCGCGCACCGGGCCGTTGTCCGCCAGTTCGGCTTTGTTGATCAGATCCTGGTACCAGCGCGGGAAGTCCTCCGCCTGAGGCGTCAGGACAGGTGTCTTGGCCATGGCGCGCATGGTACGGCGGTCCGGGACCGGATCGGGAATCGGCCAGGCGGGCCCGGGCGCACGCCTCGGGCGCGCAAGCAGTGCGGCACGACCCCTGGACGTGGGGGCGCACGCGCAGTTCCCTGGCATACGGGGGGCGCGGCGAAAGCGCACGGGGGGTTTTGCTTCAGGGCACAACCGACTCCTTCGGCGGAATGGGGCGCACAGATGACATCCACGCTCGTCCGGCACCGACCCCACGCGGCGTCGGCGTCCTCTGCTCAGGCGTGCGAACGGGCCCGTGACTGGGCCGAGATCCAGGAACGGATGCTGGTGCCGCTGTACGAAGCCGTCTACGAGCGCCTGGAGGTCGGTGCGGGCTCCAGGCTGCTGGGCCTCGCCTGCGGCTCCGGTCTCGCGCTGCTGATCGCCGCTCAGCGCGGCGCCGCGGTGAGCGGGACGGACACGGACCGCGAGCGGCTGGCCCTCGCACGCGAGCGGATGAGCGCCCCCGACTCCCCCGCGCAGGCCGCGCGCCTGTTCGACGGCGAGGCCGGGGCCGCGGCCGATCAGGGCCGCCCCCCGTACAACCTGGTCACGGTCTTCCAGCCGATCGGCTGCCGGGCCGGTGACGCGGACGGGCTCGGCGCGGCGCTGCGGAGCGCCGTCGCGCTGGCGGAGCGCGGCAGTGCCGTGGTGCTCACCGGCTGGGGCCCGCCGGAGCGGTGCGCCAGTTCGGGGGTGCTGCGCGTGGCGGAGGGGCATTCCGGCCGGACGCGCGCCGAGGAGGGGCGCTGGCGGCCGGCGCTGCGCGACGACCTGGAGGATGTGGCGGCTCGGGCCGGACTGCGGCCGGACGGCTCGGGGCGGGTGGCGTGCCCCTTCGGGTACGCCGACGTGGACAGCGCCGTGCGCGGCCTGCTGTCCACCGGGCTGTACGACGCCGCTGTACGTGACAGCGACCAGGCGCAGGTGGAGAAGGAGATCGCCGAGGCGCTGCACCCGCATGTGCGGCCCGACGGGACGGTCTGGATGCCGAACGTCTTCCGCTACCTGATCACCCGCACGCCCTGACCCCGTACGCGAAGGGGCCCGCGACCGGATCGGTCGCGGGCCCCTTCGCGTACGGGACCGGTGGGCCTCAGCCCATGAACTTCTTGAACTCGTCCGGCAGTTCGAAGTCCTGACCGGGCTGGCCGGCGGGCAGGCCGAACGCGCCGCCCTGGGCGGCCTGTTCGCGCCGGGCCGCGGCCGCTGCCTCCTCGGCCTTGCGCTTCATCGGGTTGCCGCTCTTGCGCTTGCCCTTGGCCTGCTTCTGCTGCTTCTTCTGCCGGCCGGGGCCGCCGCCCATGCCCGGGATGCCGGGCATGCCGGGCATCCCGCCGCCCTGGGCCATGCGGGACATCATCTTGCGCGCCTCGAAGAACCGCTCGACCAGCGACTTGACCGCGCTGACCTCCACGCCCGAACCCTTGGCGATACGGGCGCGCCGCGAGCCGTTGATGATCGTGGGGTCGTGGCGCTCGCCCGGGGTCATCGACTTGATGATCGCGGCCGTGCGGTCCACGTCGCGCTCGTCGATGTTGTTGATCTGCTCCTTCATCTGCGCCATGCCGGGCAGCATGCCGAGCAGCTTGGAGATGGAGCCCATCTTGCGGACCTGCTCCATCTGGGCCAGGAAGTCGTCGAGCGTGAACTCCTTGCCCTTGCTGCTCGCCAGCTTGGAGGCCATCTTGGCGGCCTCTTCCTGGCTGAAGGTCTGCTCGGCCTTCTCGATGAGCGAGAGCATGTCGCCCATGCCGAGGATGCGGGACGCCATGCGGTCCGGGTGGAACGCGTCGAAGTCGTCCAGCTTCTCGCCGTTGGAGGCGAACATGATCTGCTTGCCGGTGACCTGCGCGATGGAGAGCGCGGCACCGCCTCGGGCGTCGCCGTCCAGCTTGGACAGCACCACGCCGTCGAAGCCGACGCCGTCGCGGAACGCCTCCGCGGTGTTGACGGCGTCCTGACCGATCATCGCGTCGACGACGAAGAGGATCTCGTCGGGCGAGACCGCGTCGCGGATGTCCGCGGCCTGCTGCATCATCTCGGCGTCGATGCCGAGGCGGCCGGCGGTGTCGACGATGACGATGTCGTACTGCTTGCCGCGCGCGTACTCGATCGAGTCCTTGGCGACCTGGACCGGGTCGCCGACGCCGTTGCCCGGCTGGGGGCCGTAGAAGGCCACGCCGGCGCGCTCGGCGACGACGCCGAGCTGCGTGACGGCGTTGGGGCGCTGGAGGTCACACGCGACGAGGAGCGGGGAGTGGCCCTGGCCCTTGAGCCAGAGACCGAGCTTTCCGGCCAGGGTGGTCTTACCGGCACCCTGCAGACCGGCGAGCATGATCACGGTCGGCGAGGTCTTGGCGAACCGCAGGCGGCGGGTCTCGCCGCCGAGGATGCCGATGAGCTCCTCGTTGACGATCTTGATGACCTGCTGGGCGGGGTTCAGCGCCTGGGAGACCTCGGCACCGCTCGCCCGCTCCTTGACCTGCTTGATGAAGGAACGGACCACGGGGAGCGCGACGTCCGCCTCGAGCAGCGCGATACGGATCTCACGTGCCGTGGCGTCGATGTCGGCCTCGCTGAGGCGGCCCTTGCCCCGGAGGTTCTTGAATGTCGCTGCAAGGCGGTCGGAGAGGGTATCGAACACGGCGGTCGCGGGTCCTCGAGGTCGGAAGCGGGCGGTCGGTCGCCCCCCAGGGTATCGGGCCGGGCGAGTACGCAGCAGACACGGGCACCGCCCGGCCTGACCCCCGCTACGCGCGCAACGCGCTCTCCAGGGCCCGCGCCACGTCGGCGGCCTCGGAGGGGGACAGCGGGGAGCCCTGCGGATCGGTGACGTAGAAGGCGTCGACCGCGTTCGCGCCGAGCGTGGACACGTGTGCGCTGCGCACGCGGACCGCCGCGCCCTCCAGGGCCCGGCCGATGCGGTGGAGCAGGCCCGGGGCGTCCTGGGCGCGGACCTCGATGACCGTCGCGCGGCGCGAACCGGCCGGGGCGAGCGTCACCCGGGGCGGCGGCGCCGTCAGGCCTCGCCGCCGGGGGTAGGCGGCCTCGCGCTCGGCCAGGCGGCTTCGGATGTCCAGGGAGCCGTCCAGAGCGCGGACGAGGTCGGCACGCAGCCTGGCGGCCTGCGGAAGCGATCCGTACTCGGCCGCCACCCGCCAGTCGAGCACGAGGACCGCGCCGTCGCCCAGTTCGTCCGGCAGCTCGATGGCACGCAGGTCGGCCGCGCGGACGGTGAGACGGTGCAGCGCGAGGACGCCGGCGACGGCGGGCAGGACGCCGGGCTGGTCGGGCAGGGCGATCAGCAGCTCGACGCCGACCGGTTCCGCCTCGCCATCCTCCTGGGGTGCGGTGGCCTGGGTGTGCAGGGCGAGGACGGGCTCCCTGGTCCGCAGGGCCTCGACGGCGAGACGTTCCTGCTCGGCGCTGGGGGCCTGCTCCTCCGGCTCGGGCGGCGCGTCGCCCGCGAGGACGGCGGCCACGCGCCGCACCAGGTCCGCCACGAGCGAGCCGCGCCAGGACGACCAGGCCGCCGGTCCGGTCGCGAGGGCGTCGGCCTCGGTGAGGGCGTGCAGCAGCTCCAGCGTGCCCAGGGAGCCGACCACGGAGGCGACGGAGGCGACGGTGGCCGGATCGTCCAGGTCGCGCCGGGTCGCGGTCTCTACGAGCAGCAGATGGTGGCGTACGAGCGTGGCGACGACCTCGACGTCCGCGCGGTCGAAGCCGATCCTGGCGGCGACGTCGCGGGCGATGGTCTCACCCGCCACGGAGTGGTCGCCGGGCCAGCCCTTGCCGATGTCGTGGAGCAGCGCGGCGACCAGCAGCAGGTCCGGGCGGCCGACGCGGCGGGTCAGCGCGGACGCCTTGACGGCGGTCTCGACGAGATGGCGGTCGACGGTCCAGGTGTGCACGGCGTTGCGCTGCGGCCGGCAGCGCACCCGCTCCCAGTCGGGCAGCAGCCTGGTGATCAGGCCCTCGGCCTCCAGCGCCTCCCAGACGGGGACGGTCGGCTCCCCCGCGCCGAGCAGGGTGACCAGTTCCTCGCGGGCCTCGGCGGGCCAGGGCACGGGCAGCGGGTGCGTGCCCGCCGCCTGGGCCAGGCGGCGCACCGCGTGCCGGGAGACGGTCAGGTCTGCCTGCGCCGCCGCGGCGGCGGCACGCAGCACCAGGACCGGGTCGCGGTCGGGCCGCGCGGTGCGGGCGAGTACGACCTCGCCGTCCTGCTCGACGACACCTTCGGCGAGCGGGGTGCGTTCGGGCTGGACGCTCCGCCCGCCGCTGAGCATGGCGCGCAGCCGGGGGCGTACGGCGCGGGACCGCAGCACCCGGCCGACCTCGCGCCAGGTGACGTCGCTGGCGTACGAGACGGTCCGCGCGGCCTCGTACACCTGGCGCAGCAGGGCGTCGGCGTCGAGGAGGCCCAGCTCGGCGGCGACCTGGTCCTGTTCCTGGAGGGCGAGGCGGTCGGTGGCCCGTCCGGTGGTCAGGTGGAGCGCGTCGCGGACGTCGAGAAGGGTGCGGCGGGCCTCGGCGAGGCCCTCGCGGGGGGCGTCGGCGAGCCAGGAGGCGGCGACGGCACGCAGGGCGGTCACGTCGCGCAGGCCGCCGCGGGCCTCCTTGAGGTCGGGTTCGAGCAGGTACTGGAGTTCGCCCTGGCGGGTGGCCCGCTCGCGGCACAGTTCGTCGAGCTCGGGCAGGCGCTTGGGGGCCTGGTTGCGCCAGTCGGCGAGTACGGCGGTGCGCAGGGAGGCCACCAGCCCGAGGTCGCCGGCGACGGCGCGTGCGTCGAGGAGGCCGAGCTGCACCTTGAGGTCCTCGCCCGCGGTGCTGCGGGCCTCGGCCGGGGTGCGTACGGAGTGGTCGAGCGCGAGGCCCAGGTCCCAGACCGGGTACCAGATCCGGTCGGCGACCGCGGCGACGGCCGCGGGGTCCGCGCTGCCGTCGTGCAGGAGGAGCAGGTCGAGGTCGCTGCGCGGCGAGAGTTCGCCGCGTCCGTAACCGCCGACGGCGACGAGCGCCGCGCCCCGCACCCCGGTCTCCAGGACCGCGGCGGCGAACTGGGCGGCCAGCCAGTCGTCGGTCAGTGCGGCGAGCGCCGCACGGCGCGGCGGCCCGGGCTGCGCCTTCTCGCGGAGAAGGCGCAGCCGGGCCGCCGCGTAGCCGCTGGGGTCCGAGCTTTCCGATTCACTGATCACGTCGAGACTCACCCAGCAGCTCCTGTTCGTGGTGGGGTCAGAGGGCGTCGGGGCCGCGTTCGCCCGTGCGGACCCTGACCGCGGTGTCGACCGGCACGCTCCAGACCTTGCCGTCACCGATCTTGCCGGTGCGCGCGGCCTTGACGATCACCTCCACGAGCTGTTCGGCGTCGTCGTCCTCGACCAGCACCTCGATGCGGATCTTGGGGACGAGGTCGACGGTGTACTCGGCGCCCCGGTAGACCTCGGTGTGGCCGCGCTGCCGGCCGTAGCCGCTGGCCTCGGTGACCGTGAGCCCCTGGACGCCGAAGGCCTGCAGGGCCTCCTTGATCTCGTCCAGCCGGTGCGGCTTCACGACTGCGGTGATGAGCTTCATGCGTCCACCTTCTTGTTCTCGGCTGCTGCGACGGCGTCCGCGGGTGCGGGTGCGGCCTTGCGGGAGCCCGTACCGCCGCCCGCGCCGCTGAAGTCGTACGCGGTCTCGGCGTGCTCGACCTGGTCGATACCGGAGACCTCGTCGTCCTCGGAGACCCTCATGCCGATCGTCTTGTCGAGGACGAAGGCGAGGACCGCGGAGACCACCAGAGAGTAGGCGAGGACCGCGAAGACACCGATGGCCTGCTTGACCAGCTGGTCGAAGCCGCCGCCGTAGAAGAGGCCCTTGACGTCGGACTGGACGCCGCCGGTGGCGAAGAAGCCCACGAGCAGGGAGCCGATGACACCGCCGACGAGGTGGACGCCGACGACGTCGAGGGAGTCGTCGTAGCCGAACCGGAACTTCAGGCCGACGGCCATGGCGCACAGCAGACCGGCGATGGCGCCGACCGCGATCGCGCCGAGCGGGGACACGGCGCCGCCGGACGGGGTGATGGCGACCAGGCCGGCGACCGCGCCGGAGGCGGCACCGAGGGTGGTGAAGGCACCGTGGCGGATCTTCTCGTAGAGGAGCCAGGCGAGCATCGCGGCGGCGGTGGCGACCTGCGTGTTGACGAACATCACCGCGCCGACGCCGTCGTCGTTGCCGAGCCACGAGCCGGCGTTGAAGCCGAACCAGCCGAACCACAGGAGGCCGGCGCCGAGCATCACGAGCGGGAGGCTGTGCGGGCGCATCGGGTCCTTCTTGAATCCGACGCGCTTGCCGATGACGAGGATGACGCCGAGGGCGGCCGCACCGGCGTTGATGTGCACGGCCGTGCCACCGGCGAAGTCGATGACGCCCATCTCGAACAGCCAGCCGCCGGCACCCCACACCCAGTGCGCGACCGGGAAGTACACGACGGTGGCCCACAGGGTGATGAACAGGGCCCATGCGGTGAACTTCACGCGGTCGGCCAGCGCACCGCTGATCAGCGCGGGCGTGATGATCGCGAACATCAGCTGGAAGACGGCGAAGACATACACGGGGATGGTGTAGCCGTCCCACAGCTCGGTGATCCCGATTCCGCTGAGGCCGACATAGTCGGAGCTCCAGCCGATGAGGGAGCCGGAATCGGTGCCGAAGGCAAGGCTGAAGCCGTACAGCACCCAGAGGATGGTGACGATCCCGAGGCTGATGAAGCTCATCATCAGCATGTTCAGGGTGCTCTTGACCCGGACCATGCCTCCGTAGAAGAAGGCCAGGCCAGGCGTCATGAGCATCACCAGGGCGGAACAGATGAGCATGAACCCTGTGTTGGCGGCAGACAGCTCGGGGGCGTCTGCGGCAAGGGTCGAGATGCCTGGGGGCATCGGCGTCTCCTCGTCGTCGTGCGGCCGCGTGCGGGCGGAGCCAGTGCGGTAGAGCGGGCCGGTTATGCGCCATGAGGTTGGCGCAGCGCGGTTTCCGCCGATGCCGCTCGATGTTTCGCGGCCGTGACGAAGGGGTCCTGCGTGTTACGTCGTCATGAACGGACTGATCGCCGAGGGGGCCCGGGCGTACCCTCTGGCCCCTCGCGGAGCCGGCCACGACACCCACCCGGAAGACCTGGCACAGGGGGAGCCGAGCCGGACAGTCCGGGGGTGGGGCGCCGCGGCCGGGGTGTGCGCCCGCCCGTCAGACCGCTTCGGCGGTCTCGGGCAGCTGAGCGGTGAGGCGGTCGGTGAACCAGGCGACCTCGGGGACGTCCCCGAAGTCCCTGGCGGCCGTGTCGACGGTCTTGCGGAGCCGGTTGTTGACCCGCTCGGAGCGGACCTTCCTCGCGACCCCGAGTGCCTGGTCCGCCAGGGCGGTGGCCTGCTCCGGCTCCTTCTTCAGCAGGTGCACGGTGGCCATGCCGATCAGGTTGAGTGCGTACGACCGCTGGTGCTCCGCGTCGCGGCCGAAGAGGTCGACGGCACGCCGCATGACCGGCTCGGACAAGGAGGCGTAGGTGGGGCTGCGGCCCGCGACGTAGGCGAGGTCGCGGTAGGAGTGGGCGTTCTCGCCGTTGAGCTCGGCCTCGGAGAAGAAGCGGATCCAGTCGGGCTCGGGCTCGTTGTCGAGGCCGACGTCGGCGAAGGTGTCCTCGGCCATCCGCACGGCCCGCTTGCACTTGCTGGGCTGGCCCATGTTGGCGTAGGCGCGGGCCTCCATCGCATACAGCATGGCCTGGGTGCGGGCGGTGGCACAGTCGCGGCTTCCGTACTGCGCGAGGTGGATGAGCTCCAGGGCGTCGTCGGGCCGGCCGAGATGGATCATCTGCCGGCTCATCGAGGACAGGATGTACGAGCCCAGCGGCTTGTCACCGGCCTCCTTGGAGGCGTGCAGCGCGAGGACGAAGTACTTCTGCGCGGTGGGCTGGAGTCCCACGTCGTAGCTCATCCAGCCGGCGAGCTGGGCCAGCTCGGCGGCGACCTTGAAGAGCCGGCGCGCGGTGGCGGAGGGCTGGGGCTCCTGGAGGAGGTCGGTGACCTCGTGAAGCTGGCCGACGACCGCCTTGCGCCGCAGTCCGCCGCCGCACTGGGCGTCCCACTTGCGGAACATGACGGTGGTGGACTCCAGCAGGTCCAGCTCGGGGCCCGACAGCCGGGCCGGTCTGCGCAGGGGGGTGGGCGACTCCTGGCGCGCCGCGCCCTCCCCCGGGGTGGGCACGAGCCAGCGCTGCATCGGCTCGACGAGTGCGGGACCCGCGGAGAGGGCGAGCGAGGTGCCGAGGAAGCCGCGGCGGGCCAGCATCAGATCGCTGCGGGAGAACTCGCTGAGCAGGCTCACGGTCTGGTCGCCCGCCCAGGGCAGGTCGACCCCGGACACGGCGGGTGCCTGGTGCGCGGTGCGCAGACCGAGGTCCTCGATGGCGACGACGCTGCCGAACCGCTCGGAGAAGAGCTCGGACAGGATGCGCGGGATGGGCTCGCGGGGCTGTTCGCCGTCGAGCCAGCGGCGCACGCGGGAGGTGTCCGTGCTGATGTGGTGGGCGCCGATCTGGCGTGCCCTGCGGTTCACCTGGCGCGCGAGCTCGCCCTTCGACCAGCCGCTCCGCAGGAACCACGAGTTCAGCTGCTCGTTCGGGCGCTTGCCGGTGCTCGTACCGTCTGCGCCGCTGCCGCTCACCTGGGTGCCCCCATCCGCCGATGCCCTGTCGCCCGAACCCCTACCAGAATGCCGTGGGTCACAGCCTCCGGTGACCCGCTTGCACGCGCTCGCGGTGGTGCCGTGTTGCCTCTGGCATACCCACCGGTGCACTGCACATGCGGGGTGCGTGTACTGAACGTAATCCTACGATCACGGCCTCAGCGAGTGGGATTGCAGAAACGCCACCATTCGCCACCCCTCCGAGTGAACTCACTTGCGGTCAGGCGCGATTCACTTGACACAGCACGATTCCAGGGGTGGTGCAGTGTCGCACGGGCAGGCGCGTGTCGCACGCCGCACTCTCCCCGACGCCACCGCGCGCCGCCGGGAGCCGGCCGTCGGCGACGCAGCGTCACCGGCGAGTCCCGGCTCGTAACCACCGGCACGTCCGACCCGTTGGAGGGGGCATGGGCTTCACGATCGGCGGCACCCGGGGGATCAGTCAGATCCGGTCCGGCTCCCGGCGCCGCGGACGCATGACGGAGGCCACCGCGGTGGCCGAGTACACCGGACTGTGGGGCTGGTCCGTGATTCCGGGAGCGCGCGCGGCCGCGGGCCGGTGCTCCTGCGGCGACCCCGGGTGCGCCGCGCCGGGCGCCCATCCCCTCGCCTTCGCGCTCGAGGTCCCGGCCGGGGCCACGCTCGACGAGGCCGCGAAGGCATGGTCGGAGGTACCGGGCGCGGCGCTGATGCTGCCCGTGGGCCGCACTTTCGACGTCCTCGACGTGGCGGCCCCGGCGGGGCACCACGCGATGGTACGCATGGAGCGCATGGGCCTGCGGCTCGGTCCGGTGTCCCAGACCCCCGACGGCCGCTGCCAGTTCCTCGTGGCGCCGGGCGCCGCGGCCGGGCTGCCGCGCCTGCTGTACCGGATGGGCTGGGACGACGCCGACCTGGACCTGCGCTGCCTGGGGCCCGGCGACCACATCACCGCCCCGCCGTCCGACCGCGGCGGCCTCGGACCGGTGCGGTGGCTGCGCGCGCCGTCCCCGGACACGGCGGTGGCACCGCCCGAGGCCCGGCTGCTGCTCGGCACGCTCGCGTACATCTGCCACCGCAGTCCCTGAGTCCCCGCCCGGACACACAAGGGGGCCCGGCCGCGTCGTACGCGGCCGGGCCCCTGTGACGTGAGCGGGTCAGTCCCCGATGAGCGCGTCGACGAACGCCTCCGGCTCGAACGGAGCCAGGTCGTCCGCGCCCTCGCCCAGACCGACGAGCTTCACCGGTACGCCCAGCTCGCGCTGGACCGCGACGACGATGCCGCCCTTGGCCGTGCCGTCCAGCTTGGTGAGCACGATGCCGGTGATGTCCACGACCTCGGCGAAGACGCGCGCCTGCACCAGACCGTTCTGACCGGTCGTGGCGTCCAGGACCAGCAGGACCTCGTCCAGCGGGCCGTGCTTCTCCACGACGCGCTTGACCTTGCCGAGCTCGTCCATCAGGCCCGTCTTGGTGTGCAGCCGGCCCGCGGTGTCGATGAGCACGACGTCCGCGCCCTCGGCGATGCCCTCCTTGACCGCGTCGAACGCGATCGAGGCCGGGTCGCCGCCCTCGGGCCCGCGGATGGTGCGGGCGCCGACGCGCTCGCCCCAGGTCTGCAGCTGGTCGGCGGCGGCGGCGCGGAAGGTGTCGGCGGCGCCGAGGACCACGGAGCGGCCGTCGGCCACGAGCACGCGGGCGAGCTTGCCGGTGGTGGTGGTCTTCCCCGTGCCGTTGACGCCGACGACCATGACGACGCCGGGGGTGTCGAGGCCGCTCTCGGTCTTGACCGCGCGGTCCAGGTCGGTGCCGACGAGCGTGAGCAGCTCCTCGCGGAGCAGGGTGCGCAGCTCCTGGGGCGTACGGGTGCCCAGCACCTTCACGCGCTCGCGCAGCCGCTCGACGAGTTCCTGGGTCGGGGCGACGCCGACGTCCGCCGTGAGGAGGGTGTCCTCGATCTCCTCCCACGTGTCCTCGTCGAGGTGCTCGCGCGACAGCAGCGTGAGCAGTCCCTTGCCGAGGGAGTTCTGGGAGCGGGCGAGGCGCGCGCGCAGCCGGACGAGCCGGCCGGCGGTCGGCTCGGGAATCTCGATCTGCGGCGCGAGGGGCTCGGCGACGACCGGGTCCTCGACGGCGACCGGGGTCCCGACGGCCTCCTCGGCCGACGGGAGGTCGACCTCCTCGATGGTGCGGCGGGGTTCGTCCCGCGGCGTCTCCGCCTCGTCGCCGACGTGCGGCTCGGCGGGCGGAGCAGTGATGGTCGGCGTGCTCGACGGTGCCGGGGGCGGCAGCTTCTTCTTGCGGCTGCTGACCACGAGCCCGCTGATGGCGCCGATCGCGACCAGGGCGATGACTACAGCAAGGATGACGAATTCCATAACGCGTCCAGTATGCGCGACCGCCCCGCCCCGGAGCCGCTGCGCTGCGGCTGGCGGGTCCGCCACCCGGCCCCCGCGGGCGGGCCCGGGCGCCGCGGCCGACGGGAGGCACCGCCGCGCCCTATTCATCTGATGCTGCGTCAGCTACGGTCCCCCTCGCCATGCCCGTACACGGCGGAGGGGGACGTCCCATGGCCTTCACGGTGGTCCGGTTCAATCTGGTGCAGCCCAACGCGACGCCCGGCACGCTCGCCGCCCGCTACCGCGCGGCGCTGGAGATGGCCGCGTACGCCGACGACCGCGGCATCGACACCGTCCAGACCGAGGAGCACCACGGGGCGGACAACAACTGGCTGCCCTCGCCCTTCGTCTTCGCGGGCGCGGTCCTCGGCGCCACCCGCCGCATCGCCGTCACCGTCTCGGCGGTCATCGGGCCGCTGCACGATCCGCTGCGCATGGCCGAGGACATCGCGGTGCTGGACCTCCTCGGCCGGGGCAGGCTCGTCACGGTCGCGGGCATCGGCTACCGGCCGGAGGAGTACGAGCGGGCGGGTGTGGAATGGGGGAGGCGGGGCGCGCTCCAGGACGAGCTGCTCGAGACGCTGATCGCCGCGTGGACAGGCGAGGAGTTCGTGTACCGCGGTCGCGGCGTGCGCGTCACGCCCCGCCCGTACACCCGGCCGCATCCGCCGCTGCTGGTCGGCGGTTCGTCACGGGCGGCCGCCCGGCGGGCGGCGCGCCTCGGCCTGCCCTTCTTCCCGAGCGCGCACCTGCCGGAACTGGAGGCGTACTACCACGAGCGCAGGGCGGAGTACGGCACAGAGGGCTTCTGCATGATGCCCGCCCCGAGGACGCCGCTGCTGCACATCGCCGAGGACCCGGACCGGGCGTGGGATCTGTACGGCCACCACTTCCTCCACGAGGCGCGCACCTACGCGTCGTGGCAGTCGAAGGACATCCGCTCGGCGGTGCGCTCCACCGCGGACACGGTGGAGGAGCTGCGCGCGGAGGGCGTGTACCGGATCGTCACGCCGGACGAGTGCGTGGACCTGGGCGCGGAGAGCCTGGTGCTGCATCCGCTGTGCGGCGGCATGCCGGTGGACGAGGGCTGGCACAGCCTGCATCTGCTGTGCGAAGGCGTACTGCCCCGGCTCACGCGCTGAGCCGGGGCAGTTTCCGTGACGAGGAGAGGGGCAGCGGGGATTAGCCCATCTCCTCCAACGCCTTGCCCTTCGTCTCCCGGACGTACCTGAGCACGAAGGGGATCGAGAGCACGGCGAAGACCGTGTAGATGATGTAGGTGCCCGACAGGTTCCAGTCGGCGAGGCTCGGGAAGCTCGCGGTGATGGCCCAGTTGGCGATCCACTGCGCGGACGCGGCGACGCCGAGCGCGGCGGCGCGGATCCTGTTGGGGAACATCTCGCCGAGGAAGACCCAGACCACGACGCCCCAGGACAGGGCGAAGAAGAGCACGAAGACGTGCGCGGCGATCAGGGCGACGACGCCCTGGGTCTCGGGCAGCTTGCCGTCGACGAGGTCGGCGGAGAAGGCCCACGCCTCGAAGGCCAGCGCGATCGCCATGCCGGCGGAGCCGATGAGCGCGAGCGGCCGGCGGCCGATGCGGTCGACGAGGACCATCGCGATCACGGTGCCGACGATGTTGATGATCGACGTGGTGAACGAGTAGAAGAACGAGCCGGACGGGTCGACGCCGACCGACTGCCACAGGGTCGCGGAGTAGTAGAAGGCGACATTGATGCCGACGAGCTGCTGGAAGACCGAGAGCCCGATGCCGATCCAGACGATGGGCAGGAAGCCGAAGCGGCTGCCGAGCAGGTCCTTGAAGGTCGACTTGTGCTCGCGGCGCATCGCGAGGTCGATCTCCTCGATCCGGGCGTCGAGGTCGACGTTCTTGCCCTCGACCTCGGCGAGGACCGCCCTCGCCTTGTCGGTCCTGCCGACGGAGATGAGGAAGCGGGGCGACTCGGGGATCGCGAAGGAGAGCAGGCCGTACAGGACGGCCGGGACGACCATGACGCCGAGCATCCACTGCCAGGCCTCGAGCCCGCCGATCTCACCGCGCTGCTCGCCGTCGGCGAGCTGGAGGATGCCGTAGTTGACCAGTTGGGAGACGGCGATGCCGATGACGATCGCGGCCTGCTGGAAGGAGGCGAGCCGGCCTCGGTAGGCGGGCGGGGAGACCTCGGCGATGTAGGCGGGGCCGATGACGGACGCCATGCCGATGGCGAAGCCGCCGACGATGCGCCACAGGGCCAGGTCCCAGAGGGCGAACGGGAGAGCGGAGCCGACGGCGCTGACGGTGAAGAGCGTGGCCGCGATCTGCATGCAGCGGATGCGCCCTATGCGGTCGGCGATACGGCCGGCGGTCGCGGCGCCGACGGCGCAGCCGATCAGGGCGATGGCGATGACCTGGGCGAGGGTTCCCGAGCCGATGTCGTAGCGGTCCCGGATCGCCTCGACGGCGCCGTTGATGACGGAACTGTCGTATCCGAAGAGGAAACCGCCCATGGCGGCGGCCGCCGTGATGAAGACGACATGCCCGAGGTGTTCGGGGTGGGCCTCGCGGGCGCCCGATGCCGGCGGGGGCTGCGCAGTGCTGGTCACGTGTACTCCTGGGGCCGTCCGGCAGGCGTCGCCGGGCGTGGGGGGCGAGCCCTTCAAGTGGCGCACAAGTTCTGGCCGCCCACCACTTGAAGGTAAAAGCAACGTTGCAGAGACTATTCCTTCAAGTTTCGAAGTCAAGGGGTCGAAGAGAATCCGTTATGGACGCCCGCATGTGGCGTTGAGTTCAAGTGTTGAAGATTCAGTGAAGCGTCCGAGGAGCGTCCGCAACGATGGGCGGGCACCGCGCCGGCGATCGGTCAGCGCAGCCGCTGGCTGATGACCTTGGAGACGCCGTCGCCCTGCATGGACACGCCGTAGAGCGCGTCCGCGACCTCCATGGTCCGCTTCTGGTGCGTGATCACGATCAGCTGCGAGCTCTCCTGGAGTTCCTGCATGATGCGGATCAGCCGCTGCAGGTTCGTGTCGTCGAGCGCGGCCTCGACCTCGTCCATGACGTAGAACGGGCTCGGCCTGGCCTTGAAGATCGACACGAGCATCGCCACGGCCGTCAGGGAGCGCTCGCCGCCGGACAGCAGCGACAGCCGCTTGACCTTCTTGCCGGGCGGCCGGGCCTCGACGTCCACCCCGGTGGTCAGCATGTTGTCGGGATCCGTCAGCACCAGCCGCCCCTCACCGCCGGGGAAGAGCCGGGAGAAGACCCCTTCGAACTCACGGGCGGTGTCCCGGTACGCCTCGGTGAAGACCTGCTCGACGCGCTCGTCGACCTCCTTGACGACCTGGAGGAGGTCGGCGCGGGTCTTCTTCAGGTCCTCGAGCTGCTCGGAGAGGAACTTGTGCCGCTCCTCCAGCGCCGAGAACTCCTCGAGCGCCAGCGGATTCACCTTTCCGAGCTGCTGGTACGCCCTCTCGGCAGCCCTGAGCCGCTTCTCCTGCTCCCCGCGGACGAACGGCCTCGGCTGGTTGCGCGGATGCTCCGGGTCCTCGGGCAGCTCCTCGCCCTCGGCGGGCGGGGAGGGCGGCACGAGCTGGTCGGGGCCGTAGTCGGCGACGAGCCCGGCCGGTTCCACACCGAGCTCCTCCAGTGCCCTGGTCTCCAGCTGCTCCATGCGCAGCCGCTTCTCCGCCCCCAGCACCTCGCCCCGGTGCACCGAGTCGGTCAGCTTGTCCAGCTCGCTCTTGAGGTCGCGTCCCTCGTTACGGGCGGACGCCAGCTCCTGCTCGCGCTCCGCCTTGGCCGCCTCCGCGGCCACGCGCTCGGCCTCCGCCCGCACCAGCGACACCTCGACGTGCGCCAGCAACTGCCGGGCCCCGCTCGCCACCGCCGCGGCGACCTCGGCCTCGTGGCGCATGCGGGCACGGCGCTGTTCGGCGCGCGCCCGTGCCTCGCGTTCGGCGCGCGCCCCCCGGTCGAGGGCGTCGGCGCGGCCCGCGAGGCCCTTGACCCGCTCCTCGTGCGTACGGACCTGGAGCCGTGCCTCCATCTCGGTCTGGCGCGCGTTGGCCCCGTCGGCGGCGAGCCGGTCGCGCACATGGGTGTCGGGCTCCTCCTCGACCGGGGTCTCCTCCGCGACGAGCAGCCGTTCGGCCAGCTCCTCGGCCTCCTCCGCCGCCCGCTCCAGCGCCTCCTGGGCCCGGGCCGCCGCCGCGCCGGCGCGCTCGGCCTCGCCCGCGGCACCACGGGCCTGCCCGGCGAGGCGGCCGAGCTGTCCGGAGACGGCCGACTTCTCCCGCTCGGCGGCGCGCCTGCGTTCCCCCAACTCCTCGACGCGAGCGGCGCAGGCGCCACGGCGGGCTGCCGCCTGCTGCTGGGCGGCGATCAGCTCCTCGCACCGCGCGTCGAGCTGTTCGAGCTCGGCGGCGGCCTCGTCGACGGATGCCTGCACTTCCAGCAGACTCGGCGCCCCGGCCGACCCGCCCTGTGCCAGGTGCGCGCTGAGCACGTCGCCTTCGCCGGTGACGGCGGTCAGGCCGGGGTGCGCGTACACGACGTCCTCGGCCTCCTCCAAGGTGCCGACGACCACGACATCGCGCAGCAACCGCCGTACGGCGGCCGTCAGTTCCTCGGGCCCGCGCACCAGTCCGGCGGCGTACGGGTGACCGGAGGGGCCGGCTCCCGGGGAAGCCGCCGGGGCCTCGGCCGCTCCCGTCGCGGCCGCCAGGAGAAGGGTCGCGCGTCCGCCGTCCTCCTTGCGCAGCAGCCGGATCGCCTCCGCGGCCGTGGACGGGTCGGCGACGGCCACCGCGTCGGCGGCGGCGCCCAGGGCCGCCGCCACCGGGATCTCGTATCCGGGCGTCACCGTGAGCAGCTGGGCGGCCGGGCCCAGGAGACCCGTGAGCCGGTCGCGCGCGGCGAGCAGTGTGCCGGTGCCGTCCTTGCGGCGCAGGCCGAGGGCGAGCGCCTCACGCCGGGCCGCGACCGCGGCGCGGCGGCGTTCGGCGCCGGTCAGCGCCTCGCGTGCGGCGCTCAGCGCGCTCTCCGCATCGGCCAGTTCCCGCCTGGCCGCCTCGTGCTGGTCGGCGAGGGCCGAGTCGTCCGCGTCCAGCCCCTCGACCTCGGCCTTGAGCTGCTCGTACTCCTCCTGAGCGGCGGCGGCCCGCTCCTGGGCCTCGTCGCGGGCGGCGGCGAGCCGCTCGATCTCGGCCTGGGCCGAGGCCGCGCGGGAACGCGCCGCGTTGACCTGTCCGTTCAGCCGGGCGAGTCCTTCGCGCCGGTCGGCGATGGCGCGGGCGACGTCCTTGAGCCGGCGCTCCTCGACGGTCAGCTGCCGCTCCAGTTCGGCGCGGTGGGCGACCGTGTTCTCCAGCGCCCGCTCGGCCGCCTCCAGCGCCGCCTCCAGTTCCGCCTCCTGCTCGCGGATGCGGGCCGCCTCGCGCTCCATGTCCTCGGGGTCGCGTCCGCGCCGCTCCTCCGGCGGCTGGGCGGTGGCGCTCTTGATGCGGGCGTCGGCGAGCGAGATCGTGCCGCGGACCCGTTCGGCGAGCTGGGAGAGCTCGTACCAGGTCTGCTGGGCGCTCTGGAGGCGCGGCGCGAGGCGTCGTACCTCGTCCTCCAGTTCGGCCTCCCGGACGAGGGCGGCCTTCAGCTGTGTCCCGGCCGCTTCCCTGCGCTGCTTGAGGGCGGCCTCGTCGGCGATCTCGGCGCGCAGCGCCTCGCGAAGGGTGACGAGGTCGTCGGCGAGCAGCCGCAAGCGGGCGTCGCGGAGGTCGGCCTGGATGACGGCGGCGCGGCGGGCGACGGCGGCCTGGCGCCCGAGGGGCTTGAGCTGGCGGCGCAGTTCGTCGGTGAGGTCCTGCACGCGCGCGAGATTGGCCTGCATGGCATCGAGCTTCCGCAGCGCCTTCTCCTTGCGCTTGCGGTGTTTGAGGACGCCCGCGGCCTCCTCGATGAAGGCGCGGCGGCCCATCGGGTCGGCGTGCAGGACCGAGTCGAGCTGGCCCTGGCCGACGATGACGTGCATCTCGCGGCCGATGCCGGAGTCGGACAGCAACTCCTGGATGTCGAGCAGCCGGCAGGTGTCCCCGTTGATCTGGTACTCGCTGCCGCCGTTGCGGAACATGATCCGCGTGATCGTGACCTCGGCGTACTCGATGGGCAGGGCGCCGTCGGAGTTGTCGATCGTCAGGGAGACCTCGGCGCGCCCGAGGGGCGGCCGGCCGGTCGTCCCTGCGAAGATGACGTCCTCCATCTTGCCGCCGCGCAGCGACTTGGCCCCCTGCTCCCCCATGACCCAGGACAGCGCGTCCACCACGTTGGACTTGCCGGAGCCGTTCGGGCCGACGACGCAGGTGATCCCCGGCTCGAAGCGCAGCGTCGTGGCGGACGCGAAGGATTTGAACCCGCGGAGGGTCATGGCCTTGAGGTGCACGCCGCCGGACTCTACCTCTCGCTCACGGTTTCGCCTCTGAAGGCGCAGGGCACATCAGACGGTAAAGGAAGCATGTACGGGGTGGGGACGGGGAGAGACGGGGGAAAGAAAGAAGGGACGCCTGGGCGTCCCTTGCATATCTTCGTGCGCGACGGAGTCCGTGCTCAGGTGAGCGCAGGCTCCCCCTGGTGTACGTCGATGTCGAGGCCCTTGAGAAGCGGCTCGCCAGGGTGCTGAGCAGCGGCAGCCGTGAGCGCGTCGTTCTCGGACTGAATCCGTACGAGCTCGGACTCGAGGTCCTGGACGCGCTGCTGTAGCCGTCGCATCTCGGCGAGGAGTCGCGGGTCGGAACCGCCGACGTAACCGAGAAGCGCCTTTGCCATGATGGATGGTCCTCCACAATGAGTGACCGACCGATGCGGTGTGGGTCGTGAGGGATTCGCACCCGCGGTGCTGACAGATTTTCTTGTACTGCTGGGGTCTTGCTGCGGTTCTTCACTGCCAAACAGCTAAGGTGCGCGGGGCTTCCAGAGTCTCACCAAAAAGTTTGACGGTCAACACGATCACGCCCCGTATCGGCGGGCAGCCCGGGGGCATACGGCCGCTCGCTCGAGCGGGGTGCCTGACCTGCGGGGCCCTGGGGGCGTGGCGATCATCCTTCTCTCCGCAGCCTGTCACGGCGAGCCTCTTCTTGGCAACCACCAGGCAGTTTCCTTCCCTGACCGATGCCTGTGGCACATGCCGGAGGGGCCCCCGACGCGACGGCGGGCACCCGGGTGGAGCAAGCTCAGCGGACGGCGAAGTCGGCGTAGATGCCACGAGGCGTGTCCCAGATCTCAGTGACGCCGTCGACACGGCCGGGAGTGTCGCCGGACCGCAGCCAGTCCAGCAGACGGTGGCAATTCTCACGTGGCCCCTCGGCGACCACCTGCACTCTGCCGTCCTCCAGGTTGAGGGCGAAGCCCTTGAGGTCGCCGATCTCGAGTGCGTTCGCCCTGGTGAACCAGCGGAAGCCCACTCCCTGTACCCGGCCGCGTACCCACGCGGTGAGGCGCGCATCGTCGTTCATGAGGGCACGGTAACGGGCCGAAAGCACACAGATCACATCGCCCCCGGCGCGCCATGGCGTACAGTCCGGACGCAATGAGCATCACCCGTTCGGGTGAACTCGTTGACGTTCGACGCCGAGCAGGACGGCGTCGGGAACCAGGAAGGCACACCAGATGGGTCGCCATCGGAAGAAGCGTGCGGGTCTGCCCGTACGCACCGGGCTGCTCGGCGCCTCCGCTGCCATGGCGGTAGGCGCCGTGGCCGTCACCACCGGAATCCTGCCGATCGGTGACACGTACACGATCGGCTCCTCCAGCAACGAGTCCCCGGTGGAGATGCGCACGGGAGGACCCGCCCTGCTCCAGACGCAGGGCGAGGCGAGCACCGAGCCGACGCCGTCGGCGACGCCGACGCGGACCCTCCAGCCGTCGAAGTCCCCGGCGAAGCCGTCGCCGACCAAGCCGGCCGCGAAGCCGTCGCCGACGAAGCCGGCCGCTAAGCCGTCGCCCACCAGGCCGGCCGAGAAGGCCAGGCCGTCCGCGACGCCTTCCGAGAAGCCCGCGCAGAAGAAGACCCGCGCCCCCGAACCGGTGAAGACCACGTCGGCGCCGGTGCGCGAACCGTCCCGTGAGGCGGACCGGCCCGAGTCGCGCCCGTCCTCTCCGGCCGCCGTTCCCACCTCGGATGCGTCGGCGACCGAGGCGGCCGTGCTCAACCTGGTCAACGAGGAGCGCGCGAAGGTGGGCTGCTCCCCCTTCAAGGCCGACACCGCACTGGCGGAGCTGGCACGCGCCCACTCCAAGGACATGGCGGTACGCGGGTTCTTCGACCACACGAACCCCGACGGCCACACCCCCTGGGACCGCGCGGCCGCGGCCGGTGTCTCGAACCTCGGCGGCGAGAACATCGCACGCGGCCAGGCCGACGCCGGTGCGGTGATGAACGCGTGGATGCAGAGCGAGGGCCACCGCGCCAACATCCTGAACTGCGACTTCACGACGATGGGCGTCGGCGTGCACCTGGGCCCCGACGGCCCGTGGTGGACACAGAACTTCGGCTACTGACGACCGCGCACGCGTGGCGACACGGGTCGGGCCCCCGCACCTCGGTGCGGGGGCCCGGCCCGTTGCCGCCCCCGCCCGGCAGCGCTCTCTTCCCGAAAGGGCAATCTCCGGGACAGCGCTGTCCGGCGTAGGCTGACGGGCATGGGTGACGACCTCGGATTCGACGTGTTCTCCCGGCAGTGCCCCTCGCGCGGCACGCTGGAGCATGTGACGGGTCGCTGGGGCAGCCTGACGATGGGTGCCCTGTACGGGGAGCGGCTGCGGTTCAACGAGCTGCGCCGCCGGATCGACGGCGTGAGCGAGAAGATGCTGTCCCAGACGCTGCACGCGCTGGAGCGCGACGGGCTCGTGCACCGTGAGGCCCAGCCGACCAATCCGCCGCGCGTGGACTACGAGCTCACCCCGCTCGGCCGGGCCTTCACCGAGCAGTTGCTCGGCCTGATCCGCCTGGTCGAGGGCCGGATGCCCGAGGTGCTCGAGGCGCGGCGGCGGTACGACGCAGGCCGTGAGGAAACCGGCGAACGGGCGGCGGCCCGCTAGGCCGGCGGCGTCAGGCCGTGGTGCGCGGGACCCGCTGGCAGCGGGGACAGAAGTAGCTGGACCTGTTCATCCAGGGGCGGCGCCGCATGCCCGTGCCGCAGCGGTTGCAGGGCTCGCCCTCGCGGCCGTACGCGTCCAGGGAACGGTCGAAGTACCCCGATTCGCCGTTGACGTTCACGTACAGGCTGTCGAAGGTCGTGCCGCCGACCGCGAGGGCGGCCGTCATCACCTCGCGGACATGGCCCAGCAGTTCCACCGAGCGCGGCCGGGTGAGCGTCGCGGTCGGGCGGTCGTAGTGCAGCCGCGAGCGCCAGAGCGCCTCGTCCGCGTAGATGTTGCCGACGCCGCTGACCAGGGACTGGTCGAGCAGGGCGCGCTTGAGCGTGGTGCGGCGCGCGCGGAGCGCGGTGTGGAAGGCGGCGTCGTCGAAGAGCGGGTCGAGCGGGTCACGGGCGATGTGCGCGATGACGTCGGGCAGCCCCTCGGGGGTGTTGTCGTGCAGCGACAGGCCGCCGAAGGTGCGCTGGTCGACGAAGCGCAGCTCGGTGCCGAGGGAGTCGTCGAAGCGGAGCCGGATGCGCAGGTGCTTCTCGTCCGGGGCGTCGTGCGGCTGCACCAGCAGCTGTCCGCTCATCCCCAGGTGACCGAGGATCGAGGTGTCCGTGTCGCTGAGCGGCAGCCACAGGTACTTGCCGCGCCGGCGCGCGTCCCCGATGGCCTGCCCCTTCAGCCGGGCCGCGAAGTCCTCACCGCCCGCGACGTGCCGGCGCACGGCGCGCGGGTGCAGCACCTGCACCTCGGCGATGGTGCGTCCGCCGACCCAGGTGGCCAGTCCGCGGCGTACGACTTCGACCTCGGGCAGCTCGGGCACGGGTCTCCTTCCGCGGTGGTCGGGGCGATGCCCGCAGCGTATCGCGCGACACGGGGCACGCAGCGGTGAGGCCCCTCGCCGCAGGGCGAGGGGCCTCACAGGAACTGCTGGGGAAGCGGGGTGCCCGGAAGGGACCGGCTCAGGCCGAGGCCCGGTCCGTGGGCGCCGGAGTGGCGGGGGTGTCGACAGCCCCTTCGCCCGTGCCCGCGCCCGGCTCGGCCGCGGCCTGGGCCGCCGCCTTGGCGCGCTCGTCCGCGGCGGCACGGATCTCCCGCCACGCGGATTCCGCCGCCTGCTGCTCCGCTTCCTTCTTGCTGCGGCCGGTGCCGGTGCCGTACGAGACACCACCGACGCGGGCGGCAGCAGTGAAGGTCTTCTCGTGGTCGGGTCCGGTCTCGGTGACGAGGTACTCCGGCACACCGAGCCCCTCGGCCGCGGTGAGCTCCTGGAGACTGGTCTTCCAGTCGAGGCCCGCACCGAGGTTCGAGGACTTCTCGATCAGCGGGTCGAAGAGCCGGTGCACCAGCTCGGACGCCGCTTCGAGACCCTGGTCGAGATAGACGGCGCCGATCACCGCTTCAAGGGTGTCGGCGAGGATGGAGGCCTTGTCCCGGCCACCCGTGCCCTCTTCACCCCGGCCCAGCCGGATGAAGGAGCCCAGTTCGAGGCCGCGGCCGACCTCCGCCAGCGCACGCGAATTGACCACCGCGGCCCGCAGCTTGGCCAGTTGGCCCTCGGGCAGGTCGGGGTGGGTGCGGTACAGCGTGTCGGTGACCACCAGGCCGAGCACCGAGTCCCCGAGGAACTCCAGACGCTCGTTGGTGGGCAGACCGCCGTTCTCGTACGCGTACGAACGGTGGGTCAGCGCGCGCACCAGAAGGGCGGACTCGAGGTGATACCCGAGCCGCCCTTCCAGAAGCGTGTGGGACGAGGCTGCGTTGACTGTGTTCGTTGCGTCTGCCTGCTTCTTGGCAGGGGACACCTCAGACATCGGGCCTCTCACCAGCCGCTCAGACCTCGAGGACCTGGCGCTTGTTGTAGGTGCCGCAGCTCGGGCACGCGATGTGCTGCTGCTTCGGCTCCTGGCAACGCTCACACGAAACCAGGGTGGGGACCGCAGCCTTCCACTGCGACCGGCGGTGGCGCGTGTTGCTGCGCGACATCTTCCGCTTCGGAACAGCCACGGCTACTTCTCCTGCTTCTCGTCGACGCCCGCTTCGGCGCCGCCCATGTTGTCCTTCTCACCGGTTCCGAGTGAATCGGCGAGTCCCTGCAGTGCCGCCCAACGGATGTCGACGGCGTCGTGGTGGTGGTCCGGGTCGTCGTCCAGCCTGATCCCGCACTCGGGACACAGGCCGGCACAGTCCTCCCGGCACACCGGCTGCATCGGCAGTGCGAGCACCACCGCATCACGCAGCACGGGCTCGAGGTCGAACATGCCGTCCTCGAGATAGAGAATGTCCTCGTCCTCGTCGTCGACGGGCTCCGCGGGGCGGCCCCGTTCGTCGGCGTCGGGATACGTGAACATCTCCTGGAAGTCCGCGGCGACCTCTTGGCGCAGCGGCTCCAGACACCTTACGCACTCCCCCTCGGCGCTCGCACGGGCGGTACCTGTGACGAGCACCCCTTCCATGACGGACTCGAGCCGGAGCTCCAGCTCCACCGGCCTGCCCTCGGGCACTCCGATGACGCCTTCGATGCCCAGGTCCTTCGGCGCGTCCACCGTGCGGGACAGCCGCTGGAGCGCGCCGGGCCGCCGTCCCAGCTCGTGCGTGTCGAACACGAGAGGGTTGCGGTGGTCGAGGCGCGTGCTCACGGCTCTTCCTGCTTTCGGATCGTGGGGAGGGGCCGTCCCGATTCGTGGGGTGAAGCGGGCAGCCGGGATCGCGGAACTACGCGCGACCGAAGAGCCAGGATACTGGAACGGCCGCCGTAGACCCAATCCGGGCTGTTCGGCGGCCTTCCGGCCCTAGCGGCCCTGCTCTCCCCCATGGCTTCGCCTGGGAGGTACCCCCAGGCGCAGCTGCTCCATGTCGATCATGCTCGTGTCGAACAGGCTGGTCTCGTCGAGCGAGGCGCCCTGCTGGTCCCGCGGCTGGTGCTGCTGGTAGGCGTAGGGGTCCTGCTGCGCGTACTGCTGCGGGTCGTAGCCCTGCTCCTGGTACGCGGCGTAGGGGTCGGCGCCCTGCGTCCCGTAGCCGGCGTGGGAGGCGCTCTCGGGGGCGTACGCCTCCTGCGCCTGGTAGCCGTACACGTCCTGCTGGACGGGGATCTGGGGCGCCTGCTGCGGCTGGTACGCCGCGTACGTCTCCTGCCGCGCGGGCTCCGGGGCGGGGTCGGCGAGCTCGGCGAGGCCCGCGAGGTAGTCCGCGTCGCTCGTGTGCCGGCTGTCGCCCGCGGCGTCCTGCGCGGCCATGTGGGCGCCCAGCTCGTCGGTGGCGATCCGGCCGTGCAGCTTCTGCCGGCCGCGGCCGACGGCGTCGAGAGTCTTGGACAGCACGGCCTCGAAGGCGCCCAGCTTGGCGTCGACGTACTCGTCCGCGCGCCGGATGAGGGTCTGCGGGTCGTTGCTGTGCTCGGGGGCGTCCTCGTCGGCGAAGCCGTGCTCGTCGAGGCCGGGACCGCGGCCGAGCAGCTTCTCGCGCCCGCGGTCGACCGAGCCGATGGTCTTGGTGAGGACGACCTCGAAGTTGGCGAGCTTGGAGTCGACGTAGTCGTCGGCTTCCGCGCGGATCTCCTCCGCCTCCTGGCGCGCCTCGGCGAGGATCCGCTCCGCCCGCTCCTGGGACTCACGGGCGACCTGGGTGCCGGAGATGAGTGAACCGCGCTCGGCATGGGCGGACTCGATGATCCGCTCGGCCTCCTTGCGGGCCTGCTCGACGAGCTGTTCCCGGCCGCCGATGAGTTCCTGGGCCTGGGCGAGGGAGCCGGGCAGCGCCTGGCGGACCTCTTCGAGCATGGCGAGCAGCTCGGCGCGGTTGACCACGCAGGAGGCCGACATGGGCATGGACCGGGCGTTCCCGACCGCCTCGACGATCTCGTCGAGCTTCTTCTGCACGTCCACCGTGTGTTTGCCACTCTCTACAGCCGGATTGGAGACGGACGGGTCGACTGTACGACCACTCGGCGTCGTCCCGACACCGGGTGACGGACTGTCAGCGGCTCACTTCTCGGCGAGCCGCCGGACGAGAGCCTCGTGGACCACCGGCGGCAGCAGGTGGGAGACGTCGCCGCCCCAGGCCGCGACCTCCTTGACCAGGCTGGAGGAGAGGAAGCTGTAGGTCGGGTTGGTCGGGACGAACAGGGTCTCGACGCCCGAGAGGCCGTTGTTCATCTGGGCCATCTGCAGCTCGTAGTCGAAGTCGCTGACGGCGCGCAGCCCCTTGACGATCGCGGGGATGTCGCGTTCCTTGCAGAAGTCCACGAGGAGACCGTGGTGGGACTCCACCACGACGTTCCCGTACTCGGTGGTGACCTGGCGGATCAGCTCGATCCGCTCCTCCACCGTGAACAGCCCCTTCTTGGACTGGTTGATCATCACCGCGACGTGTACGACGTCGTACAGCTTGGAGGCGCGGGCGATGATGTCGAGGTGTCCGTTGGTGATGGGGTCGAACGACCCCGGACAGACTGCGCGGCGCAACTGAAGTCCCTCGCTCTCCGGTCCGGTCATGGTGCCTCTTCGCACGGAGAGGCGGCGCGACCGTACCAAAGCGTCCCTTCGCCGTAGCGACGGGCCCGCAACGGCTCGAAACCCTCGGGCCAGTTGAATTCTCCACCTCTGGTGCTGCGCTCCACGGTGGCGAGCGCAGCGTCCGCGAGCCAGCCCCCGCGGCGGAGTGTGAGCAGAATCTCCCGAAGATCGTCGTCGGTGACGGCGTACGGAGGGTCGAGGAAGACCACGTCGTAGGGGTGCTCGGGAGCCGGGCCGGTGACGATCTGCTCGGCCTTGCCGGTACGGACCTCGGCACCGGGCAGGCCCAGCGCGCGGACGTTCTCCCGGACGGTGCGGGCGGCGCGGGAGTCGGCCTCGACCAGCAGCGCGTGGGCCGCGCCGCGGGACAGGGCCTCCAGACCGACGGCGCCCGAGCCCGCGTAGAGATCGGCGACGCGTATGCCGTGGAGGCTGCCGAGCTGGGACTCCCAGCTGGAGAACAGTCCCTCCCGGGCGCGGTCGGACGTGGGGCGGGTGCCGTTGCCGGGCGGGACGGCGAGGCGGCGTCCGCCGGCCGCGCCGGCGATCACGCGGGTCATCTCGGGCCTCTCTGTGCGGGCTGACCTCCCAAGTCTCTCAGCCCTTGTCCAGGTACTGCTCCCGCTCCTTGTCCAGCAGGGCGTCCAGCGCGATGCGCAGTCCGGGCAGGTGCTCCAGCTCCGGATCGGCCCGGACGACGGCGGCGGCCTCCTCGCGGGCGGCGGCGATGACCTCCTCGTCCTCGATGACGGCGAGCATCCGCAGCGAGGAGCGCACCCCGGACTGGGCCTGTCCGAGCACGTCGCCCTCACGGCGCTGCTCCAGGTCGATCCGGGAGAGCTCGAACCCGTCCAGCGTGGCAGCGACCGCGCCGAGCCGGGCACGGGCGGGGCTCGCCTCGGGCATCTCGGTGACCAGCAGGCACAGTCCGGGCGCGGAGCCCCGGCCCACCCGGCCACGGAGCTGGTGGAGCTGGGAGACGCCGAAGCGGTCCGCGTCCATGATCACCATGGCCGTGGCGTTCGGCACGTTGACGCCGACCTCGATGACCGTGGTGGCGACCAGCACGTCCACGTCGCCCGCGGCGAAGCGGCGCATCACGTCGTCCTTGTCGTCGGGCGCCATCCGCCCGTGCAGGACCTCGACGCGCAGTCCCGCGAGGGGGCCGCGGGTCAGCTGCTCGGCGACGTCCAGGACCGCGAGCGGCGGCCGCTTCTCCGCCTCGTCCTCGGCCGACTTCTTCCTGGTCCTCTCGTCCTCGGCGTCACCGATCCGCGGGCAGACCACATACGCCTGGTGGCCTCCCTCGACCTCCTCGCGCACCCGCTCCCAGGCGCGCGCCAGGAAGTGCGGCTTGTCGGCGGCCGGGACCACATGGCTGGCGATCGGCGACCGCCCGGCCGGCAACTGGTCGAGCACGGAGGTCTCCAGGTCGCCGAAGACCGTCATCGCGACCGTGCGCGGAATGGGGGTGGCGGTCATCACCAGCAGGTGCGGCGGCTGCTTGCCCTTGGAGCGCAGGGCGTCGCGCTGCTCCACGCCGAAGCGGTGCTGCTCGTCGACGACGACGAGGCCGAGGTCGTGGAACTGCACCTTGTCCTCGATCAGGGCGTGGGTGCCGATGACGATTCCCGCCTCGCCGGTCACGAGGTCGAGCAGCGCCTGGCGGCGTGCCGGCGCGCCCATCGAACCGGTCAGCAGCACGACCTTGGTGCCGTGGTCCGAGCCCCCCGGCGCCGGCCCGTCGCCCGCTCCCTGCTGGGCAGGCGCCGCGCGCCACAGCCCCCAGTTCTCGGCGAGGTCGCCCATCATCTCGGTGATCGAGCGGTGGTGCTGCTGGGCCAGGACCTCGGTGGGCGCGAGCATCGCGGCCTGGCCGCCCGCGTCGACGACCGCGAGCATCGCCCGCAGTGCCACCAGAGTCTTGCCGCTGCCCACCTCCCCCTGGAGGAGACGGTGCATGGGGTGCTCGGTCGCCAGGTCGTCGAAGATCTCCTTGCTGACCGAGCGCTGGCCGTCGGTGAGGGTGAAGGGCAGCTTGGCGTCGAAGGCGTCGAGCAGTCCGCCGGGCACCGGCTTGCGGGCGACGGCGGGCAGCTGGGTGTCCGCGAACCGGCGGCGGGCCAGCGCGACCTGGAGGACGAACGCCTCGTCCCACTTCAGCCGCTGCCGCGCGGCCTCGATGTCGGCCTTGGTGCGCGGCCGGTGGATCTTGTGCAGGGCGTCGGGCAGGCCCGTCAGCCCGCGCCCCTCGCGCAGGGCGGGCGGCAGCGGGTCGACGGCGTCCCGCGCGCTCGGCAGGACGGCGTCGACCGCCTTGGCGATCTTCCAGGACTCCAGCTTGGTGGTGGCCGGGTAGATCGGGATGAGCGCCCCGGCCCAGCTGTCCACGGCCTCCTCGCCGTCCTCGCCGCGCAGCAGCTCGTAGGCGGGGTGGGCGAGCTGGAGCCTGCGGTTGAACATGGAGACCTTGCCGGCGAACATCGCGCGGGTGCCCGGCAGCAGGTCCTTGTGCGGCTTGTGCACACCCTTGCCGAAGAAGACCAGCTGGAGCCGGCCGCTGCCGTCGGTGATGGTCACCTCCAGCCGCCGCCCGCGGCCCTGGTTGAAGGTCAGGACGCGCGCGTCGGCGACGCGGGCCACCACCGTGACGTGCTCGTCCAGCGGCAGCTCGGACAACGGCGTCAGCTCGCCGCGCTCCGCGTACCGCCGGGGGTAGTGGTGCAGCAGGTCGCCGAGGGTGTGCAGGTCGAGGTGCTCGGCCATCACCTTGGCGGTGGCGGCTCCGAGCGCGTTCTTGAGAGGTTCGTCGAGCGCGGGCACGCCATCCATTGCACACCACACCACCGACAGCCGTCGCGCACCTGTGGACAGCGCGCCCCACGGCCCGTGTGCCTACTCCACGCCGATGAGCAGCGGAGTCCCGCGGCCGCCCCGCTCGTAGACGAGGGTGTCGACGGCGAGGTACCCCTCGCGGACATGGGCCTCCAGGTGTGCGGCGAGGCCGGTGGGGACGCCGTCGCCGAGCACGAGGGTGACGAGTTCGCCGCCGGAGGACAGCATCCGGTCCAGGACCGTGAGCGCGGTGTCGGTGAGGTCCTTGCCGATGACGGCGACGTCGCCGTCGATCAGGCCCAGCACGTCACCGGCCTGGCACACCCCTGCCGAGGTCCACGACTGGCGTTCCGCCACGGCGAGTTCGGCGTACCGGGTCGCGCCCGCGGCCGCCGACATGGCGACCACGTCCTCGTCGAAACGGCGGTCCGGTTCGTGGACTGCGAGCGCCGCGATGCCCTGGACCGCGGAACGGGTCGGGATGAGCGCGACGCGGACGCCTTCCGCGCGGGCCTGTTCCGCCGCGGCCGCGGCGGTGTGCCGCAGGGAGGCGTCGTTGGGCAGCAGGACGACCTCGCGGGCGTGCGCCCGTCGGATCGCGTCGACCAGTTCGCCGCTGGCCGGCGGCTCCCCCGGCCGCATGGGCACGGTCGTGGCACCCGCCTGGTCGCACAGGTCGGCCAGGCCGTCGCCGGGGACGACCGCGACGACCGCGCGCTGCACCCGCTCGCGCGGTTCCGTCGCCGGCTCGGCGGCCTCCGCGCCGAAGTGGGTGATCCGGATCCGGTACGGCCGCCCGGCCTCGACGCCGGCCTCGACGGCGGCGCCCGCGTCGTCCACATGGACGTGCACGTTCCACAGGCCGTCGCCGCCCACGACGACGAGCGAGTCGCCGAGCCCGTCCAGCCGGGTGCGCAGCCGGGCGACGGCCTCGTCGTCCGCCTCCAGCAGGTAGATCACCTCGAAGGCGGGCCCGCCGCCTTCGCACGGCTCGACCGCGCGGGCCTGGAGCGCCGGCCGGGCCGACGAGAGCACCGGGGCCGCCGGCGCCTCGCCGGAGACGGCCTCCACGAGGGCGCCGAGCACCGTGAGCAGCCCGCGCCCGCCCGCGTCGACGACGCCGGCCAGGTCGAGCACCGCCAGCTGGCGGGGGGTGGCGTCCAGGGCGGCCCGGGCGCCGGCGTAGGCCGCGTGGAGCGCGTCGGTCGGTGCGTTCTCGGCCGCGTCGGCGGCGGCCGCGGCGACGGTGAGGATGGTGCCCTCGACGGGGTGGGCGACGGCCTCGCGCGCCATCTCTGCGGCCCGCCGCAGCGCTGCGGCCAGCTGGTCCCCGGTGCCGATGCGCTCGGCCATGCCCCGCAGCAGCTGGGCGAGGATCGTGCCGGAGTTGCCCCGGGCGCCTATCAGCGCGCCGTGGGCCATCGCGTGCATCACATCGGCGAGCGAGGGCGCCGAGCGCCCGATCTCGTGGGCGGCGAAGACGGCTTCGACGGCCTGGGCGGCGGACTCCGCCGTCAGGTAGAGGTTCGTACCGGTGTCCCCGTCCGCGACGGGGTAGACGTTGATCGCGTCGATCTCCTCGCGCTCCCGGCCGAGTGCCTCCAGTGCCAGCGAGCACCAGGCGCGAACCACTTCGGCATCCATCGTCTGCGGCACCTGGTGGTCCTCCTCGGTCGGCCCTTGGGGCCGTGGGCGGCGGGGTGCCTCGCAGCGTAGACCCCGGCGCCGACCAGGCACGGGGGCGGGTGCGGAGGAAGCCATGGTAGTTTCGTATCTCGGACGCAGCCGTTGTATGCTGCTCCGGTTGCCCGATGAGAATCGGGCCATTCCCCCGGCAGGCCACTTCAGATCACTGATTCCGGCACGCCGGATTTCACTGTAAGTGCATCTGAAGTCTTTGGAGTGACCCGTGGCTGCCAACTGCGACGTCTGCGGCAAGGGGCCGGGCTTCGGCAACAACATTTCGCACTCGCACCGCCGTACGTCCCGTCGCTGGAACCCGAACATCCAGCGCGTGCGTGCCGTGGTCGGTCGGACGCCGAAGCGGCTCAACGTCTGCACCTCGTGCATCAAGGCCGGCAAGGTCTCGCGCTAACCGCGACGTTTCGTCGTAGCGCAGCCCCTGCGGTTGCCTTGAAAGCCGGTCCACCTCAGGTGGACCGGCTTTCGCCTTTCCCGCTAGCGCAGACGCCAGCCGTGGTCGACCGGGCCGATGCCCGCTCCCAGGGCGAAGCCTGCCGCGATCGCGCCGGTGACGTACTCCTTGGCAGCCCGTACGGCATCCGGCACGGACATTCCCCGGGCCAGCCCCGACGCGACCGCCGACGCCAGCGTGCAGCCGGTGCCGTGCGTGTGCCGGTTGTCGTGACGCCGGGCGCGCAGCCAGTGCTCCTCGGTTCCGTCGGTCAGCAGGTCGACGGCGTCCCCGGCGAGATGACCGCCCTTGATGAGAGCCCAGCGCGGCCCGAATCCGAGCACGGCGTCGGCGGCCCGGCGCATGCCCCGCTCGTCGTGGACCTCGATGCCCGTCAGCTGGGCGACCTCGTCGAGATTGGGGGTGGCGACGGTGGCCGCGGGCAGCAGCTCGGTGCGTACGGAGTGGAGCGCGGAGGCCGCCAGCAGCGGGTCCCCGTGCTTGGAGACGCCGACCGGGTCGACGACGACGGGCGCCTCGGTGCCGGCGAGCAGCTCGGCGACGGTCGCGACGAGTTCGGCGGAGGCCAGCATGCCGGTCTTGACGGCCTGTACGCCGATGTCGTCGACGACGCTGCGGTACTGGGCCCGTACGGCCTCCACGGGCAGTTCCCACGCGCCCTGCACACCGGTCGAGTTCTGGGCGGTGACGGCGGTCAGCACGCTCATGCCGTGGACACCGAGGGCCAGCATGGTCTTGAGGTCTGCCTGGATGCCGGCACCGCCGCCGGAGTCGGACCCGGCGACGGTGAGCACGCGAGGGGGTATGGGCATGCCTCCGAATCTACTGGGCACCCCGATCCACCGGGCGCCCGGACCCGGACCCGCTGGGCCTGCGGACGGGACCGGCGACCCCGTGGACCGGACCCGCTGAGCCCGCGCACTACTGGGCGTCCGGCTGCCTGCCGTCCTCGATGCCCCCGAAGTGGTCCCAGCCGCCCTTGCTGGTCCACGGTGCGCCGTCGACCGTCACCTGGGGCAGCGCCGAGGGGTTGAGCACCTCTCCGATCACCTTCCAGCGGGCGGGCAGCTTGGCGTCCGGCGGGAACGTCGCGACGATCGCGTGGTCCTCTCCCCCGGTCAGCACCCACTGGAGCGGGTCGACACCGACGGCCTGGCCGATGTCGTTCATCTGCGAGGGGATGTCGATCAGCCCCGAGCGCAGGTCGATGCGGACCTTGCTGGCCTCGGCGATGTGCCCGAGGTCGGCGACGAGCCCGTCGCTGACGTCGCACATGGCGGTGGCGCCGAGCCCGGCGGCCGCCGGGCCGGCGTGGTACGGCGGCTCCGGCCGGCGGTGGGCCTCGACAAAGGCGCGCGGCGAGCGGAAGCCGCGGGAGAGCACCGCGTGCCCGGCGGCCGACCAGCCCAGCCAGCCGGTGTAGGCGACGACGTCACCGGGCTGGGCGCCCGCCCGGGTCACCGGCTCGTGGTTGCGCAGGTCCCCGAGTGCGGTGATCGCGACGGTGATCACGTCGCCGCGCACGATGTCGCCCCCCACGACGGCCGCCCCGGCCACCTGACACTCGTCCCGGATGCCGTCCATCAGCTCGGTGGCCCAGGTGACGGGCAGCTCGGCGGGCACCACGAGGCCGAGGAGCAGAGCGGTCGGGACCGCGCCCATGGCGGCGATGTCGGCCAGATTCTGGGCGGCGGCCTTGCGCCCGACGTCGTACGCCGTCGACCAGTCACGGCGGAAGTGCCGGCCCTCCAGCAGCAGGTCCGTGCTCGCCACGACCCGCCGGTCCGGTGCGGCCACGACCGCGGCGTCGTCGCCGGGTCCCAGCCGCACCGCGGGGGTGGAGGTGAGCCGGGAGGTGAGCTCCCTGATGAGCCCGAACTCCCCCAACTCGCCCACAGTGCCCTTCACCGAGGTTCACCTCTTCGTTTGTGATGTGTCCGATGGATCCGGCGCGCCGGCGGCCCCAGCCGGCGACCCCGCACTGGGGTCGCAGGCCGTCACGGCCGTCGGTACCGTCAAGAGATACGTCAACTTCTGCTCTGTGCACGCCACGCTGCGGGCGCCGTAAGCCGCCCAGGTCTCCCCGTGACCCGCGACGACGCGATACCGTAACGACCCTTCTCCCTGGGATCTCCCCACCGACGGTAGGGGACATGATCCTGCTGCCGCCCTGGAGGTTCCGTGGTACAGGCGTACATCCTCATTCAGACCGAGGTGGGCAAGGCGTCGACGGTCGCCGAGACCATCGGCAAGATCGCCGGCGTGATCCAGGCCGAGGATGTGACCGGCCCCTACGACGTCATTGTGCGCGCACAGGCCGACACGGTCGACGAGCTGGGTCGCATGGTGGTCGCCAAGGTCCAGCAGGTCGACGGCATCACCCGCACCCTCACCTGCCCGGTCGTCCACCTGTAGCCCCCGTCTACCCTTGGCCGGTGACGTCTTTCGCCCGCCGGCCACTTGTCCTGTCCGCCGCCGCGCTCCTTGTCGCCGCCGTCGGCTGCTCCTCCAGCGACGCGCCGGCGTCGGCGGCGGTTCCCAGCCCCCCGGCCGGAGAAGCCGCCCTGTGCCGTGCGCTCGACCGAGCGCTGCCGCGGTCGGTCGCGGGGCAGGAGCGGAATGATCCCGAGCCCGCGTCCGAACTCACCGCCGGCTGGGGCGACGCCGCGATCGTACTGCGCTGCGGGGTGCCGCGGCCGGAGAGGATGTCCGATCCGCAGGCACAGGGCGTCGAGGTGAACGGGGTCAACTGGCTGCTGGAGGAGCGGGACGACGGTCCGCGGTTCACCACCACGTACCGCAGGACCTATGTCGAGGTCACGCTCGCGAAGCAGTACACGCACGACGCGAGCCCGCTCACGGATCTGGCCGGGCCCGTCGAGAAGACGGTCCCGGCCACGCTCTGATCCGGCCCGGAACTACCGCAACCCGGTGGAACGGTTCAGCGCCGCCTGGATGAGCCGGTCCACCAGCTCGGTGTACGTGACGCCGCTCTCCTGCCACATCCGCGGGTACATGGAGATCGGGGTGAAGCCCGGCATGGTGTTGATCTCGTTGATGACGAACTCGCCGTCCTCGGTGAGGAAGAAGTCCGCACGCACGAGGCCCTCGCAGGAGGCGGCGTCGAAGGCCTTGACCGCCAGCCTCTGCACCTCGGCCGTCTGCTCGTCGGTCAGCGGCGCGGGCACCAGGCCGGCCGCCGAGTCGATGTACTTGGCCTCGAAGTCGTAGAAGTCGTGCGACGAGACCGGCGGGATCTCGGCGGGCACGCTGGCGCGCGGGCCGTCCTCGAACTCGAGCACGCCGCACTCGATCTCGCGCCCCCGCAGCAGCGACTCCACCAGGATCTTGGGGTCGTGGCGCTGCGCCTCGGCGATCGCGTCGTCGAGTCCGGCGAGGCCGTCGACCTTGGTGATGCCCATCGAGGAACCGCCGCGTGCGGGCTTGATGAACAGCGGCCAGCCGTGCTCGCCCGCGAAGTCCACGATCTTCCTGCGGGCCGCGGACGGGTCGGCCGCCCACTCGCGCGGGCGGATCACCTCGTAGGGGCCGACGGGCAGGCCGAAGGAGATGAAGACGCGCTTCATGTACTCCTTGTCCTGACCGACCGCGGAGGCGAGCACGCCCGAGCCGACGTACGGGACGCCGGAGAGCTCCAGGAGCCCCTGCAGCGTGCCGTCCTCGCCGTACGGGCCGTGCAGCATCGGGAAGACGACGTCGACCTCCCCCAGCACCTTGGGCACGGAGCCGGGCTCGCTGTAGACGACCTCACGGCTGCCGGGGTCGACGGAGAGCACCACGCCGCCCTCGTCGGACTCGGCCAGTTCGTCGACGCTGGGGGTACGGCGATCGGTGATCGCCATCCGCTCCGGCTCGTCGGCGGTCAGAGCCCACCGGCCGTCGCTGGTGATGCCGATCGGCAGCACGTCGTACGTGGTGCGGTCGATGGCCCGCAGCACCGCGCCCGCGGTGACCACGGAGATCCCGTGTTCGGAGCTGCGGCCGCCGAAGACGACGGCTACGCGCGGCTTGCGGAGCTGCTGCTCGGGGCTCTGGGGGAGGTTCTCGGTGCTCATATCGCGATGAGACTACCCGCTGGTTCCTGACGCGTCAGCGCCGCTCGGGCTTGGCGGCGCGGGACATGAGTTCCTTGAGCGCGACGACCGGCGGCTTCCCCTCGTGGACGATCCCGACGACCGTCTCCGTGATCGGCATGTCGACATCGTGCCGGCGCGCCAGATCGAGCACCGACTCGCAGGACTTGACGCCCTCCGCGGTCTGCTTGGTGACGGCGATCGTCTCCTGGAGCGTCATCCCGCGGCCGAGGTTGGTGCCGAAGGTGTGGTTCCGCGACAGGGGCGAGGAGCAGGTGGCGACGAGGTCGCCGAGGCCCGCGAGCCCGGAGAAGGTGAGCGGGTCGGCGCCCATGGCGAGGCCGAGGCGGGTGGTCTCGGCGAGGCCGCGGGTGATGAGCGATCCCTTGGCGTTGTCGCCGAGTCCCATGCCGTCCGCGATGCCGACGGCGAGCCCGATGACGTTCTTGACGGCGCCGCCCAGCTCGCAGCCGACGACGTCGGTGTTGGTGTAGGGGCGGAAGTAGGGCGTGTGGCAGGCGGACTGCAGCCGCCGGGCCACGGCCTCGTCGCGGCACGCGACCACGGCGGCGGCCGGCATGCGGGAGGCGATCTCCTTGGCCAGATTGGGGCCGGTGACCACGGCGACGCGGTCGGCGGGCACCCCGGCCACCTCCTCGATGACCTCGCTCATCCGCTTCGCGGTGCCGAGTTCGACACCCTTCATCAGCGAGACGAGGACGGTGTCGGGGGCCAGTTCGGGAGCCCAGGCGGCGAGGTTGCCGCGCAGCGTCTGGGAGGGGACGGCGAGGACGGTGAAGTCGGCGCCGTGCAGGGCCTCCGCCGCGTCCGTGGTCGCCCGCAGGTTCGCCGGGAGCTCGATGCCGGGCAGGTAGTCCGGGTTGGTGCGGGTGGTGTTGATCGCGTCGGCGAGTCCGGCGCGGCGGCCCCAGAGGGTGACGTCGCACCCGGCGTCGGCGAGGACCATGCCGAACGCGGTGCCCCACGAGCCCGTTCCGAAGACGGCTGCCTTGACGGGCTGGGTCACTTCACTTCCTCCCCGGCGGCCTTGCGGCGCTGCTCGGCTCGCGCTTCGCGCAGATCGTACGGCTTCTCGGGTGCCTTCTCGCCGCGGATCTCCTCCAGGAGCGCGGTGACCGCGGCCATGATCTCCTCCGTCGCGGCCTTGAGCACGTCGGGCGTGGGGTCCTGGTCGTAGAAACGCGTGAGGTCGACGGGCGGGCCGGCCAGCACCCGGAGCGTCTTGCGCGGGAAGAGGCGGATCTTGTTCTCCTTGGCGTACGGCGGCATCGCCAAGTTGGCACCCCACTGGGCGACCGGGATGACCGGTGCCTTGGTCTGCAGGGCCGCGCGGGCCACGCCCGTCTTCGCGGTCATCGGCCACTGGCCGGGGTCGCGGGTGAGTGTGCCCTCGGGGTAGAAGGCCACGCATTCGCCGCGCTGCACGGCGTCGACGGCGGCGCGGAAGGCGCCGACCGCGTTCGAGGATTCGCGGAAGACGGGGATCTGGCCCGTCCCGCGCAGCATCAGCCCGACCCCCGGCGCCTTGAAGAGCGCCGCCTTGGCCAGGAAGCGGGGCACTCGTCCGGTGTTGTACTGGAAGTGCCCGTAGGAGAACATGTCGAGGTACGAGTTGTGATTGATGGCGGTGATGAATCCGCCCTCGGCCGGAATGTGTTCCATTCCCCGCCAGTCCCGCTTGAACAGAAGCAACAGCGGCGGCTTGGCGATGACCGCCGCCAGGCGGTACCAGAAGCCGATTCTACGGCGGGACACTCGGACACCTTCCTCTACGACCGGGCTATTGCCTGGCTGCTGGGGGTCAAGTGTCGCCCCAGGCCCCTGGTCTGTCGAGGACACGGTACGCCTCGCCACCCGCACCCGGCCCTCGGGCCCTTCGCCGTCCCAGGCGACAATGGGGCCCCGACGCGCACGGACGGAGAGCCCGCCACGGACACGAAGCCGACCCTCCTGTGGTCCTTGATCGTCCCGCTGAAGCCCCTTGCCCTCGCCAAGAGCAGGCTGGCGGAAGCGGCGGACGAGGTGCTGCGGCCGCGGCTCGCGCTCGCCTTCGCCCAGGACACCGTGGCCGCGGCCCTGGCCTGCACCGCGGTGCGCGATGTGGTGGTCGTCACGGACGACCCCGCGGCCGGGGCGTCACTGGCGGCGCTCGGGGCGCGGACGGTGCCGGACGCGCCCGCGGCCGGTCTCAACGCGGCACTGGCGTACGGCGCACACGCGGTGCGCGCGCGACGCCCGGGGGCGGCCGTCGCCGCGCTCAACGCCGATCTGCCGGCATTGCGGCCGCGCGAATTGGCCCGGGTACTGGGCGCGGCTTCGGTATTTTCCCGGGCATTTCTGGCGGATGCCGCAGGAATCGGTACGACATTGCTCAGCGCGTTGCCGGGAGTGGAATTGCGTCCGGCTTTCGGCGGCCCTTCACGCCGTCGGCATTTGGCATCCGGCGCATCGGAAATCGTCGTCGGCGGTGTCGATTCGGTGCGCCGCGACGTGGACACGGCGGCGGATCTGTCGGTGGCGCTGGCGCTCGGGGTCGGCCCTCGGACCAGCCGGCGGCTCATGAAGGGCGCGCCCGCGCCGGACAGCCTCTAGCCGCCGCCCGCCCTGATCCACGGGGGTGCTCCCGGCCCCGTAGGCTGGGCGCATGCAGGCGACCTCGTACACGTACGACCCCGAGACCCGCAGCGGGAGTGTGCTGCTCGACGACGGCACCCCGGTGGAGTTCGACGCCGCCGCGTTCGACGCGGGCGGCCTGCGGCTCCTGCGCCCCGGCCAGCGGGTGCGGATCGAGACCGAGGGCGAGGGCGACTCCCGCCGCGTCACGCTGGTGACGCTGCACACCTTCTGACACCGGGGCGCGCACACGCCGCGGGCCGGTCTCCCAGGGGGAGACCGGCCCGGCGCGTGAGTGGCCCTGTGACCTCGTACCGCTTGCTTCCGCCTACTTCTTGCGGGCGGTGGTCTTCTTGGCGGTGGTCTTGCGCGCCGTCGCCTTCTTGGCGGGCGCCTTCTTGGCGGTGGCCTTCTTGGCGGGAGCGGTCTTCTTCGCCGCCGCCTTCTTGGCCGTCGTCTTCGCCGGTGCCGCCTTCTTGGCCGCCGCGGTGGTCTTCTTGGCGGCCGGGGCCTTCTTCGCGGTCGTCTTCTTCGCCGTGGTCTTCTTGGCGGCCGCGGTGGTCTTCTTCGCGGTCGTCTTCTTCGCCGTGGCCTTCTTGGCGGTGGCCTTCTTGGCGGCGGCCTTGGCGGTCGTACGGGTCGGGGCACCGCCGGAGAGGCTGCCCTTGGGGGCCTTCTTGACGGAGACCTCGCCTCCCTTGGGGAGCTTCTTCGTGCCGCTGACCAGGTCCTTGAAGCCCTGGCCCGCACGGAACCGCGGAACGGACGTCTTCTTGACCCGCACGCGCTCACCCGTCTGCGGGTTGCGGGCGTAACGGGCGGGACGGTCGACCTTCTCGAACGAGCCGAAGCCGGTGACCGAAACCCGGTCTCCGGCGACTGTTGCGCGGACGATCGCGTCAAGCACCGCGTCGACAGCGTCAGCGGCCTGCTGGCGGCCGCCGAGCTTGTCGGCAATCGCTTCTACGAGCTGCGCCTTGTTCACGTCTTCCCCTTCGGAGACATTGGCCGGAACGATTGCGTCCAGGCTTTTTCGCACGTTAGGCAGATATATACCGCAAATCAAACACGAAACGGGCTAATCACCCTAGTGCCGCAACGAAGTCGACCTCGGCGGAGTTCTGAGGTCAGTCACCTTCGGGGAATCGGCCCTCGTCGAGGTCCTTCATCAACCGGTCCAGACGCCTTGCCGCGTCCGGGAGATCGTGCTTCGCCGCCGCCGTGATGATCAGCAGCTTCCGGGACAGCGCCATCCTTACGCCCTCCGGGACTTGCAGTGCGCGCACTCTTGTGTGCGCTTCCTTCAGCCGGGCCGCGACCGCCTCGTAGAGCTCGAGTTGGCTGTCACGGTCCATGCACCGATTGTGCCATCTGGGGCGAGTTGTCGCCCGATGGGGTCTCAACATACGACTGCGCCCCCCACCGGCAGGTGGAGGGCGCAGATCGGGAAAAGCGCTGCTCAGGCGTCAATCGTGCGGGGCTTGAAGGACGGTCGGCCCGCCTCGTACGCCGCGATGTCCGCTTCGTTCTGAAGGGTGAGGCTGATGTCGTCGAGGCCGTTCAGCAGTCGCCAGCGGGCGTTCTCGTCGAGCTCGAAGTCGGCGTCGATTCCCGGCGCGAGGACCTTTCGCTGCTCCAGGTCCACCGTGATCTCCACCGTGGGGTCCGCCTCGGTCAGCGCCCAGAGCGCGTCCACGGTCTCCTGGTCGAGCACGACGGTCAGCAGGCCGTTCTTGAGGGAGTTGCCGCGGAAGATGTCGGCGAAGCGGGACGAGATGACGGTCTTGAAGCCGTAGTTCTGCAGGGCCCACACCGCGTGCTCGCGCGAGGAGCCGGTACCGAAGTCGGGGCCGGCGACCAGAACCGTGGCGCCGCTGCGCTCCGGCCGGTTGAGCACGAACTCGGGGTCCTTGCGCCAGGCCTCGAACAGGCCGTCCTCGAACCCGTCGCGGGTGACCTTCTTCAGCCAGTGGGCGGGGATGATCTGGTCGGTGTCGACGTTGCTGCGGCGCAGCGGAACGGCCCGGCCGGTGTGCGTGGTGAAAGCTTCCATGGTTCCTCAGACCCCCGCGGGCGTAGAGACGACGGAGTCGGACAGGTCGGCCGGGGAGGCCAGATGGCCGAGCACCGCGGTGGCGGCGGCGACCTGCGGCGAGACCAGGTGCGTACGGCCGCCCTTGCCCTGCCTGCCCTCGAAGTTGCGGTTGGAGGTGGACGCGGAACGCTCGCCCGGAGCCAGCTGGTCGGGGTTCATGCCCAGGCACATGGAGCAGCCCGCGTGGCGCCATTCGGCCCCGGCGGCGGTGAAGACCTTGTCCAGGCCCTCCTCGACCGCCTGCAGGGCGACCCGGACGGAGCCCGGGACGACCAGCATCCGTACGCCGTCGGCGACTTTGCGGCCGTCCAGGATCGCGGCGGCGGAGCGCAGGTCCTCGATACGGCCGTTGGTGCACGAGCCTACGAAGACGGTGTCGACCTTGATGTCGCGCAGCGGCTGTCCCGCGGTCAACCCCATGTACTCCAGGGCCTTTTCGGCCGCCAGGCGCTCCGAAGCGTCCTCGTACGAAGCCGGGTCGGGGACGTTCGCCGACAGGGGCGCGCCCTGGCCGGGGTTGGTGCCCCAGGTGACGAACGGGGCCAGTTCGGCGGCGTCGATGAACACCTCGGCGTCGAAGACGGCGTCGTCGTCCGTGCGCAGCGTCTTCCAGTACGCGACGGCGGCGTCCCAGTCCTCGCCCTCGGGGGCGTGGTCGCGGCCCTGCAGGTAGTCGAACGTGGTCTGGTCCGGGGCGATCATGCCCGCCCGGGCGCCGGCCTCGATCGACATGTTGCAGATGGTCATCCGGGCCTCCATCGAGAGTTTCTCGATGGCGGAGCCGCGGTACTCGATGACGTAGCCCTGGCCGCCGCCGGTGCCGATCTTCGCGATGATGGCGAGGATCAGGTCCTTGGCGGTGACGCCCTCGGGCAGTTCGCCCTCGACCGTGATGGCCATGGTCTTGGGGCGGGCCATCGGCAGGGTCTGGGTGGCCAGCACATGCTCCACCTGGGAGGTGCCGATACCGAAGGCCAGCGCGCCGAAGGCGCCGTGGGTGGAGGTGTGCGAGTCGCCGCAGACGACCGTGGTGCCGGGCTGGGTCAGACCCAGCTGGGGGCCGACGACGTGCACGACGCCCTGCTCGACGTCGCCGAGCGGGTGCAGCCGGACACCGAACTCCGCCGCGTTCTTCCGCAGGGTCTCCAGCTGTGCGCGGGAGACCGGGTCGGCGATCGGCTTGTCGATGTCGAGGGTCGGGGTGTTGTGGTCCTCGGTGGCGATGGTGAGGTCGAGCCGCCGCACCCGGCGACCGCTCTTCCGCAGACCGTCGAAGGCCTGGGGGCTGGTCACCTCGTGCAGCAGGTGCAGATCGATGAAGAGGAGGTCGGGCTCGCCTTCGGCGCGCCGGACGACATGGTCGTCCCAGACCTTCTCCGCGAGTGTCCTACCCATCGCTTTCCCTCCGGCCGGCTGTGCCGCCGACACAACTAGAGATCTTGTGCAGTGCCCGTTGGTCCGCGGGCCGCCACTACAGCGTGACAAGTTCCATGGAAAATTGAACTTGCGTTTCACAGAGTGAGACGTGAGTATCGTTGCATGGACAACTCTAGCGGCGTCGGTGTTCTCGACAAGGCAGCCCTTGTCTTGAGCGCCCTGGAGTCCGGTCCGGCCACCCTCGCGGGTCTGGTCGCGGCCACGGGACTCGCACGACCCACGGCCCATCGCCTGGCCGTGGCACTGGAACACCACCGTATGGTGGCGAGGGACATGCAGGGCCGGTTCATCCTCGGACCGCGGCTGGCGGAGCTCGCCGCGGCGGCCGGCGAGGACCGGCTGCTGGCCACGGCCGGACCTGTGCTCACCCACCTGCGCGACGTGACCGGCGAGAGCGCGCAGCTCTACCGCCGGCAGGGAGACATGCGCATCTGCGTGGCGGCGGCCGAGCGGCTGTCCGGACTGCGGGACACCGTGCCCGTCGGCTCCACGCTCACGATGAAGGCCGGCTCCTCGGCGCAGATCCTCATGGCCTGGGAGGAGCCCGAGCGGCTGCACCGCGGGCTGCAGGGCGCGCGCTTCACGGCGACGGCCCTGTCAGGCGTACGGCGCCGGGGCTGGGCCCAGTCGATCGGCGAGCGCGAGCCGGGCGTGGCCTCGGTCTCCGCTCCTGTGCGGGGCCCGTCGAACCGCGTGGTGGCCGCCGTGTCGGTCTCCGGCCCCATCGAGCGCCTGACCCGCCACCCCGGGCGCATGCACGCCCAGGCGGTCATCGACGCCGCCGCGCGCCTGAGCGAGGCCCTGCGCCGCTCCGGCTGACTTTCCCGCGCGTCCACGTCCGGCCGGCCCCTTCAACGCCGCAGGGGCCGGCCGGAGGTGTTTCCGGGGCCCGCCGGGTGCAGCATGGAGGTACCTGCCGAGCGACGGAGGTGCAGGACCATGGCCGAGTTCATGGACGTACACCACGGGATGAAGGGCATCACGAGCGACCAGCTCATGGAGGCGCACCGCGCGGACCTCGCGATCGAGGGCGAGGAGGGCGTGCACTTCAAGCAGGCGTGGGCGGACCCGGAGTCGGGCACCGTGTACTGCCTGTCCGAAGGGCCGTCCGCGGACGCCGTGCAGCGCATCCACGAGCGCACGGGCCACCCGGCGGACGAGATCCACGCGGTGCCCCTGACCGTGTGAGCCTTTCCGTGGAGCCTCCGTCACCGCGTGTGACGGAGGCTCCCTCGTGTCCGGCGGGCCTGGGCGGGACAGCGCACGGGAGGTCCCGCACCTCGCCCCCGGTCCACCGCGCCACGTCGCTCGTGACGCCGACAGCCTCGGGTACGGGTCCGGGCCGCCCAACTCCTGCCGTACGCATGCCGGATGGAGCGGATCGGCAGGCAGCCACGGGCCGGCCCGGGAGAACGCCGAAGGGGCCCTCCACCTTCGTGGAGGACCCCTTCGGTCTTGTACCCCCGACCGGATTCGAACCGGCGCTACCGCCTTGAGAGGGCGGCGTGCTAGGCCGCTACACAACGGGGGCAAGCTCATGATCCATGGGCTGGATCCGCTGGGCTACCAGGACTCGAACCTAGACTAAATGAACCAGAATCACTCGTGCTGCCAATTACACCATAGCCCATGGTGGTTTAGACCAGTACCCCCGACCGGATTCGAACCGGCGCTACCGCCTTGAGAGGGCGGCGTGCTAGGCCGCTACACAACGGGGGCCCTAGCGATCCTCATCCGGCGGCAGCCGGATGTTGTCACCGCGAGAACCACCGGGTGCGACCCAGGTGATCTGGCGGGAAGGATCTGTACCCCCGACCGGATTCGAACCGGCGCTACTGCCTTGAGAGGGCAGCGTGCTAGGCCGCTACACAACGGGGGCTTTGCAGATGAGCTCTGCGAGCTGGCCTACCAGGACTCGAACCTAGACTAACTGAACCAGAATCAGTCGTGCTGCCAATTACACCATAGGCCACCAAAACTCAACCCCCAGTGGGGATCTTGTTCGGGTTTGCGCTGTCGGTTCCGGCCTTTCGGCCCGCTCCCCTTGGCGCAGGAAGAACACTACCCGAAGGTGGACGGCGCTCCAAAACGGGTATGGCCGCGCAGCAGTGCGGGCAGCTGGTCGAGGCCGGTGATCCGGGTCAGCTCCGGTCTGCCGCCCAGACCGGAGCGGTCGAGCCAGATGCCGGTGAGGCCCGCCTCGACGGCGCCGCGGGCGTCGATGTCGGGCTGGTCACCGACGTACGCGACCTCGTGCGGGGCGAGGCCCATGACCTCGCAGGCGCCGAGGAAGGCGGCGGCTTCGGGCTTGGAGACGCCGAGTTCCACGGCGCACACGACGGCCTCGAAGCGGTCCCGCACACCGAGGATGCGCAGTTTGCGGTCCTGGTTGTGGATGCTGGAGTTCGACAGGACGGCGTGCCGGTAGTCACCGGCGAGGAGATCGAGAACGGGCACGGCGTCGGGGAACAGCGCCCAGGCGGCCTCGTAGTGCGCGACGTGCCGGCCGAACCAGGCGTCGGCCTCGTCGTCGCTCATCCCCGGCGCGGCGAGGAACTGCCGGACCCTGTCGCGCCGCTGCCCCGTGAACGTGGTCTCGCCCGCGGCGAAACGGGCCCACTGGACGTCGGTGATCTCCCGCCATGCGACGAGGGCCTGCTCGACGGAGTCGTATCCGCCGGGCAGGCCCTCGTTCCGCAGGTGCTCGCGCATGCCGGTGCGGTCGGCGCTCGCGTAGTCGAAGATCGTGTCGTCGATGTCCCAGAGGACGGCGCGGATCGGCATGGCTCGACCGTACCGCCCGGACGCCGCCCGGCCGGGGCTCGCACACGGCAGTGGCCGGCGCTCAGGCCGCGGCCTCGGACGGGACCACGAAGAAGTCCGTCACGAAGCAGACGACCTCGCCCGAGGCGTCGCGGCCGACCCAGGTCGGGTACGCGCCGTCGCCCCAGCCGGACATGAAGGCGATCAGGTTGTGGCCGGTGTCGGGGGCGGTGACCGTGTGGGGGCCCAGGTACGCGCCGCCGCCCGCGTCGAAGGCGTCCCACAGCGGCCCTTCGTCGCCCACGCAGTCGGGGAAGGACTCGTCGCAGGCGGCGTCGTAGAAGCAGCCCGTGCCCGCGTCGACGCCGTAGGCGAAGAACTCGTCGTCGGCCAGCTCCGCCGGGTCCTGGCCTGCCTGGTGGGCGATCTCCCAGGTGGCGGGCTCGGTGTCCCGGATCAGCAGGCGGGCGGCGGCGATGCGCAGGTGGGGCTCGTCCGCGGGCGGCTCGTCGGGCTCGGCGAGCGTGGCGACGGCGCACTCCACCGGGTAGCGGCCCGGGGCCACCTCGGCGGTGAACGGCTCGGACTCGCCCGTGCCCAGCGAGACGAACGGGTCGCAGGCCACGACCCTGCCGGTGGGCAGCCACAGTTCGCCGCCCTTGACCACGGACATCGTGCCGACGAGCGATCCCATGTCCTGGAAGCGGTTGCCGGGCGTGAAGTGCCAGGAGAAGTCGGGCGCGGGCATGGGCATGCTGGTCCCCCAGGGAGCCGAGACGATCGTGATCGCCCCGAACACTAGTCCCGCGCTGCGACAACGCCGAAGGGGCGGCGGCCTCTTCGGCCACCGCCCCTTCGGGCACGTCGGTTACGCGAGCTTCGCCAGCGCCGCGTCGATACGGGCCAGGGTCCGGTCCTTGCCCAGGATCTCCAGGGACTCGAACAGCGGCAGGCCCACCGTGCGGCCGGTGACCGCGACGCGGACCGGGGCCTGGGCCTTGCCGAGCTTGAGGCCGTGGGCCTCTCCGGCGGCCAGGACGGCCTCCTTGAGGGAGTCCGCGCTGGACCAGTCGGCCGCCTCCAGCTTCTCGCGGGCGGTGGTCAGCAGCGCGGCCGGGTCGCCCTTCATCGCCTTGGTCCAGGACGCCTCGTCCTGGACCGGCTCGTCGAGGAAGAGGAAGTCGACGTTGGCGGTGATGTCGGAGAGGACCGTCAGGCGGGTCTGCGCGTGCGGCGCGATGGCCTCCCACTTCGCACGGTCGAAGCTCTCCGGGGCCCAGTTGGCGTGCGGGGCCCGGAGCCAGGGCTCGCACGCCTCGGTGAACGTCTTCACGTCGAGCATGCGGATGTGGTCGGCGTTGATGGCCTCGGCCTTCTTGAGGTCGAAGCGCGCCGGGTTGGCGTTGACGTCCGCGAGGTCGAACTTCGCGACCATCTCCGGGATGGTGAAGATGTCCTGGTCGGCGGAGAAGGACCAGCCGAGCAGCGAAAGGTAGTTGAGCAGGCCCTCGGGGAGGAAGCCGCGCTCCCGGTAGAGGTTGAGGGACGCCTGCGGGTCGCGCTTGGACAGCTTCTTGTTGCCCTCGCCCATGACGTACGGCAGGTGGCCGAAGGAGGGGATCTCCTTGGCGACGCCGAGCTCGATCAGGGCCTTGTACAGCGCGATCTGGCGCGGGGTGGAGGACAGCAGGTCCTCGCCGCGCAGCACGTGGGTGATCTCCATCAGCGCGTCGTCGACCGGGTTGACGAGCGTGTAGAGCGGGGCGCCGTTCGCGCGGACGATGCCGTAGTCCGGGACGTTGTCCGGCGTGAACGTCAGCTCGCCGCGCACCAGGTCGGTGAAGGTGATCGGCTCGTCGGGCATCTTGAAGCGCACGATGGACTCGCGGCCCTCGGCGTCGTACGCGGCCCTCTCCTCCGCGGTCAGGACGCGGCACTTGCCGTCGTAGCCGGACGGGCGGCCGGCGGCGCGGGCGGCGTCGCGGCGCGCCTCCAGCTCCAGCGCGGTGCAGTAGCAGTGGTACGCGTAACCGCCGGCGATGAGCTTCTCGGCGATGTCCTTGTAGATGTCCATCCGCTGCGACTGGCGGTAGGGGCCGTGGGGGCCGCCCACTTCGGGGCCCTCGTCCCAGTCGAGCCCGAGCCAGCGCAGCGAGTCGAGCAGCTGGTTGTACGACTCCTCGGAGTCGCGGGCCGCGTCGGTGTCCTCGATGCGGAAGACCATGGTGCCGCCGTTGTGCCGGGCGTAGGCCCAGTTGAACAGGGCGGTGCGGACCAGGCCCACATGGGGGTTGCCGGTCGGGGACGGACAAAAACGTACGCGGACGGATCCGTTAGCCACGCTTGATCACCTTGTTGGTGAGAGTGCCGATGCCTTCGATGGTGACGGCGACCTCGTCGCCGACGTTCAGGGGGCCGACCCCCGCGGGGGTGCCCGTGAGGACGACGTCGCCCGGGAGCAGCGTCATGGCCTCGGTGATGTGCACGATCAGGTCCTCGACGGACCGGATCATCTCGCTCGTACGCCCCAGTTGGCGCTGTTCGCCGTTGACCGTGCACTGGATCGTCAGGTCGGCGGGGTCGAGGTCGGTCTCCACCCAGGGGCCGAGCGGGCAGGAGGTGTCGAAGCCCTTGGCCCTGGCCCACTGCTTCTCGCGCTTCTGGGCGTCGCGCGCGGTGACGTCGTTGGCGCAGGTGTAGCCGAGGATCACGTCCTTGACGCGTTCGCGCGGGACCTCGCGGCACATGCGGCCGATGACGACGGCGAGCTCGGCCTCGTGGTGGAGCTCGTTCGAGAACGAGGGGTACTCGATGGCGTCGCCGGAGCCGATCACGGAGGTGGTGGGCTTGAAGAAGGCGACGGGGACCTCCGGGACCTCGTTGCCGAGCTCCGCCGCGTGCTCCGCGTAGTTGCGGCCGATGGCCACGACCTTGTTGGGGAGCACGGGGGGCAGCAGCCTGACCTTGCTCAGCGGGACCTTGGTCCCGGAGAGCTCGAAGTCCGCGTACGGGATGCCCTTGATGATGTCGAGGAGGAGGCCGTCGGGGCCTTCCTCGACCGCGCCGAAGGCGACATTGCCGTCGATGGAGAACCTGGCGATGCGCACGGGTTGCTGTCGCCCCTCACTACTCACTCGCTGACCGGCCCTGCTCGCTGACGCTCGCTGACCGGAGACTGACGCTCCAGGCTAACGCGGCAGGGCCTGCCCGACGTGCCGACAAGGGCGTGGATGCCCGGGCGTCCGCCGGGCGGGCGGCTTCCACCCCACGTGGTGTGAGAGTCCCCCGGCGAGGCCGGCGGGCCGAAAGGGCGCACGAGTGAGCGCGAGAGGCTCCGGGGCCGTACTACTGGGCGGGCGCGTCCATGAGGACGGTGCGGCGGGGGTTGGCCGTCTGCGTGGGAAGATCGACCGTGTGCTCCGGCTGCTCCGGCGCCTGCAGCTCGTCCGCGTCCTTGAGGTGCGCGAGCGTCGTGCGACGGGGGTTGGCTATGTTGCGGAACATCATCGTCGTCTTCATCGGCGGTTTACGACCTTGTCGGAGTAGGGATGCTTCGGGAAGCGCGGTTGACGCCGCGCCTGTCCTTGTAAAGCGTCAGGCTAAACATTCAATTCCCACGGAAAGCCAGGGAGAGACGCCGATCTTTGTGTGAGTTTGCTCACGAAGACAGTGTCATTTCGGACAATCCCGGCTGTGGATCTTCCTTACGGGATCGGACATTCCGCCACTGAATGCGCCATTCCGCTCCTGATCATGGCGACTGGGACACCCCCCACCCCTAAGTGACTCATGCCTTAAAGTCCGTTTCCTCCATGAACACTTTCTACGGCTCGTGACAAAACGCTTACACCGTGTCACTCGCGTCACAGGCCGGTACGCGGCCCTTGTTGGAGATCCGGCACTGTGCTGGAATTCCACGCACCGCCGCGGTTTCAGGCCGGCGCGCAAGGGGCGCAACGCAGCGCCGAGTGGCGGCGGGGAAGGGGGAGCAGCGCCGGTCTATCACGACCACCATGGGGCAGCGATCGATGCCCCGAGACGCCGACACCGTCCCGCCGTGCAAGCGGAGGGACGCCTGGTCCAGAGGTTGCGACGCTAGTGCAGGGACGTTTCAAGAGGGATGGCCTGGGGTCCCCGCAGGCCCGCCAGGGCCGCGGGGAAGCTGCGGCGGAACAGGAGTCGCGCGGCGGGACCGACCGCGGCTCCTCGCCCCAGCACGCCCACAACCAGGGACCGGCCGCGCCCGGCGACAGCGGCGAGCGCGGTGCGCGCCCCGGCGCGTCGGCATCCTCCGCTGACGGCGCCAAGGGCCCGTCGCCGGCGAAGGACCCCAGCGACACCGGCTCGCGAATAGCCCTGCGGAACTGGCGCATCAGCACGCGTCTGGTCTCCCTGCTCACCCTGCCGGTCGTCGCCGCGACCACGCTGGGCGGACTCCGTATCCAGGAGTCCATGGACGACATGAAGCAGCTGGACCACATGCAGCTGCTCACGGAGATGACCCGGGCGGCGACCGACCTGGCGCAGGCGCTGCAGTCCGAGCGCGACCTGTCCGCCGGCCCGCTCGCCAACGGCTCCCCCATCACGGACTTCAAGGTCTCCGGCCCGCGCAACCAGACCGACCTGGTCAAGAAGGCGTTCCTCGACGCCACCCGCAACATCCCCAACACGGACGACGACGAGGCGCTGGAGAGCATCCGCGCCAACGCGAACCAGATCGCCGTCCAGGTCAACGGCCTCAACAAGATCCGGGCCACGGCGTACGAGGGCGACGTCCCGAACTCCCAGACGGTGGAGGCGTACAGCCGGCTCATCGAGTCGCTGCTGAGCCTGTCCCAGGACATGGCGCAGGCGACCAGCAACCCGGAGATGATCAAGCGCACGCGTGCGCTGGCGGCGTTCTCGTCCGCCAAGGAGTACGCGTCCATCCAGCGCGCGATCATCGCCGCCGCCCTGCCCGGCGGTGACGACGCCAAGGCCCCCGGTCTGTCGGAGAACGACCGCCTGTACGGCAAGGCCGCCGTGGAGAACGGCGAGACCGAGCTCAAGGCGTTCAAGGCGATCTACGAGTCCACCGGCGGCGACGCCGAGGAGCTCACCGCCACGCTGGACAACGGCAACCCGACCATCGCGGCCTCCGAGCTGTACGCCAAGCGTGTCCTGGACACCGAGGGCCAGATCAGCCGCCTGCCCAAGCGGTCGCACCTGGACTGGACCGACGACTACTCGGTCCGCATCAACGCGATGAAGCAGATCGAGGCCACTCTCCTCGGCCAGATGGAGACCAAGGCCCGTGAGCTGCGCGAGGAGTCGCAGCGCGACGCCATCATCAACGGTGCGCTGATCCTCGTCGTCCTCGGCGTCTCGCTCGTCGGCGCGTTCGTGGTGGCGCGATCCATGATCCGCTCGCTGCGCCGCCTGCAGGACACCGCCACCAGGGTCGCCCAGGACCGGCTGCCCGAGCTCGTCAAGCAGCTGTCGGAGGCCGACCCGCAGGACGTCGACACCTCCGTCGAGTCCGTCGGTGTCCACTCCCGGGACGAGATCGGCCAGGTGGCCGCGGCCTTCGACGACGTGCACCGCGAGGCGGTCCGCCTCGCCGCCGAGCAGGCCCTGCTGCGGGGCAACGTCAACGCGATGTTCACCAACCTCTCGCGCCGCTCCCAGGGCCTCATCCAGCGCCAGCTCTCGCTCATCTCCGAGCTGGAGTCCCGCGAGGCCGATCCGGACCAGCTGTCCTCACTGTTCAAGCTGGACCACCTCGCGACCCGTATGCGCCGGAACGGCGAGAACCTCCTCGTCCTCGCGGGCGAGGAGCCGGGCCGCCGGTGGACGCGGCCGGTCCCGCTGGTCGACGTCCTGCGTGCCGCCGCGTCCGAGGTGGAGCAGTACGAGCGCATCGAGCTGGCGGCGGTGCCCGCGACCGAGGTCGCCGGCCGCGTCGTCAACGACCTCGTGCACCTGCTCGCCGAGCTGCTGGAGAACGCGACGTCGTTCTCCTCCCCGCAGACCAAGGTCCGGGTCACCGGTCACGCGCTGCCCGACGGACGGGTCCTGGTCGAGATCCACGACACCGGCATCGGCCTCTCCCCCGAGGACCTCGCCGCGATCAACGAGCGGCTGGCATCGCCGCCCACCGTGGACGTCTCGGTCTCCCGCCGCATGGGTCTGTTCGTGGTCGGCCGCCTGTCCCTGCGGCACGGCATCCGTATCCAGCTGCGCCCGTCGGACTCCGGCGGCACCACCGCGCTCGTCATGCTGCCCGTCGACGTGGCCCACGGCGGCAGGAAGCTCCCGGGCAAGCCCGGTGCGGGCGGCCCCGGCGCGGCGGCGCAGGGCCCCGGCGCCCCGGCCGGCGGCAGCCGTCCGGGCCTCGGCGGCGGTCCTGCCGCGGGCGGTCCCGGTGCGGGCGGTGCGCCTGCGGGCGGCCGTCTCGGTGCCGGTGCGCCGCGCGGTCAGGTCGGCGCCCCCTCGGCTCAGCGTGCCGCACTGCCGGGACGTGACGGTGCTCCCCGCCCTGCCCAGGGCGGTCAGAACGGGACCCCGCCCGAGCCCCAGCGTCAGGGCGGCGCCTTCGGCGCGGCCCGTGGCGGCCAGGGTGCTCCGGCTCCCGCCCGCAACGAGGCCCCCCAGGGCGGCTTCCGTCAGGGTGCGCCGGGGGCGGGCGACCGCGGTCGGCCGCTGCCGCAGACCGGCGGACCGCGCGCCGAGCTGCCGGGCGGCTCCCCCGCACGGCGCGAGGAGCCGCGTCCGCAGCGTCCGCAGACCACGAGCTGGGGCAGCGACCAGGCCCCCCTTCCGCAGCAGCGCCCGGCGGCCGACGTGCCGCGCGGCCACGAGGACCACGACACCTCGCGCGGCCTCGGTGCCACGGCCGAGTTCGCCCGGCCGGACTTCAACGCGCCCGCGGCTCCCGCTCCCACGGGCCAGTTCGTGCGCCCCGACGTGTACGGCGGCCAGACGGGCTCGCAGCCGCAGGACCCGGCGCAGACGGCGCAGTTCGCGCGCCCGGACTTCCAGGCGCCGCAGCAGCCGGCCCCGCGCCGCCGGGACGAGGGCTTCGCCCCGGCACGGCCGGCGGCCTCGCTGCCCGCTCCGCACCAGCCCGAGGCCCTGCCTCCGGCGTCCGGCGCGGGGGACGGCCGTACGCCGCTGTACGACACGCTGGAGACGAACTGGTTCCACGGGGCGCAGGGCGGTCAGCAGGCCGAGCAGCCGCAGCAGCCGGCTCCGCGGGTGCCGCTGCGCTCCCCGGCGCCGAACCCGGTGAACCCGGCGGGCGCGCCCTCGGCGAACAACGCCGCCTGGCGCACTTCGCCCAACGACGAGCTGGTGCGTCAGGCCGAGCGGGTGCGCAAGCCCGCGGCCGGCGGCATCACCACCTCGGGCCTGCCCCGTCGCGTCCCGCGAGCGAACCTCGTCCCGGGAACCGCGCAGGAGCAGAACCACACCTCCGGTCCGCAGGTCTCGCGCGCGCCCGACGACGTGCGCGGGCGGCTGACCAATCTGCGCCGGGGTATTCAGCAGGGCCGGCAGCAGAACAACTCGACGACCGGCAGCTTCAACCTCGGCCCCACTCACCAGCAGGAGCGATAGTTGAGCCCGATGAGCCAGGCGGCGCAGAATCTGAACTGGTTGATCACCAACTTCGTGGACAACACCCCCGGGGTGTCGCACACGGTGGTGGTCTCCGCCGACGGTCTTCTGCTGGCGATGTCCGAAGGTTTTCCGCGCGACCGCGCCGACCAGCTCGCGGCCGTGGCGTCCGGGCTCACCTCGCTGACCGCGGGAGCCTCCCGGATCTTCGAGGGCGGTCCGGTCAGCCAGACCGTCGTCGAGATGGAACGCGGCTTCCTGTTCCTGATGTCCGTCTCCGACGGATCGTCGCTGGCCGTGCTCGCGCACCCCGAGTGCGACATCGGCCTGGTGGGCTACGAGATGGCCCTCCTGGTCGACCGCGCGGGCAGCGTCCTGACCCCTGATCTGCGCGCCGAACTCCAGGGAAGTCTCCTGCACTGACGTTCCGGCGGCCCCGGCGACCCCACTCGCCGGCCGGCCGCCGCCAGCCACCGCACCGACAACCCGAACGGCCGCCCCAAGGCCCCCCACCGGCCCCATCAGACGGCACAGCCGACCACTTGCTGTCACGCCCGGAGGATTCATGACCCCGCCACCCGCCTCTCACGATCCGTACGGCACGTCACTCGACGCGTACGGGGACGAGGGCGACCAGCCGCTGGTGCGTCCGTACGCGATGACCGGCGGCCGGACCCGGCCGCGCTATCAGCTCGCGATAGAGGCGCTGGTCAGCACCACCGCAGACCCGTCACTGCTGGCCGGGCTGCTCCCGGAGCACCAGCGGATCTGCCACCTGTGCCGGGAGGTCAAGTCGGTCGCCGAGATCTCGGCGCTGCTGTCGATGCCGCTCGGCGTCGCCCGGATCCTCGTCGCCGACCTGGCCGAGGCCGGGATGGTGGCGATTCACCAGCCGGGCAACGGAGAGGCCGGCGGTACGCCGGATGTGACACTGCTCGAAAGGGTGCTCAGTGGACTTCGCAAGCTCTAGCGGCGGTTCGGCCCGGTCGACGACCTCCGCGAAGATCGTGGTGGCGGGCGGATTCGGCGTGGGCAAGACCACGTTCGTCGGCGCCGTCTCGGAGATCAACCCGCTGCGTACCGAGGCCGTCATGACATCGGCGTCGGCGGGCATCGACGACCTCACGCACACCGGCGACAAGACGACAACCACCGTCGCCATGGACTTCGGCCGCATCACCCTGGACCAGGACCT
>NZ_JBFAOY010000016.1:0-94540 GCF_040675505.1 Streptomyces sp. NPDC049597
CTTGCCGCGCCCGCCCGGCCCCCCCCCCCACCTCCGGGGATCGGCGATCTTCGGAGGTCAGGCCATGATGCCTTCGCGCAGCGTGCCGAGGATCCGCGCGAGCAGCCGGGAGACGTGCATCTGCGAGATGCCCAGCCGCTCGCCTATCTCCGCCTGGGTGAGCTCCTCGCGGAAGCGCAGCGACAGGATCAGCCGGTCGCGCTCGTCGAGGGTCGCGATGAGCGGCTTGAGCGCTTCCAGACTGTCCACGATGTCGAACGCGGGGTCCTCCACGCCCAGTCGGCGCGAGACACCGGTGGAGGCGTCGTCGTCGTTGACCGCCGTGTCCAGGGACTGGGCGGTGTAGCCGTTGGCGGCGCGCTCACCCTCCAGCACTTCCTCCTCGCTCACGTGCAGGTGCTCGGCCAGCTCGGCCGTGGTGGGCCTGCGGCCCAGCTGCTGCTCCAGCACGTCGAGCGCCTTCGCCAGGTCGATGCGCAGTTCCTGGAGCCGCCTCGGGACACGGACCGACCAGCTGGAATCGCGGAAGTACCGCTTGATCTCCCCGACCACGGTCGGCAGCGCGAAGGAGGCGAACTCCACCTCGCGCCGCACGTCGAAGCGGTTGATCGCCTTGATGAGGCCGATCGTGCCGACCTGGATGATGTCCTCCATCGGCTCGGCACGGTTGCCGAAACGGGCCGCCGCGAACTTCACCAGGCTCAGGTTGAGCTCGACCAGCGTGTTGCGGACGTACGCGTACTCCGCGGTGCCCTCGTCGAGCTCGGCCAGACGCCGCAGAAGCGCGGCCGAGAGCGGACGGGCGTCCGCCGGGCTGACGGTCCGGGGATCGCGGATCTGCGGCAGTCCGGCCACCCCGGCGCGGCCGGTGCCGCCGGGACACGGCGCCACGGTCGCGGGAGACGGCTGGGTGTCTGTGGTGCTGGACATCGGGTTTCCTTCGACGGGGCAGAGGCCGGCGCTGTCGGCTGCAGCGGGACCGTCGGGCGAATCCCTGTTGTGAGAGGGCATTCCCACTTTTACATGCTTTGATGCAGATTTGATGGGCACTGGCACGTTATGGGAAGCCCACCGGAACTGAGCCCGGTCTCGACCGGCCGCCGGTTCGCTCTCGACGGCGGACCGGGGGTCGTGGCGCGCTGCCGCGACCTGACGCGTGAGGCCCTGCACGACTGGTTCCCGCAGACCGGACCCGCCGTGGCCGTGGCCATGGGCGACGTGCTGCTGCTCGTGTCCGAGATCGTGACCAACGCGTACCGGCACGGTGGCTTCCCCTACGAGCTGGAGCTCGACCGGGGACCCGGCCGCATCTGGGTCCAGGTCAGTGACACCAGCGCGGTCCGCCCCCGCCCCCACGGCCCGCACCGTGCCGCCCGCTCCTCCGGACACGGTCTCTACCTGCTGGAGCGGCTCTCCGCCGAATGGGGCTGGGCCCGGCACGGCACCGGCAAGACGGTGTGGTTCGCCGTCGACATCCCCAGGTGAGCCGCACCCGGTCCCCAGGTGAGCCACACCCGGCGATCCCCGAATCCGAGCGGTCCGCTGGGGTGTCCCGCGCATGCCCGCGTGCCACAGTGGAGGAAGCCGTAGACGACGCCGCCCGCGCCCGAGTCGTGCGGCGCCGCGCCTCTCCCACAGCACGAGGTCTGCGATGGATGTGTCCGCCCCCGCGCCGGGCCCGGAACCGGGCCGGCCGCCCGCCGAGCTGAGCGAGGAGGAGCTGAGGAAACTGCTCGCCGGCCTCGTCGCCGTACGCGACGGAGACCTGTCCGTCCGGCTGGCGAGCGACTCCTCGGACCTGCTCGGTGAGATCGCGGGGATCTACAACGAGATGGTCGACCAGTTGTCCCTGGTCACCTCCGAGGTCACCCGCGTCGCCCGCGAGGTCGGCGGCCAGGGGCTGCTCGGCGGCCAGGCGCGGGAACCGCGGGGCAGCGGAGTGTGGAGCGAGCTCACATCCGGCGTGAACACCATGGCCGACAACCTCACCTCCCAGGTGCGCTCCATCGCCCAGGTCGCCACGGCCGTCGCGCGCGGTGATCTCACGCGCAAGATCGACGTCGACGCGCGCGGCGAGATCCTGGAGCTGAAGACCACCATCAACACGATGGTCGACCAGCTGTCGTCGTTCGCCGAGGAGGTCTCCCGGGTGGCCCGCGAGGTCGGCACCGACGGAAACCTCGGCGGACAGGCCACCGTCCGCGGCGTCTCCGGCACGTGGAAGGACCTCACCGACAACGTCAACTCCATGGCGGACAACCTCACCAACCAGGTGCGCAACATCGCCCAGGTCACCACGGCCGTCGCGCGCGGTGATCTCACCCGCAAGATCGACGTCGACGCGCGCGGCGAGATCCTGGAGCTGAAGACCACCATCAACACGATGGTCGACCAGCTGTCGTCGTTCGCGGCGGAGGTCACCCGGGTGGCCCGCGAGGTCGGCAGCGAAGGCCGGCTCGGCGGGCAGGCGGAGGTGGAGGGCGTATCGGGCACCTGGAAACGGCTCACCCACAACGTCAACGAACTCGCCGGCAACCTGACCCGTCAGGTGCGGGCCATCGCCGAGGTCACCAGCGCCGTCGCCGAGGGCGACCTCACCCGCTCCATCACCGTCGAGGCCCCCGGCGAGGTCGGTGACCTCAAGGACAACATCAACGCGATGGTCGAGTCCCTGCGCGCCACCATCCGCGCCAACGAGGAGCAGGACTGGCTCAAGAGCAACCTCGCCAGGATGTCCGGACTGATGCAGGGCACCCGCAACCTCGACGTCGTCGCCGAACGCATCATGGAGGAGGTCCCGCCGCTGGTACGCGCCCAGTACGGCGGATTCTTCCTGGCCGAGGAGGGGGCCGACGGGCCCGAGCTCGTCATGATCGCCTCGTACGGCTCGCCCGAGGGTCCCGGGGGACAGCCTCGCCGCTTCCGCTTCGGCCAGTCCCTCGTCGGCCAGGCCGCGCACAGCCGCCGCCCCGTCGAGGTGCACGACCTGCCGCCCGGCTACGCCACCGTCACGACCGGCACCGGCAGCGCCGACCCGAGCCATCTGCTCGTGCTGCCCGTCGTCCTCGAGGAGCAGGTGCTCGCCGTCGTCGAACTCGCCGCCGTCCGCCCGCTGACCGTCGTCCACCGCGACTTCCTCGACCAGTTCATCGAGATCGTCGGCGTCAACGTCAGCACCCTCCTCGCCAACAGCCGAACCGACGAACTGCTGGAGCAGTCGCAGCGTCTCACCGCCGAACTCAGCGCGCGGTCAAAGGAGCTGACCGCTCGTCAGGAGGAACTCCAGCGTTCCAACGCCGAGCTCAAGGAGAAGGCGGCTCTGCTGGCCGACCGCAACCGCGACATCGAGCGCAAGAACCTGGAGATCGAGCAGGCCCGCCAGGAACTGGAGGCGCGCGCCCAGCAGTTGTCCCGTACGTCGATGTACAAGTCCGAGTTCCTGGCCAACATGAGCCATGAACTGCGCACTCCGCTCAACAGCCTGCTCATCCTGGCCCAGCTCCTCGCGCAGAACGTCGAAGGCAACCTGACCGAGAAGCAGGTCGACTACGCGCAGGTCATCCACTCGGCCGGCTCCGACCTGCTCCAGCTCATCAACGACATCCTGGACCTGTCGAAGGTCGAGGCCGGCAAGATGCCCGTCCACCCGGCCCCCTTCGCCGTCTCCGACCTCCTGGAGTACGTCGAGGCCACGTTCCGGCCCGTCGCGGGCGAGCACGAGCTCGCCTTCGAGGTGATCGCGGAGCCCGGCACCCCCGACCGCCTGACCACCGACGAGTCGCGGCTGCGCCAGATACTGCGCAACCTGCTGTCCAACGCCCTGAAGTTCACCGAGCGGGGCCGGGTCGAACTGCGCGTCGCGAGTGTCCCGGACGACGAGGTGCCCGCCCCGTTGCGCGGCACCGGAGCCGTTGTCGCCTTCCACGTCCGCGACACCGGCATCGGCATCCCCGCCGACCGTCTGGAGAGCATGTTCGGCGCCTTCCAGCAGGGGGACGGCACCACCTCACGCCACTACGGCGGCACCGGCCTCGGCCTGTCCATCAGCCGGGAGGTCGCCAGTCTGCTGGGCGGGGTGATCGAGGTCGACAGCAGTCCCGGACGCGGCAGTTGCTTCACCCTCTTCCTGCCCGTCCACGGGCGAGGCGGCTCGTCCGACGTGTCGATGACGGGCACCGCCCCGGAGGAGAGGGACGTGTCCGCCGGGGGCACACCCGCCGGCGGCCACACCGTCCTCGTCGTGGACGACGACAGACGCAACGTGTTCGCGCTCACCGAGATCCTCGAGAGCGAGGGCATCAGCGTGCTGACCGCCGACAACGGCAGGGACGGCATCGAACTGCTGCGGACGCACGACGAGATCGGGCTCGTCGTGATGGACGTGATGATGGCCGACATGGACGGATACGCGACCATGGCCGCCATGCGGGACCTCCGGCACGTGCCGGTCGTCGTCGTCACCGCCAAGGCCATGCCGGGCGACCGGGCCGACGCCCTCGCCGCGGGCGCCGACGACTACGTGGCCAAGCCCGTGGACGCCCTGCGGCTGCTGGCGAAGATCCGGGGCCTGCTGGGAGAGACGCACAGCCCCTGACCGCGCGGCGATGCGGCGGACCCGCGGCGTGTACGGAGCGTAGGCAGGGGAGCGGCGGCGTGTGCGGGGCGCACACGGGGAACCGCGGGGTGGAGCCGCAGGCGGTGGCCAGGTCGCCCCGCGTCCGCCCGGCGTCAGGAGGCGCGGCCGCCCGGTAGCGTCAGGAGGGGCCGGCCGCCCGGTAGCGTCAGGAGGCGCGGATGGCGATCAGGCTGGTGTCGTCGTCCGTGTCGCCGGTGGCCTCGCGCAGCAGTCGGTCCACCTGTTCCTCGACGGAGCACGGGCCGAGTTCCTCCGCGGTCAGGCGCAGGGCGTCCAGGCCCTTGTCCAGGCCGTCGTGGCGCCGCTCGATGAGGCCGTCCGTGAACAGCAACAGCGTGTCGCCGGGGACCAGACGGGTCGTCCTCTCGCCGTACGAGGTCGTCGGCAGCGCGCCCAGCAGGATGTCGTGCGGCGGTTCCAGCAGCCGGGCCGTGCCCTCCCGTACCAGCAGCAGGGGCAGATGGCCCGCGCTCGACCAGCGCAGGACGCGGTCCGTCGGGTCGTACAGCGCACACACGGCCGTGGCGGTGGGATGTCCCGGGGCGTGCAGCGTCACCTCGTTGAGCCAGTCCATGAGCCGTCCGGGCGGATGACCCGTGAACGCCAGTCCCCGCAGGGCGTTGCGCAGGGCGACCATGCCCGTGGCCGAGTCGATCCCGTGTCCCGCGACGTCCCCCACCGCCACCAGCACCTGCCCGTCCGGCAGCGGCAGGATGTCGTACCAGTCACCGCCCACCCGGTACTCGGCCGCCGCCGGCCGGTAGCGGGCCGCCGCGCTCAGCCCCGGCAGCAGGGCCGGCGGCGGGATCTCCGGCACGATGGCCTGCTGCAACTGGAGCACCAGCCGGTGCCGCAGAACGGCCTGCGCGCGCACCGCGTTGAGCTGGTCGAACGTCGCGGTGAGCGCGACCTCCGTGTGGTACTCGGCGGAGATGTCCTGGTAGACGCCGGTGATCCCGGTGAGCGTGGACTCGCGCAGCAGCGGCTCGGCGGCGATCCGCACGTGACGGGGACCGCCGTCCTGCCGCAGCACCCGGACCACGGCCGACGCGCCCTTGCGGCGATCCACCAGATCGGCGAGCAGCTCCGCGAGATCGTCCGTGTCCTCGGGGTGCACGCGCGGACGCAGTTCGGAAAGGGGGACCGGGACCGCGTCACGCGGCATGCCGAAGATCGCGTACGTCTGCTCGGTCCACGTCGTCCGGCCCGCCATCAGGTCGTCCTCGAACAGGGCGAGGCCCTGCAGACGCCCCACCGCGCGGCCGACCGCCGTGCGGCGGTCGCTCGCCGTGTGCCACAGGACGACGGCACGGTCCCTGCCCGCCGGGAGGACCCGCACGTCCAGGAGCGGAGCCGGGGACCGGTCGCCGTGGTGCTCGGCGGGCAGCCGTGCCGCCCGCTGGAGGAAGCCCGCGTACTGTGCGCGCCGGGCCATCGCCGACAGGTCCCTGTGCACCAGGGGGAACGCCACCTCGATCGGACGGCCCGCCACCCGGTGGGCCCCGCCGAGCGCCTCGGCCGCCTGCGCGTTCACGTGCTCGACCGTCAGGGCAGAGTCGCCCGGGTCCCGGTGCAGCGTCATCGCGGGACCGACCAGACAGTCCAGGAGGTCGTCCAGCGCGGGCAGTTCGGCGAGCGGCTCGGCCGCCGCGCCCAGCAGCCGGCCCGCGACCTCGACGAGAGCCGGCAGCGCGACGCGCACCCGCTCGTCCAGCTCGGTGCTGTCCGGCCAGACGGCCAGGGCAAGACCCACCGCGGAGCCGCGCACGCGCAGCGGGAGGACCGCCCGCGCGGCCCGCGCGGAGGGGCCCGGCAGCACGTCCCCGTCGGCGGGGCCGGACGGCAGCCAGACCGGCTCGCCGTCGGTGAGCGCCCGGCGCAGGGGCAACGGCGCGGCCGGCGGGATCCACCGCCACTGAGCCGCCTCCAGGGCACCGGCCCCCGCATGACCCATGAGCTCCAGGCAGCCGGACTCCGTCAGCCGCCACAGCCACAGAGCGTCCACGCCGAGCGGACGCAGGCCGCCCTCCAGCAGCGTGGCGGCACCCCTGGAGACGGACTCCTCGGCCTCCGCCGCGGCCGTGACCTGACGCAGCCGGCGGGCGTCGGTCCACAGGGTGCTTCCCTGCTCGCGGTCCGGGGCAGGGGGCGCGGAGACGGCGAGGGACCCGGCCACGCCGTTGACGATGTCGGCGGCGATGTCCTCCGGGCTCGTCGTGGCGGCCCGCGCCAGCCGCACCAGATGCTCGGCGGCCTCGGACGGCGAGGTCCCCAGCTGTGCGACGAGGATGCCGGTGGCCACGTCGGTCAGATGCCGTCGGGTGAGGTCGTCCCGCAGCGCGGCGTTCTCCTCGGTGAGCCGCTGGAGAACCGCCGGCGTGTGGTTCTGCCCGCCGCCGCCGTCGAAGGGCCTGTGCGCAGGCATGTGCTCGACCACTCCCTCTCGGGAAGCGCGGGCGACCGGGAACGATCGCCGCCCCGCTGTGGAGTTTACGCGCGGCGGGGTACGGCGGCACATGCGTGCGCCGGCGCTTTCCGGCATCGCTCCGATCCGCCGGACAGGCCGTTGCGAGAATCTGCGGCGCCGGATTGCCGCCGGCCGGCGCGGGTACCCGCAGTACCCGATCGCCGCAGCGCTCGGCGGCGGCGATTGCGGCACCGTCCGGTGCGGCGCACGGTGGACGGGTCGGTTCCGTCCCGGTCGAAGGAGTAGACATGCCCCGCGGTTCCAGTCCCAAGAGGGAACGGCAGTACGAGCACATCAAGGAGAGCGCCGAGCAGCGCGGCGAGAGCGGCAAGCGCGCCAAGGAGATCGCGGCGCGGACGGTCAACAAGGAACGGGCCCGCTCGGGCGAGTCCCGTACGGCGAGCAAGACGTCCAAGCAGGACATGTCCTCATCGAGCCGCGGCGGGAAGCGTTCGGGAAAGGGCTCCGAGGGCCCCACGTACGACCAGCTGTACGCGGAGGCGCAGCGCCGCAACGTGCACGGCCGCTCCTCCATGAACAAGGCCGAACTGAAGCGTTCCCTCGGCAAGTGACGGCCTTTCGGGCCCGTCCCTTCCAGCGGTCCGGCCGGCCGGGCGCACCCTCGTCACCCGGTCGGCCGAATCATGTGCGGGAGTCCTCGGTGACGTCGTCGGTGACCGCGCGGGTGACGTCGTCGGAGACCGCGCGCCGTTCAGTTCTTCGCGGCAGCCCCGCCGCTCTCCGCCGCCACCGCATCGGCGACTCCGGTGTCCACCGCCGCCCGGACGAGCGCCGCCGCGAGATGCGCCGGGTCGGTGTTCCGCGCGGACTTCAGGCCGCGGGCGGACGTGAGAAGGGTTCGCGCGTCGGCGGGCAGGCCCAGCCGGCGGGCACCGTCCAGGGCCTTGTCGTCCAGCAGCGGACCCGCCTCCGGCCACACGCCCTGCACCTCTCGCAGGAAGATCTCCACCCCGGCCGGTCCGAGACCTGGCACCTCCCGCAGCAGCTTCCGCAGCTTCCCGGCGTCCCCTCCGGCCTCGTCGCGCATGCGGCGCAGGTCTCCGCCGTACTTGTCGAGCACCAGCTCGGCCGCCTTGCCCAGCTGCGTCGCCGTGCTCTCGTCGTAACGCCGGTAGCCGCCCCTGCCGAGGGCGTCGACCCTGTCCTGCCAGGACGCGTCGGCCATGGCGCGTGCGCTGCGCATGCCCGCACGGCTGAGCTCCCGCGCGGAGGCGACCGCGGCCGAGCTGCGGATGCGGGCGCTGAGCAGACAGGTGAGCACGAGCAGCCGGTACAGCGACTGCGGGGTGTTGCGCAGCCGGATGCCCGCCTCCTCGGCGTAGGTGCTGCCGTGCTCGTCGAGCAGCGCCCGCAGGACCTCGCGCTGCCTGGTGGGGGAAGCGGTCCGCGCGGTCATCTCCGCCCGCCCTTCCCGTACGGCCCTCGCGATGGCGCGACGCGCCGGGGGCGAGCGGACTCGTCCGTCCAGGCCGTGTCGACCTGCACGCTCCCGCGCGGTCGGGGACGCTCGGGGAGAGGGGTGGGAATCGCCGGCTCCATGGTCTTCCTCCCTCGGAGGCCGGATATCGCGTCACGAGCGGGTACCCGCTCGGTGGGCGGCGACACGCCGTTCCGCGCCGAGGCGGCGCGGGGCACAGCGACGATCGGAAGGGACGGTTGGCCGTGAACGAGACCGAGCGCCAGGGCATCGACCCGGCACGCCTGGACGAGCAGGACCTGCTGCGCGAGTTGGAGAGCATCCACCGCAGCCGTCACGACACGCTGCTGTACGGGTCGGCGGCCGCGTTCACGGCGCACGACGCGCGCATGAAGGAGCTGGAGGCAGAGTACCTGCGCCGCCACCCCGAGCGCCCGGTCGCCTCGGGACGCACGCGCGAGGGCGCCCGTTCGCGCGGGCACAGCTGACGGGTACGGCTGACCGGGCACGCCCTCGCGGCACCGGGGCCGGGCCCCGGTGCCGCCTCGATCAGCGGCCCGGCCGCCGAGGTCAGCGGCCCGCGGCGACGCCGGAGCTGTGCGCGAACTCGGCGGTGAACGCCGCGCAGAACGCCTTGAGATCGCCCGGCTTGCGGCTCGTGATCAGGGTGCTCGGCGCCGCCTGGCAGACCTGCACCTGTTCGTCCACCCAGTGGCCGCCCGCGTTGCGGATGTCGGTGCGCAGGCTGGGCCAGGACGTCAGCGTGCGCCCGCGGACGACGTCGGCCTCCACCAGCGTCCACGGGGCGTGGCAGATCGCGGCGACCGGCTTGCCGGCGTCGAAGAAGGACCGGACGAAGGCGACCGCCTTGCCGTCCATGCGCAGCGCGTCGGGGTTGGCCAGGCCGCCCGGCAGCACCAGCGCGTCGTAGTCGTCCGCGGACGCGTCGGACACCGTCTGGTCCACGGGGAAGGTGTCCGCCTTGTCGAGGTGGTGGAAGGCCCGCACCGTGCCGGGGCGCGTCGCGATCAGCCTCGGCTCGTGGCCCGCGTGCTTCGCGGCCTCCCACGGGTCGGTGAGCTCGATCTGCTCCACGCCCTCGTGTGCCGTCAGAAATGCGATCCGCATGAGGGAAACGCTCCTCGCTCGGTCCGTCGGCTTGTCTGACGGGGCGAGTACCCGGAGCCCGGGCGGCGACACCACCGCCGTTTCCCGGGTTTGGAGCGGGCCCCGAGGGGAACCCGGATGTCCGGTCGAGCGGCCGATGGGATGAGGCCGGGTGCGGACGGCGGTCCGTACCCGGCTCCCGTGGCTCCAGGGCCCCTACCGCGGCCGCGCGAACGCTTCGAGCAGCCGCTCCGCCGCCGATGTCGCGGTCAGCGTGCCCTCCCGGACCCGGCGTTCGACGTCCGGCGCGAGTTCCTGCACGGCCGGGTGCCGGTGCAGCTGTTCCACCAGCGCGTCGCGGACCATGGCCCAGGTCCAGTCGATCTGCTGGTCACGCCGTTTGGCCGCCAGCCTGCCCGTCGACTCCAGCACCGTCCGGTGCTGCTCCAGCCGCTCCCACACCGTGTCGAGCCCCGTGCCCTCGCGGGCGCTGCACGACAGCACCGGAGGGGTCCACGCGGCGTCGGCCGGGTTCATCAGCCGCAAGGCGCCGGCCAGTTCCCTGGCGGCGGACCGGGCGTCGCGCTCGTGCGGGCCGTCCGCCTTGTTCACGGCGATCACGTCGGCGAGCTCCAGCACGCCCTTCTTGATGCCCTGGAGCTGGTCCCCGGTGCGGGCGAGGCTCAGCAGCAGGAACGAGTCGACCATGTCCGCCACCGCGGTCTCGGACTGGCCGACACCGACCGTCTCGACCAGTACGACGTCGTACCCGGCGGCCTCCATCACGATGATCGTCTCGCGGGTCGCCTTCGCCACACCGCCGAGCGTGCCCGCGCTGGGGGAGGGCCGCACGAAAGCGGCCGGATCCGTCGCGAGCCGCTCCATCCGGGTCTTGTCGCCCAGGATCGAGCCGCCGGTCCGCGTGGAGGACGGGTCCACAGCGAGGACCGCGACCCGGTGGCCCAGGCCCGTGAGCATCGACCCGAGCGCGTCGATGAACGTGGATTTGCCGACGCCGGGCACACCGCTGATGCCCACCCGCCGGGCCGACCCCGCGTACGGCAGCAGTTCGGTGAGCAACTGCTGCGCGAGCACCTTGTGGTCGGCGCGGGTGGACTCGACGAGCGTGACGGCACGGGCGACGTACGCCCGCGAGCCGTCCCGCACGCCCTTGACGTAGGCGTCGATGTCGATCTTCGGCGGCATGGGCCTACAACTCGTGGCCGAGGGATCCGGCGAGCGTGTGCACCAGGTCCCTCGCCGCGTCCGGGATCACCGTCCCCGGCGGGAAGACGGCCGCCGCGCCCGCGTCGTGCAGCGCCTGGACGTCCTGGGGCGGGATCACACCGCCGACGACGATCATGATGTCCTCGCGGCCCTCGGCCGCCAGCTCCTCGCGGAGCGCGGGCACCAGCGTCAGATGCCCCGCGGCCAGCGACGAGACGCCCACGATGTGCACGTCCGCCTCGACCGCCTGCCGGGCCACCTCGGCCGGCGTCTGGAACAGCGGGCCGACGTCCACGTCGAATCCGAGGTCGGCGAAGGCGGTCGCGATCACCTTCTGGCCGCGGTCGTGCCCGTCCTGCCCCATCTTGGCGACCAGGATGCGCGGCCTGCGGCCCTCGGCCTCCTCGAACGCGTCCACCAGGGCACGGGTGCGGTCCACCGCGGGTGACATGCCTGCCTCGTTCCGGTACACGCCCGAGATCGTACGGATCTGGCCCGAGTGCCTGCCGTAGACCTTCTCCAGGGCGTCGGAGATCTCCCCGACGCTCGCCCTGGCGCGGGCCGCGTCCACCGCCAGCGCCAGCAGATTGCCCTCCAGGCCGCCGCCCTGCGCGGGCCCCGCCTCCGCCGCCGCCGTCAGCGCGCGCAGCGTGTCCTGGCACGCCGCCTCGTCACGCTCGGCGCGCAGCCGGCGCAGCTTCTCGATCTGCTGGGCGCGCACCTGGGAGTTGTCGACCTTGAGCACCTCGATCTGCTCGTCGGACTCCACCCGGTACTTGTTGACGCCGATCACCGGCTGGCGGCCGGAGTCGATACGGGCCTGGGTGCGCGCCGCAGCCTCCTCCACCCGCAGCTTGGGGATGCCCGCGTCGATGGCCTTCGCCATGCCGCCCGCCGCCTCGACCTCCTCGATGTGCTGCCAGGCCCGGCGCGCGAGATCGTGGGTGAGCTTCTCCACGTACGCGCTGCCGCCCCACGGGTCGATGACCCGGCAGGTGCCCGACTCCTGCTGGAGCAGGAGCTGGGTGTTGCGGGCGATGCGGGCCGAGAAGTCGGTCGGCAGCGCCAGCGCCTCGTCCAGGGCGTTGGTGTGCAGCGACTGCGTGTGCCCCTGCGTGGCGGCCATCGCCTCGATGCACGTACGGGTGACGTTGTTGAACACGTCCTGAGCGGTGAGCGACCAGCCCGACGTCTGCGAATGCGTGCGCAACGACAGCGACTTGGGGCTCTTCGGGTCGAACTTCCGCACCAGCTTCGCCCACAGCAGGCGTGCCGCGCGCAGCTTGGCGACCTCCATGAAGAAGTTCATGCCGATCGCCCAGAAGAACGACAGCCGGGGCGCGAAGGCGTCCACGTCCAGGCCCGCCGCGATACCGGCCCGCAGGTACTCCAGGCCGTCGGCCAGCGTGTACGCGAGCTCCAGATCGGCCGTGGCCCCGGCCTCCTGGATGTGGTAGCCGGAGATGGAGATCGAGTTGTAGCGGGGCATCTTCTGCGAGGTGTACGCGAAGATGTCCGAGATGATCCGCATCGAGGGAGCCGGCGGGTAGATGTAGGTGTTGCGGACCATGAACTCCTTGAGGATGTCGTTCTGGATGGTCCCCGCCAGCTTCTCGGGCGGTACGCCCTGCTCCTCCGCGGCCACGATGTACAGCGCCAGCACGGGCAGCACCGCGCCGTTCATCGTCATCGACACGGACATCCTGTCCAGCGGGATGCCGTCGAACAGCTGCCGCATGTCGAGGATCGAGTCGATCGCCACGCCCGCCATGCCGACGTCGCCGGTCACCCGCGGGTGGTCGCTGTCGTAGCCCCGGTGCGTCGGCAGGTCGAAGGCCACCGACAGGCCCTTCTGCCCGGCCGCCAGGTTGCGCCGGTAGAAGGCGTTCGACTCCTCGGCCGTGGAGAAACCGGCGTACTGACGGATCGTCCAGGGCTGGTTGACGTACATCGTCGGGTACGGACCGCGCAGGAACGGAGCGATGCCCGGATACGTGCCGAGGAAGTCGACACCCTCCAGATCGCCGTCCGTGTACAGAGGCTTGACCGGAATGCCCTCCGGCGTCTCCCACACCAGGTCGTCCGCGCCCTGGCCGGTGGCCGCCTCGACGGCCGCACGCCACTGCTCCGCGCCGGCCGTGGCCGCGGCGGGCCCCAGCTCGATCCCCGCGAAATCCGGGATTCCCATCACGCCACTCCGATCCGGTCGAGCACCGAGGTCAGGACGGCGACCGCGTCACCGCCCGCGACGACGAACTCGTCGACCCCGGCCTTCTCGTACGTCTCACGCTGCTCACCGGGGCGGCCGGCGAGGAACACCAGCCGCGCGCCCGCCGACTTGAGGGCCTCCGCCACCGGCCCCGCCTGCTCCGCGTACACGGCGTCGCCCGAGCACAGGCACGCCACCTGCGCGCCGCTCGCGGCGAACGCCTCGGCGGCGGACGCCGCGTCGACGCTCACCGGGTCGTGGACCGGCTCGATGCCGCCCGCCTGGAACAGGTTGGCGGCGAACGTCGCCCGCGCGGTGTGCACGGAAGCCGGGCCGAGGGCCGCGAGGAACACCTTCGGCCGCGCGCCCGTGGCCGCCAGGTGCGCGTCCGAACGGGCCCGCAGCGCCTCGAACGCCTCGTCGCGGCGCACCACCGGCAGGCCGCCCGACGGCCGCGCCGGAGCGGCGTCGCGCTGCACCGGCGCCTCGGCCAGCAGCGGGTACTCGCTGACCCCGGTGACCGGTTCGCGGCGCGTGGCGAGCCGGCGGCTGCGGCTCTCCCACGCGGTGCCGATCCGCTCGCCGACCAGGCCGCCGCGGAGTGCGGCCGCCTGGCCGCCGGCGCGCTCGATCTCCTGGAACCACACCCACGCGGCCTGTGCCAGCTCGTCCGTGAGCCGCTCCACGTACCAGGAGCCGCCCGCCGGATCGATCACCCGGCCCATGTGCGACTCCTCCAGCAGGATCGTGGAGGTGTTGCGCGCGATCCGGCGCGCGAACGCGTCCGGGAGGCCCAGCGCGTGGTCGAAGGGCAGCACGGTCACCGAGTCGGCGCCGCCCGCACCGGCGGCCAGCGAGGCCACCGTCGTGCGCAGCATGTTCACCCACGGATCGCGGCGCGTCATCATCACCGACGACGTCACCGCGTGCTGGCGCTGCGCCCCTGCGCCGTCGGCGGCACCGCACACCTCGGCGACACGGGACCACAGCCTGCGCGCCGCCCGCAGCTTCGCGATCGTCAGGAACTGGTCGGCGGTGGCCGCGTACCGGAACTCCAGCTGCCGGCAGGCGGCGTCGACGCCCAGCCCCGCGCCCGTCAGCTCACGCAGCCACGCCACACCGGTCGCCAGGGAGCACCCCAGCTCCTGGGCGGTCGTCGCGCCCGCCTCGTGGTACGGCAGGGCGTCCACGGTCACGGCACGCAGGCCGGGGTGGGACGCGTCGCACCGGACGGCGAGAGCGGCGGCCGCGGCCATCCGGCCGTCGAGACCGCCGTACCGGCCGGTGCGGGCGGCGAGACCGAGCGGATCGGCACCGAGGTTGCCGAGCACCGCCGCGGGGGCCACGCCGCGCTCCTCGTACAGCCGCAGCAACGCCTCGGCCGCGGCCTCGAAATCGGCGCCCGCGTCGAGAACGACCGGAGCGAGATCGAGGAGCACGCCGTCCAGCGCCGCGCCGAGCGCGTCGACGGGCAGCCCGGACGCGCCGACGGTCAGCCACAGCGAGGTGACGCCGTTCTCCAGGTCGGTGAGCACCGCCTCGTTGGCGGCCGCCGGGTCGGGCCGGTCGTGGCGCTGGCGCACGTCCCAGCCGGACACCACGCCGCCCTCGGGCCTGCCGCCCCGGGTGAAGGGGGCGAAGCCGGGAAGGCCGGAGCCGTCGGCACCGCCGCCCGCCGTGTACAGGGGACGGGCGGTGATCCCGTCGTCGAGGGCCGTGGACAGCGCTTCCTCGGCCGCCGTGCCCTGGGCGTCCTTGCCTGCCTTGCGCAGCACGCCTTCGACCAGGCGCTGCCACTGCTCATGGGTCGCATCCGGGAACTCGGCGGCCAGTGAGAACCCGTCATCGGGGAGGACCGTCATGCTCGGATGTTAGGACAGCGGCGCAAAGGTGCAGCAGGGGAGAAGGCTGTGACCTTGCCCTCTCCGGTCCGCTCTTGATCCTTTGCGCAGCGTGAACTATCCGGCGCATGTCCGTACCGCGGTCGGGTACCCGCATCGGACCAGTGAATCAACGCGAAGCGGAACAGAAGACGCGCGGAGAAGACGCGCGGAAGGGAAGAGGTGAGTCACATGGGTCTGGGCGGATGCATCATCCTGATCGCCGCCGGAGCAATACTCACGTTCGCCACCGACTGGGAGGTCGAGGGCGCGAATCTCGACGTCATCGGCGTGATCCTCATGGCCGTCGGATTCATCGGCGTGGCCACCTTCACGAGCATCGCCAGGCGCCGGCGCGTCGTCGTACCCCCCTCGACGCCGGTCGTGGAGGACAGGCCGAACCACCGCACCTACGAGTGACCTGGCCTTTTCGCCCCCACAAGGGGGAGGCTGCCCCGGCCGGTGCCGGTTTGACCGCCGGGCCAGCGGGCACTCGCACAGCGCTCCCCACGTCCGCGTCCGCGCCCCCTCCCAAGGAGCGAAGAGATGCATGTCTCATCAGTCCAGGCCGAACAACTGGCCGAGCTCGGACAGCAGTTGCGCGTCGACGCGGTACGCGCGGCCGACGCCGCGGGCTCGGGACACCCCACGTCCTCCATGTCCGCGGCCGACATCGGCGCCGTACTCCTCGCGAATCATCTGCGCTACGACTTCACCCGGCCCGAGCACCCCGGCAACGACCGGCTCGTGCTCTCCAAGGGCCACGCGTCGCCCCTGCTGTACGCCCTCTTCCGGGCCGCCGGGGCGATCGACGAGGACGAGCTGCTGACCTTCCGCAAACGGGACAGCCGTCTCGAAGGCCATCCGACACCACGCCTGCCCTGGGTCGACGTGGCCACCGGATCCCTGGGACAGGGACTGCCGGTGGGCGTCGGCATGGCGCTCGCCGGGAAGCGGCTCGACCAGATCCCCTACCGGGTCTGGGTCCTCTGCGGCGACAGCGAGATGGCGGAGGGCTCCGTGTGGGAGGCCGTCGAGCACGCGGCGTACGAGGAGCTCGACAACCTGACCCTGATCGTCGACGTCAACCGGCTCGGGCAGCGCGGCCCCACCAGGTTCGGCTGGGACCTCGACGCCTACGCCCGCCGGCTGGAGGCGTTCGGCTGGCACACGCTCCGTATCGACGGGCACGACGTCGCGGCGATCGACGCCGCGCTCACGGACGCGGCCGCCACGACGGGCCGCCCCACCGTCGTGCTCGCCCGGACCCACAAGGGCCACGGGGTGGCGGCGGTGCAGGACCAGGAGGGCAGGCACGGCAAGCCGCTCCAGGACGCGCAAGAGGCCATCAGGGAACTCGGCGGCATCCGCGACGCCCGCGTCGAGGTGGCGGCCCCGCCCGAGGTACGGGTGCTCCACCGGCGCGGCGGGGGACTGACCCTGCCGGTGTACGAGACCGGTGGCGAGGTCGCCACCCGCACCGCCTACGGGCAGGCTCTCGCAGCCCTCGGCTCCGCGCGCACCGACGTCGTCGCCCTCGACGCCGAGGTCGGCGACTCCACCCGCACCGAACTGTTCGGCAAGGAACACCCGGGCCGCTACTTCCAGTGCTACATCGCCGAACAGCAGCTGGTCGCCGCCGCCGTCGGCATGGCCGCCCGGGGCTACGTCCCCTTCGCGTGCACGTTCGCCGCCTTCCTCACCCGCGCGCACGACTTCGTCCGCATGGCCGCCGTCAGCCGCGCCTCGATCAACCTCGTCGGCTCGCACGCCGGAGTCGCCATCGGTGAGGACGGTCCGTCGCAGATGGGCCTGGAGGACCTCGCCATGTTCCGCGCGGTGCCGGGCAGCACCGTGCTCTACCCCTGCGACGGCCCGCAGACCGCCCGTCTCGTCGCCGCCATGGCCGACCTGCCGAACATCAGCTACCTGCGCACCAGCCGCTCCGACATGCCGGTGCTCTACGGCCGGGATGAGGAGTTCCCCATCGGCGGCTCCAAGGTGCTGCGCTCCTCCGGCCGCGACCGCGCCTGCGTCATCGCCGCCGGCGTGACCGTGCACGAGGCGCTGGCCGCCGCCCACGCACTCGAACGGGAGGGGATCGCGGTCCGTGTCGTGGACGCGTACAGCGTCAAGCCCGTCGACACCGCGACCCTGCAGACGGCCGCCGATGACACCGGCTGCCTGATCACCGTCGAGGACCACCACCCCGAGGGCGGTCTCGGCGACGCGGTGGCCGAGGCGTTCGCCGACGGCCGCCCCTCGCCCCGGCTCGTACGCCTCGGGGTGCGCGGCGTGCCCGCCTCCGCCACGTCCCGCGAGCAATTGCACGCGGCGGGCATCGACGCCGAGTCGATCGCCGCCGCCGTGCGGCTGCTCGTCGCGGAGGCGATGGTGAGTCCATGAGCGCGCACCGGGTGGCGGCGGGCGGCCGCAGCGTCGAGATCAAGCGCCCCGACAAGCTGCTGTTTCCTGACGACGGGATCAGCAAGGCCGATCTCGCCGCGTACTACCGCGACATCGCGCCGTACATGCTTCCCCACCTGCGTGGCAGGCCGCTGATGCTGGAGCGGCACCCGGACGGTGTCGGCGGCCCCCGGTTCATGCAGAAGCACACCCCGGAGCACTACCCCGACTGGGTCGGCAGGGCGGAGGTCGAGAAGGAGGGCGGCACCGTCGTGCACACCGTGTGCGACACCACCGCCACCCTGATGTACCTCGTCGACCAGGCCTGCGTCTCCTTCCACCGCTGGCAGTCCCGGGTGAGGGCGCCCGACCACCCCGACCGGCTCGTCTTCGACCTCGACCCGCCCGGTGACGACTTCGAGGCGGTGCGCAGGGCCGCTCGCGGGCTGGGCGAACTGCTCGACGAACTGCGGCTGCCCTCGCAGCTGATGACCACCGGGTCGCGCGGACTGCATGTCGTCGTTCCGCTGTCCGGCACCTCCCGCTTCGACGAGGCCCGGTCCTTCGCACAGGAGGTGGCCGAGACGCTCGCCGCCCGCGACCCGCGGCACCTCACCACCGCGGTGCGCAAGCAGGCGCGGGGGGACCGTCTCTACCTCGACGTCCAGCGCAACGGATACGCGCAGACCGCCGTGGCCCCGTACTCGGTGCGGGCGAAACCCGGCGCCCCGGTCGCCGTGCCCATCGGCTGGGACCAGTTGGACGACCCCCAACTCACCGCACGGCGCTGGACGATCGCCGACGCGGCGGACCAGGCGCGCGCCGAGCCGTGGAAGGAGACCGCCGACGGCAGCAGGGCGCTCGGCCCGGCCGCACGCCGGCTGGCGTCGTTGCGTCGCTGACGCGTTTCGGGGGCGGTTGCCGGTCACCCCGGCCCGGCAGGTGCTGTGCGGGCGGCGAGCGCACCGCCCGACGCGAAGGGAGCCCGTGATGGAAAAGATCAGCGAAGGCGGCCGACGGGGCCGTGACGAGACGGAGGAGGAGCGGGCGGACCGCCGGTTCGGCGATCTGCTCCAGGAGTTGCGCGTGGCGCAGACCGGCGGGCAGATCCTCTTCGGCTTCCTGCTCACCGTCGCCTTTCAGCCACGCTTCACGGAGCTCACCGGCACCGACCGCGTCATCTACGCCGTGACCGTCCTGCTGGGCGCCGCGACCACCGGGGTCCTCGTCGGGCCGGTCTCCTTCCACCGCATGCTGACCGGCAAGCGTCTCAAGCCGCAGACGGTGACCTGGGCGTCCCGGCTGACCATGCTGGGCCTGGTGCTGCTGCTGTGCACGATGGCATCGGCGCTTCTGCTCATCCTGCGGGTCGTGGTCGACGACGCGCACGCCGCCTGGTTCGTCGTCGGCATGGTCGTGTGGTTCGTCGTGTGCTGGTTCGTCCTGCCCGTCTGGACACGCATGAAAGAACGCCCCAAGAGCTGACACGAATTCAGCCGCCTTCCTCCACAGGGTTTTCGGACGCGTGCGATTCGCCGGCGCCCCGGCGGTACTCTGCGCGCACACGCCGGCAGTGAGGCGTGTCATCCATGGAGGAACAGTGACAGTAATCAGCACAACGCGGTGGCGTCCCGGGGCTCTCATAGCCGCCGCCGCACTCGGCGCGCTCGGAGTCGGGCTCGCTGCCACCCCCGCGGTCGCCCACACCCCCACATGGTCCGTGACCTGCGACGAGGTCAGCCTCGAACTGACCAACTACGGGCACAACGCCCGGAACACGGTGACCGTCACCGTCGACGGCAAGGACCTGCTGCCGACCGAGACGTTCACGAACGACTTCAGCAGGACGCTGAAGCTCCCCGAGCACGACAAGGAGGTCGCCGTCCGCCTCGTCATCACGGCGAGCGACGGCGACCAGTACGGGCGCGACGAGACGAAGACGGCGCCCGTGTGCGACGACGGGTCCCCCAGCCCCAGCCCCACTCCCACCCCGACGCCTCCTTCGCCGACGCCGAGCGACACGCCCGGTGAGACGCCGAGCACCTCGGCGCCCGCCACGCCGGCGCCCGCGCCGAGCACCTCCTCGCCCGGCCTGGCCGACACCGGTTCGTCGAGTTCGACGCCGCTGATCGCGGCGGCGGCCGCCGTGGTCATCGCCGCCGGCGGTGGCATCACGTGGGCGGCGCGCAGGCGCCGCGGCGTCCAGGACTGACGCACCACCACCGCAGGGGCTGCCGGGCCGGCAAGGGCCCGGCAGCCCCCGCTCCTCTCCCGGCCGGCCGACCGCCGCCCAGCGGCGCGCCTCGCCGCCCTCGCTCGCGCAACCCCTCCTGACATCGACGCGCACGGGGCGCGTCGCCAACTGCCCTTTCGACGACCGGCGTTGGGGGACAGTCGCCCGCGCCCGATACCCTCGCCGTACGGGCCCTCCGCGAGGGACGTCTGCGCACGTCGGACCCTGATCCGCGCAACGCCGCGCGCGCCACCGCGTGGTGACGGCCGGTCGGCCCACAGGGCAGGGCGAAGACCGCCCGGTGAACGGACCGCTCCGCCCCCGCCCCGTCAACGATCACGACAGCCGCCGTTCTCCCGTGTGTTGCGCACACCCCCTGGTGCGTGCGCCCGCGTGCCGCGATGCTGTGCGCCGACAGCGCTTACTACGAGCTCAACCAGCCTGACTCCGGGAGAAGTTGTGGCCTTTGGCAGAGCAAGACACACCGTCGTGCTCCTCGCGACGCTGTCCGCACTGGCGCTCGGGGCGAGCGTCCCCGCCGCCGCCGATCCGATACCCGACCCGCCGCCCCGCGAGACCGCCGGGACGATGCGGCCCGTCGCCCCGCCGCCCGCCAGCGCCCCCGGCGGAACGCATGCAGCGGTGGTCGACGAGGACGGCGTCGAGACCGCCCGCAGCCGGCGGCCCGTCGCGCCCGGCGTCGACCTCACCTCCTACGACCGCCTCGAAGCCGCCAAGTGGCTGCGCGTCGACGAACTCTCCGTGGACCTCGGCGGCGCCGACGTCCGGGCCGACTACCTCTCCTCCGGCAAGGTCGCGGACCGCAACAGCGTCTCCGACCTCGCCGCGCGGCACGACCCCGGCCCGGGCAGGCGCACCGTCGCCGCCGTCAACGCCGACTTCTTCGACATCAACCAGACCGGCGCACCCCAGGGCGCCGGCATCCGCGACGGGCAGCTCACCCACTCACCCGCACCGGGCGCCCACCGTGCCGTCGGCATCGGGCCCGGGGGCGCGGGACGGGTCCTCCAGCTGTACTTCGACGGCACCCTGACCGTCCCCGGCGGCACCCACCCCCTCGGTGCCTACAACGCCGCCAACGTCCCGGCGGGCGGCATCGGCGCGTACACCGCCGCCTGGGGCGAGGCGGACCGGGCCCTCACCGTCGACGCCGCGACTCCCGTCGCCGAGGCCGTCGTCCGCGAGGGCAAGGTCGTCGCCGTGCACGACCGGCCCGGCAGCGGGCCCGTCGCCGGCGACACCACCGTCCTCGTCGGCCGTGAGGCCGGGGCCGCCGTACTCGCCGCGCTGCGGCCCGGCGACCCGGTCTCGGTGGAGTACCGGCCGCGCACCGACAGCGGACCCCTGCCGCGCACGGCCGTCGGAGGCCGCGAACTCCTCGTCGTCGACGGCGTACCCCAGAACCACGACGGCGCGGGCAACAACGCCACCGCGCCCCGAACCGCCGTGGGCTTCTCCCGGGACGGCCGCGCGATGCACATCATCACCGTCGACGGGCGGCAGGCCGACAGCGGCGGCGTCACCCTCACCGAACTCGGCCTGATGATGAAGAAGGCCGGCGCGCACAACGCCCTCAACCTCGACGGCGGCGGCTCCTCCACCCTCGTCGCCCGCGAACCGGGCAGCGACACCCTCCAGGTGGAGAACAGCCCCTCCGACGGCAGCGAACGCGACGTCCCCAACGGCCTCGCCCTCACCGCCCCCGACGGCAGCGGAAAACTGCGCGGCTACTGGGTGGAGACGGCCGTGCCCGCGGCCGGTGCTCCGAGCGCCGACCCGGTCAAGGGCGGTCACCCCGAGCGGGTGTTCCCCGGCCTGACCCGCCGCCTCGCCGCCGCCGGGTACGACGAGACGTACGGGCCCGCCGCCGGCACGCCCCACTGGCTCTCGGTGAACTCCTCCGTGGGGCGCGTCGACGACCAGGGCGTCTTCCGCGCCCGGGGCAGCGGTGTCACCGAGATCCGCGCCGAGCGCGCGGGCGTCCACGGCAGCATCCGCCTGACCGTGCTCGACGACCTGGCGCGCATCGAACCGACCGTCCGGCGTGTCGGACTCGCCGACGCCTCCGCCACCGGCACGTTCGGCATCGTCGGGTACGACGCCCAGGGCAACAGCGCCCCCGTCGAACCGGACGACGTCCGGCTCGACTACGACCGTGACCGGTTCACCGTCCGCGCCGACGGCCGCGGGTCCTTCACCGTCAGTTCCCGCACGGTCGGCGACGCCGCGGGACAGATCACCGCGACCGCGGGCGGCGTCACCACCGTGCTCGCGGTGAGCGTCGGCCTCGCCGTGCAGGCCGTCAGCTCCTTCGACGACGCCGCGCAGTGGAAGTTCAGCCACGCCCGCGCGGGCGGCTCCCTGGCCCCCACGCCCGACGGACACAACGGAACCGGGCTGACGATCAGCTACGACTTCACCCGGTCGACCGCGACGCGTGCCGCCTACGCCGCCCCGCCGCAGCCGATCGCCGTCCCCGGGCAGCCGCAGGCCTTCACGCTCTGGATCAAGGGCGACGGCAACGGCGCGTGGCCCACCCTGCACCTGAAGGACGCCGCCGGATCCGACCAGCTGCTGCGCGGGCCCTACGTCACCTGGACCGGCTGGCAGCAGGTCACCTTCGCGGTGCCGCCGGGCGCCGCCACGCCGCTGTCCGTGTACCGCTTCTATATCGCCGAGACCGCCGCCAACCGTCAGTACACCGGCCGGATCGTGATCGACGGACTCGACGCCAAGGTGCCGCCCAGCGTGAACCTGCCGGATCCGCCGCGCGTCGCCGACCCTCTCGTCGACTCGGCCGCCGAGACCGGCGCACGGGACTGGCGCTTCGCCGTCATGTCGGACGCGCAGTTCGTCGCCAGGGATCCCGACAGCCCCATCGTCGGCCAGGCACGCAGGACACTCAGGGAGATCAGGGCCGCCCGTCCCGACTTCCTCGTCGTCAACGGCGACCTCGTGGACGAGGGCTCCCCGGCCGACCTGGCCTTCGCCCGCCGCGTGCTGACCGAGGAACTCGGGGACGCCCTGCCCTGGAACTACGTACCGGGCAACCACGAGGTGATGGGCGGGAGGATCGACAACTTCGTGGCCGAGTTCGGTCCGGCGCACCGGGTGTTCGACCACCGCGGCACGCGCTTCGTCACGCTCGACACCTCCAGTCTGAGCCTGCGCGGGGGCGGCCTCGCCCAGATCAAGGCACTGCGCGCCCAGCTCGACGCGGCGGCCGCCGACCCCGGCATCGGGTCGGTCATGGTCATCGAGCACGTGCCGCCGCGGGATCCGACCGTCCAGAAGGGCAGCCAGCTCGGCGACCGCAAGGAGGCCGCGCTGGTCGAGGAGTGGCTCGCCCGGTTCCGGCGCACGACCGGAAAGGGGGCCGGACTGATCGGCAGCCACGTCGGGGTCTTCCACGCCGCGCATGTGGACGGCGTCCCCTACCTCGTCAACGGCAACTCCGGGAAGAACCCGGCGGGCCCGGCGGACGAGGGCGGCTTCACCGGCTGGTCCCTCGTCGGTGTCGACGAGGTCTCACCCGCCGACCGGGCTGCGGGCCGCCGCGCCCCGTGGGGCCCGCGCCCCGACTGGGTCTCGGTCCAGGCCCGTGCCCACGCGGACACGATCACGCTCGACGCGCCCGCCGTGCTGCAGCCCGGGGAAAGCGGCGACGCGCGGGCGACGGTGCATCAGGGCACGCGGCGCGTACCGGCGGCATGGCCGATGAGCGTGGACTGGTCCGGCTCACCGAACCTGCACATCGGCCGCGCGCAGGACGCCCGCCCCTGGCACGCGGCGTCGTTCGACCCGTCGACGGGCCGGCTCACGGCGCTGCGTCAGGGCAGCGTCACGCTGGCGGTGACGGTGAACGACACGAGACGCACGGCCCCGGTCGAGGTCACGACCGCGACGCAATCCCCCCACCGCGACGCGGCGTGACGTCTGGGACCGGGCTGGGTGCAGGGGGGTGGGGTGAGCCCCCATCTCCCTTGCGCGGTCGGGGTCCCGCCCGGGGTTCCCGGGCCGTCCCGGCCCGGGGCGGTTGGCGGCATGGAGTTGCCGCTGTGCAGGGGGCGTCGCCTTTCTCATGTCCACCCTCGTGAGGGGGTCCGGGGGCCTGAGGGTGTCCCAGAGGCGCCTCTGTCCGGGTGGTCGGTGGCGCCGGCTGCCGCGGTGCAGGGGGGTGAGCCCCCCTTTGCCCGCCGGTTGGTTCGCGGACGGAGCCGCTGCCTGCGTGGCCGGGGGTCCGGGGGCCCGAGGTTCCCGGGCCGTCCCGGCCTGGGTGGTTGGTCGGCATGGAGTTGCCGCTGCCCATGCGTACGTGTGCCGAGGTTCGGGGCCTTGGGTGTCCAAGGGGCGCCCCGGCCCGGCCGTTGGCGGCGCGGGGCTGCCGCTGCGCAGCGGGGCGGGGGCGCCAGCCCCCCGTGTCGCTCCCCCGTCAGGGGGTCTGGGGGCGGAGCCCCCAGTTACGGGAAGGGGCGGGGTGGGGAAAGTACCCCGCCCCGCCCCCTCAGCGCGGGAACCCGAGGCCCGGGACCTCCAGTGGGGCGAAATGGCGTTCCACCTCCGACCGCGTCACCCCGCTCAGCTCCTGCGGGGACCAGCGCGGGCGACGGTCCTTGTCGACGACCTGTGCCCGGATGCCCTCCACCAAATCGGGCGAGGACAGGGTCGTGCACGAGACACGGAACTCCTGCTCCAGCACCGGCTCCAGCTCGCCCAGCACCCGCGCCCGGCGTATCGATTCCAGCGTCACCTTCAGCGACCGCGGCGACCGGCCGAGGACCGTCTCGGCGGTCTCCTTCGCCTCGCTCTCGCCGCACGCGAGGAGGCGATCGACGATGTCCTCCACCGTGTCCGCCGCGTAGCAGTGGTCGATCCACCCGCGCGCCCCGGCGAGCCGGCCGGCCGGGGCAGGCTCCGCGTACCGCCGCACCGCCGCGGTCACGTCCTCGGACGCGATGGCCGCCGCGAGCTCCGCCAGCCGGGCGGACGGGACGAAGTGGTCGGCGAGACCGAGCAGGAGCGCGTCGCCCGCGCCGACCGCCTCTCCGGTGAGAGCCAGGTGCGTGCCAAGTTCGCCCGGCGCCCGCGCCAGCAGATGGGTGCCGCCCACGTCGGGGACGAAGCCGATGCCCGTCTCCGGCATCGCGATCCTGGAGCGCTCGGTGACGATGCGTACGCTGCCGTGGGCCGACACCCCGACGCCGCCGCCCATCACGATGCCGTCCATGAGCGCGACGTACGGCTTGGGGAAGCGCGCGATACGGGCGTTGAGCCGGTACTCGTCGCGCCAGAAGCCGACCGACGCCCAGCCACCCACTCGGGCGTCGTCGTGGATGGCGCGGATGTCACCGCCCGCGCACAGTCCGCGTTCGCCGGCCCCGGAGATCACCACGGCCGCGACGGCGTCGTCGCTCTCCCAGCCGGCGAGCGCGGCGTCGATCGTGCGGACCATGGGGTGGGTCAGGGCGTTGATCGCGCGGGGGCGGTTGAGCGTGATGTACGCGGCGCGGCCCTCGGTGCGCAGCAGTACGGGGTCGTGCTCGTCGGGGGCCATCCGGTCGTCCTTCCAGGGCGGAACGTGTGCGGCGCTGCGGGGTCTTCCCGCCCCATCCTCGCTCACCCGCTCACCCGCTCACCCGCTCACCCGCTCACCCGCTCACCCGCTCCGCACGACCCTCGTTGTGGCCCGCGCACGACCCTTCCGGATTCCTGCAACACGTTCTACTGTGTGCGCGCCGCCGCGCAAGGGACGGACCGCGAGACGCCTGGAGGGGCCGTGCACCTTCGCTACACGCCGCAGCAACAGCGGTTGCGCGCCGAACTGCGCGCCTACTTCGCCGAACTGGTTCCCGGCCACGCCTACAACGGCATCGTCGCACCGGCCGCGCGCAAACGCCTCTACCGCGAGACGATCCGCCGCCTCGGAGCGGACGGCTGGCTCGGTGTGGGCTGGCCCAAGCAGTACGGCGGCCGCGGCCTGAGCCCGATGGAACAGTTCATCTTCTTCGACGAGGCGGCCCAGGCGGGCGTACCGCTGCCACTGATGGCGCTCAACACCGTCGGCCCGACGATCATGCAGTTCGGCAGCGACGAGCAGAAGGCGCGCTTCCTGCCGGGGATCCTCTCGGGCGAGATCGACTTCGCCATCGGCTACAGCGAGCCCGAGGCGGGCACCGACCTCGCCTCCCTCAGGACCCGCGCGGTGCGCGAGGGCGACGAGTACGTCATCAACGGGCAGAAGATCTGGACCACCAACGGCGACACCGCCGACTGGGTGTGGCTCGCCGTGCGCACCGACCCCGAGGCCCCGCCCCACAAGGGCATCACCATGCTCCTCGTGCCGACCTCGGACCCCGGCTACTCCTGCACGCTGATCAACACCCTTGCCTCCCACGACACCACCGCCAGTTACTACGAGAACGTCCGCGTCCCCGTCTCCCACCGCGTCGGCGAGGAGAACCAGGGCTGGCGGCTGATCACCAACCAGCTCAACCACGAACGCGTCACCCTCGCCGCGCACGGGACCATGGCCATCCGCGCGCTGCACGACGTCCAGCGCTGGGCCGCGGACACCAAGCTCGCCGACGGCCGCCGCGTCATCGATCTGGGCTGGGTGCGGGGCCGGCTCGCCCGCGCCCACACCCGCCTCGACGCCATGAAGCTGCTCAACTGGCAGACGGTGAACGCCGTCCAGGACGGCACCCTCACCCCGCAGGACGCCTCCGCCGTCAAGGTCTACGGCTCCGAGGCCCGGCGCGACGCCTACGCCTGGCTGATGGAGATCGTGGGAGCCGCCGGCCCCCTCAGGGAGGGATCAGCCGGAGCCGTCCTGCACGGCGAACTCGAACGCGGCTACCGCTCCGCGGTCATCTTCACCTTCGGCGGCGGCAACAACGAGATCCAGCGCGAGATCATCTCCTGGATCGGCCTGGGGATGCCGCGGGTACGCCGCTGACCCGGCAGTGACGAAGTCTCGCGCAGCCGGCCGGCTGAAGCGCCGGTCGCACGCCGTCGGCAGGATCAAGTGATCAGAGCCGAACGACCTGGCGGTCGGTGTCGAGGAAGGCGGACAGGCCGTCGAGGAGCCGGTCCACCTCCTCGGCGGTGTTGTAGGGGGCAAGGCCCACCCGCAGGGCGGGGTCCTCCAACTTCAGCGCGGTGAAGGGCTCGTGCGCGTAGAACGATCCGGCGGGAGCGAGGACGCCGCGCTCGACCAGGTTGCGCTGGGCATCGCGCGCGTCACGGTCTTCGAGGGTCATCAGGAGCGTGGGAGTGCGGTCCTGCGCCTTCGAGTGCAGGGTGACACGGTCGCCGAAGGACCCCAGCCCCTCCTCCAGCCTCCTGCGCAGCGTCAGCTCGTACGCGTGCAGGGAGACCAGGGAGTGCCTCAGACGCTCCCGGCGCGAGACCCCCGTACCCGGGTCCATCGCGGCGAGGAAGTCGACGGCCGCGGTGGCGCCCGCCAGGATCTCGTAAGGCAGCGTCCCGAACTCGAAGCGCTCCGGCACGGTGTCGGGGGAGGGCAGCAGCTTGTCCGGGACGAGAGTGCCGAGGAGCTCGGGCGCCGCGGCGAGCACCCCGCAGTGCGGCCCGAGGAACTTGTACGGCGAGCACACGAACAGGTCCGCCCCCAGCGCCGGCACGTCCACGAGGTGGTGCGCCGCGTAGTGCACCCCGTCCACGTACACCAGGGCCCCGACCTCGTGCGCCCGGTCGGCGATCCGGCGGACGGGCGGCTTGGTGCCCAGCACGTTCGAGGCCGCCGTGACCGCGACCAGCCGGGTACGGGGGGAGAGGGCCCGCTCGTACGAGTCGAGGTCGAGCTCCGTCGTCGCCGGGTCGATCTCGATCCAGCGGACCGTCACTCCGGCGCGCTCGGCCGCCTGGATCCAGGGGCGGACGTTGGAGTCGTGGTCCAGGCGGCTCAGGACGATCTCGTCGCCCGGGTTCCAGCCCTTGGCCAGGTGGCGGGAGAAGTCGTAGGTGAGCTGCGTGGCGCTGCGCCCGTGGACGATGCCGCTCGCGGGCATGTGGAGCAGGTCGGCGTAGGCGGCGCGGAACTCCGCGACGGCCCGCTCGGCGTTGAGCTCGGACGGGCTGACGGCACCGCGGTTGGACAGCGGCCCGGTCAGCGTCGCGGCGATCGCGTCGGCGACCGGGCGGGGGGTCTGCGTGCCTCCCGGCCCGTCGAAGAAGGCGAGGCCATGGTCGAGCGAGGGGAAATGGGCCCGGAGGGCGGTGACGTCTATGGCCATGGCCTCGGCTTTCTGTCGGGCGGCGGCTTGTGCGGCGTGCCGGGGAGGAGGTGCCTAGACTCTGACGCCCGCCGCGGAAGCATGTAAAGCGATGAATCAAGAAGAGAAAGTTCACGATTCATGAAGCCCCTGCCCGATCTGAAGATCCTCGCCACGTTCCTGGCCGTGGTGCGGCACGGCTCGATGGCCGAGGCCGCGGCGGCGCTCGGCTATGTGCCCTCGGCGGTGTCCCAGCACATCGCCGCGCTGGAACGCGACATGGGCATCGAACTGCTCGTCCGCCGCCCCGGCAGCCGGCTGATCCTCACCGCGGCCGGCCGCTCCTTCGCGCAGGCGACCGAGACGCTCTTCGACGCGACCGCACGATTCCGGGACACCGCCGACGCCATCGCCAACCGCGAGATCGCCGAACTGCGCGTCGGGACCTACCCCAGCGCGATGAGCCACCTGCTCCCGCAGGTCCTCTCCACGCTCAAGGCCCGTCGCCTCGGCCCCCGCATCCGCCTCATCGACGTGGAGACGCACGAGGGGCTGCCGAAGGTGAAGTCGGGGGACATGGATCTGCTGGTCGCCTACCGGTACCTGCCCGAGGACCCGCCGACCCCGTCCGAGGCGTGGACCATCACCCCCCTGGGGCGCGAACCGCTGGTCCTTGTCGCGGCCACCGAGCCGGGCCGCCGACGCCCGGTGGAGCTGGCCGAATGCCTGGAACGGGAGTGGGTGTCGGGCCACGCGCACAACGCCGACCGGCGTCTGCTGCACCGCTGGGCCGGAGAGCTCGGGATCTCGCCCCGGGTGACGCTGGAGACCGAGGACCTGCACAGCATGCTCGCCATGATCCGTGCCGGCCTCGCGGTGGGCCTGCTCCCGGCCACGCTCCTCGCCGGATCGGACGACGCGGCCGGGGTCGAGAGGGTCGTCCTGCCACCCGGGGTCCCTCCGCTCCACCGGGAGATCCTGGCCGTGAGCCGACCCGGTACCCGTCCTCCGGTCATCGACGAGCTGGTCGCACTGCTGGGCGGGGTACTCGGCGCGGGGGGACGGTGAGCGCCGCTTCGGAGCCGAAGACCGACATGCCGCGGCCCCGCCACGCGTCCCGCCCCGTACGAACTGCGCAGACGGGCCGCCATACTGGACGCGCCGGGGAGGGCGCAGAACAGCGACGGGGGCGACAGCACGAGATGGCGGAAACCAGGCTGATCCACGGCCGGTACCGACTGCTCGATCTCATCGGGCGCGGCGGCATGGGCGAGGTGTGGCGGGCCCGTGACGAGTCGCTCGGCAGGCAGGTCGCGGTCAAGTGCCTGAAACCGATGGGCACCCAGCACGACGAGTCCTTCTCCGACGTCCTGCGGGAGCGGTTCCGCCGCGAGGCCCGGGTCGCGGCCGCGCTCCAGCACCGCGGCGTGACCGTCGTCCACGACTTCGGCGAACACGACGGCGTCCTCTACCTCGTGATGGAACTGCTCGAGGGCCGCAACCTCAGCCAGCTGATGGAGGACAACAGGCAGCGGCCGCTGCCCGTCGGCGACGTCATCGACATCGCCGACCAGATCGCCGACGCCCTCGCCTACACCCACGACCAGGGCATCGTGCACCGCGACCTCAAGCCCGCCAACGTCATGCGGCTGAGCGGCGGAGCGGTGAAGATCTGCGACTTCGGCATCGCGCGCCTGGGCGAGGACATCGGTTTCACCTCCAAGCTGACCGGCACCGGCATCGCCATGGGCACGCCGCACTACATGTCGCCGGAGCAGATCGGCGGCAGCGCCGTGGACCACCGCAGCGACCTGTACTCGCTCGGCTGTGTCCTGTACGAACTGGCCACCGGCGCACCGCCGTTCGACCTCGGCGACACCTGGTCGATCCTCGTCGGCCACCGGGACGCCGAGCCGACACCGCTGCGCGAGGTACGGGAGGAGGTCCCCGGCTTCCTGGAGCGGATCGTGCTCGACCTGCTGGCCAAGACACCCGAGGAGAGGCCCCGGGACGCGCACGACCTGCGCCGCCGCATCGGCTCCGCCCACCGCCCGGGCGACGGCGGCCCCCGGGCCGTCCCGGTCCCGCGCCTGAGGGAGGCGTCCGCGGGCGGCGAGCCGCCGCTGCCCGACTGGACACGGGGCATGACGACCGGTCACAAGGCCGTGGGCACGACGGCCGTCCGGCCGCCCCTGCCGGACCACACCGCCGCGCTGACCGGGTCCTGGACCGCCCCGCCCGTGATCCCGCGTGTGCCCGCGCAGGCCGGCCCGCCCTCCGTCACCCTCCACGGCGGCGCCCAGCGCCCCACTCCGCAGCCAGAGCTCCTCGCCGTCCTCGCCAGCCGCCACAGCGCGGGTCTGAGCCTCGGCCGGCTCGGCCGCTGGGACGAGGCCGGCGAGGTGCACCGCGCGGTCGCCGCGGAACGGGCCGCGCTGCTCGGCCCCGACCACCCCGACGCCCTCGCCAGCCGGTACGAGGTCGCCTTCACCCTCATCAGGACCGGCCGGGCGGAGGAGTCGCTGGCCGAGTTCGCGTACGTCGGCGAGGGCCGGGAGCGCGCGCTCGGCCCCGACCACCCCGACACGCTCGCCGCCCGCCAGGAGACCGCGTACGTGCTGGGCCGGCTCGGCCGGTACGCGGAGGCGCACCACGTGTACGAGGCGGTCCTCGCCTCCCGCGAGCGGACCATGGGCCCCGACCACCCGGACACCCTGCGCTGCCGGCACAACCTGGCGTTCAACCTGAGCCGGCTCGGCCGGATCGAGGAGGCGTACCGCATGGCCGACGACGTGGCGGCGGCGCGCGCCCGCGTCCTCGGCGCCGGCCACCCCGACACGCTCGTCACCCGCTACGAGGTCGCCCACGCCCTCGGCCGGCTCGGCCGCTGGGCCGAGGCGCTCGCCACCCACCGGGACGTCGCCGCCGCCCGGGCGCAGGCGCTCGGTCCCGACCACCCGGACACGCTCGCCGCGCGCTACGAGGCCGGTATCAGCCTCGGCCGCCTCGGCCGCAGCGCCGAAGCCCTGGACCTGTTCCGAGCGCTCGTCGACGACCGCACCCGGGCTCAGGGCCCCACCGACCCCGAGACGCTGCGTGCCCGGCACACCTTCGGGGTCAACCTGGGCCGCCTCGCCCGCTGGCCGGAGGCGCTGGGAGAGGCGCGCGAGGTGTGCGCGCTGCGCGAGCGGGTCCTCGGCGCGGACCACCCCGACACGCTCGTCAGCCGCCGCGAGGTGGCCGTCGCCCTCGGCTGGCTGGGCCGCTGGCACGACGCGTATGCCGAGTACCGGCACGTCGCCGAAGCGCGCGAGCGGGTCCTCGGCCCCGGCCATCCGGACGCCCTGGCCAGCCGCAACGATCAGGCGCACTGCCTCGAACAGCTCGGCCGCCACGCGGAGGCCGTGGAGGTGTACCGGCGGGTCGCCGCGCTCCGGCAGCAGCGGAGCGGCGCGCCCGGATGCTGACCTGGGCCTCGTCACCGGATCAGGCCGGCAGGAGGGGGCGCGCCGCGGGCCGGAAGGGGTTAGGGTCCGGCCATGCCCGCACACGCCTCGTACGACGCCGTCATCGTCGGCGGCGGCCACAACGGCCTGGTCGCCGCCGCCTACCTCGCCCGCGCCGGACGCTCGGTCCTGCTGCTGGAACGCAGTGCGACCACCGGGGGAGCGGCCGTCTCGACCCGTCCCTTCGCGGGTGTCGACGCGCGCCTGTCCCGTTACTCGTATCTCGTCTCGCTGCTGCCCGACAAGATCGTGCGCGATCTGGAACTGGACTTCGCCGTCCGCAAGCGCACGGTCTCCTCGTACACCCCGCGCGGCAGCGGCGGACTGCTGGTCGGCGGGCCCACAACGGCGCAGTCGTTCGCCAGGGCCACCGGCGGGGAGCGGGAGTACGCGGCCTGGCAGGAGTTCTACGGCCTCACGCGCGAGGTCGCCGGGCGCGTGTTCCCGACGCTCACCGAGCCGCTGCCCTCACGGGAGGAACTGCGCGAGCGCGTGGGCCACGAGGGCGCGTGGCGGATGCTGTTCGAGGAGCCGATCGGCGTCGCGATCGAGAAGTGGTTCGCCGACGACCTCGTCCGGGGCGTGGTGCTCACCGACGCGTTGATCGGCACGTTCGCCGACGCCCACGACCCGTCGCTGGCGCAGAACCGCTGCTTCCTCTACCACGTGATCGGCGGCGGCACCGGCGACTGGGACGTGCCCGTCGGCGGCATGGGCGCGCTGACCGACGCGCTGGCCGCCGCGGCCCGCGCGGCCGGCGCGGAGATCGCCGTCGCGCACGAGGTCACCGGTGTCGAGACGGACGGCGCACGGGCCGAGGTCACCTTCCGCACCCCCGACGCGGAGGGGACGGTCGCCGCCCGGCAGGTGCTGGTGAACGCCTCCCCGCAGGCGCTCGCCGCCCTGCTCGGCGAGGAGTCGCCGGCAGCCGCCGAGGGCGCCCAGCTGAAGGTGAACATGCTGCTGCGCCGGCTGCCGCGGCTGCGCGACCGCGGCGTAAACCCGAAGGACGCGTTCGCCGGGACCTTCCATGTCTCCGAGGGTTACGAGCAGTTGGCGACGGCCTACCGGGAGGCGGCGGCGGGCCGGCTGCCCAGTGCTCCTCCCTCCGAGATCTACTGCCATTCGCTGACCGACCCGTCGATCCTCGGGCCGGAGCTGGTGGCGCAGGGCCACCAGACGCTGACCCTGTTCGGACTGCACACCCCGGCGCGTCTGTTCGCCGCCGACAACGACGCCGTGCGCGCCGAACTGCTGGCTGCCACACTCGCCGAACTCGACTCCTACCTGGAGGAGCCGATCGCCGACTGCCTCGCCCTCGACGCGAACGGCGAGCCGTGCATCGAGGCGAAGACCCCGCTCGACCTGGAGCACGAACTGCGGCTGCCCGGCGGGCACATCTTCCACCGGGACCTGTCGTTCCCCTACGCGGCGGACGGGACGGGGCGCTGGGGTGTGGAGACGGCGCACCCCAACGTCCTGCTGTGCGGCGCAGGCGCGGTACGCGGCGGCGGGGTCAGCGGCGTGCCCGGCCACAACGCCGCGATGGCGGCGCTGGGCCGGTGAGAACCTGAGGCCCGGTCCCGGTCCCGGTCCCGGTCCGGGGCCTGGCCCGGGACCCGGGACCGCGCGCGGCGCGTCGCTCGGTCCCGGTCGGCGCGTCGTGGCGCGTCGCTCGGTGCCGGGTCGGCGCGCGTGGTCGGTTCGCTCGGTCCCGGTCGGCGCGCGTGGCCCGTCACCCGGTCCGGGCCGTCGCGCGTGACCTGTCGCTCAGGTCGCCGAACGTGGCGGCCTCTCGCTCAGTCCGGGGACGGCGCCCAGCCGGCCGCCTCGATCCGTGCGGCGTCCGAGGGGCGCGCCTCGTCGAAGAGCGCGCGGCCGTGCTCGTCGTCCACGCGGATCGCGTCCACGTACACCCCGCGCCCGACGTAGAGCCGGTCGGTCGTGTACCGCCAGCGCAGGCGCACCTCCGTGCCGCGCCACGCCGACAGGTCCGCCGACAGCCGGTGCCAGACACGCCCGGACCAGCCGGTCGCCGTGCCCGCGGGATGCTGCTGCTCTCCTTCGTCGGGGTGCGTGGTCGTGAACGGCACCGGCTGCCAGCTCGCCCCGCCGTCCGCCGACGCCTCGAGGGACACCCGGTCCGCGCCGGGCTCGGTGTCCCACCACAGACAGCAGCCGAGCCGTCCGGCCGCGGGCCCGAGCGGTGGCAGGGTGAGGGTGGCGGTCGTGGCGCCCGCCATGCCGCCGAACCAGGCGGTGCGCCCGTGCGCCGGACGGACGGCGACGGCGCGCGCCAGGTTGTTCGCGGCCGCCACGCGGGGCGCGCTGCCCGAACGCCAACTGCGCACCGGGTGGACGGAGTTGCCAAGGACGACCAGGAACGAGTCGGTGGTCGGGTCGAGGACGAGGCTGGTGCCGGTGAATCCGGTGTGACCGGCGGTCCGCGGGGTGGCCATGGCGCCCATGTACCAGTGCTGGTGCAGCTCGAAGCCGAGGCCGTGCTCGTCGCCGGGGAACGCCGTGTTGAAGTCGTTGAACATCAGCTCGACGGATTCCGGCGCGAGGATACGGGAGCGGCCGTAGACGCCGCCGTTGAGCAGGGTGCGGGCGAGGATCGCGAGATCCCATGCGCGGGAGAAGACACCGGCGTGGCCCGCGACGCCGCCGAAGCTGTACGCGTTCTCGTCGTGGACCTCCCCCCACACGAGTCCGCGCTCCAGCCCCGACCAGGGCAGCCGGGCGTCCTCGGTCGCGGCGATCCGCGGCTTCCACTCGGCGGGCGGGTTGAAGCGCGTGCGGCGCATCCCGAGCGGAGCGGTGATCTCGTCGTGGAGCAGGGTGTCCAGGGTGCGTCCGGTGATCCTCTCCAGGACGAGCTGAAGCGTGATCAGGTTCAGGTCGGAGTAGAGGTACCTGCTGCCCGGGGCGTTCGCCGGGGCCTCGTTCCACAGCAGCCGCAGCCGGCCCTCCTGCGTGGGCTCCTTGTAGAGCGGGATCCAGGCCCGCAGGCCGGAGGTGTGGGTGAGCACCTGCCGCACGGTGATGTCCTGCTTGCCCGCTCCGCCGAACTCCGGCACGTACGAGGCGACGGCCGCCTCCAGCGCCAGGGCGCCGCGCTCGATCTGCTGCACGGCGAGGATCGAGGTGAACAGCTTGGAGACGGACGCCAGGTCGAAGACGGTGTCCTCGGCCATCGGGATCTGCTGGTCCGCGGGCAGCTCCACGCCCGTGTCGGTCACCTCGTCGTACGCGGAGTAGCGCAGCGCCTTCCCGATGGCCCGGTGCAGGGCCACCGTGCCGCCCCGCCCGGCGAGCAGCACCGCCCCGGCGTACCAGGGATGCTTGGGGGACGGGCGCAGGAACGACTCGGCGTCGGTGACGAGACGGTCGAGATGCGGGGCGAGCAGCCCGGCGCTCTCCGGGGTGCCGCGCCGCAACGTCGGCCGGCGGGCCGGCGCCGCGCCGCCACCGGAAGCGGCGCTCAGGGGCGCACCCGCGGCCGGCGCCGCGAAGGGGACGGACGCCAGGGTGAGCGCTCCGCCGAGGGCCAGGAGGCCGCCGCCCAGTCTTCTCCGGCTGATCGCCCTGCCCCCTCTGTCCGCTGCGTCCTCGGTCATACGGAATCCTTCCTGAAAGTATCTTTCGGATCTTCCGCGCCACGTGAAACTTTCTTGCCGGGCCGGTGGAGTGTCAACCACCCCAAGCAATCTGACGATCCATCAGAAAATGTCTTCCCTCGTCCGGCGGCCTGCGGCATCCTGCGCCCATGGAGACGGAGCTGAGCAGACGACTGGGCATCGAGCACGCCATATTCGGCTTCACGCCGTTCCCCGCGGTGGCTGCCGCCGTCTCCCGGGCGGGAGGCCTCGGCGTGCTGGGAGCCGTCCGTTACACGGCTCCCGACGACCTCGCACGCGACCTCGACTGGCTCCACGACCACGCCGACGGCAAGCCGTACGGCCTCGACGTCGTCATGCCCGCCAGGAAGGTCGAGGGCGTGAGCGAGGCCGACGTGGAGGCGATGATCCCCGAAGGGCACCGGCAGTTCGTCCGCGACACCCTCGCCGGGCACGGCGTCCCCGAACTCGCCGAGGGCGAGAGGTCCGGCTGGCGCATCACCGGCTGGATGGAGGACGTGGCCCGCCGCCAGCTCGACGTCGCCTTCGACCGCCCCATCAGCCTGCTCGCGAACGCCCTCGGCTCCCCGCCCGGCGACGTCGTCGGGCGAGCCCACGACCACGGCGTCCTCGTCGCCGCGCTCGCGGGCAGCGCCCGGCACGCCCGCCACCACGCCGAGGCGGGGATCGACGTCGTCGTCGCCCAGGGGTACGAGGCGGGCGGACACACCGGCGAGATCGCCTCCATGGTGCTCACCCCCGAAGTCGCGGACGCCGTCGCTCCGTTGCCCGTGCTCGCCGCCGGCGGCATCGGCAGCGGGGAGCAGATCGCCGCCGCGCTCGCGCTCGGCGCGCAGGGCGTGTGGCTCGGCTCGCTGTGGCTCACCGCCACCGAAGCCCGGCTCGGCTCCCGGGCGCTGACCGCCAAACTGCTGGCCGCGGGCTCCGGCGACACCGTCCGCTCGCGCGCCCTGACCGGCAAGCCCGCCCGCCAGCTGCGCACCGCGTGGACCGACGCCTGGGACGACCCGGCCGGTCCCGGACCGCTGCCCATGCCGCTGCAGGGCCTCCTCGTCGCCGAGGCGGTCTCGCGCATCCAGCGGTACGAGATCGAGCCGCTGCTCGGCACGCCGGTCGGCCAGATCGTCGGCCGCATGAACGCCGAACGCCCCGTCCAGGAGACCTTCGACGACCTGACCCGCGGCTTCGAGCGTGCCGTCGACCGCATCAACCGCATCGCCGGAAGGAGCCGGTCATGACCCACCCCGCAGGCGGACCGGGCGGGACGCAGGCACCGGGCGCTCCGGGCGTGCCCCGGACTCCGGGAGGCTTCTGGGCGCAGGCCGCAGCCGAACCCGGCCGCACCGTCCTGACCTGCCCGGACGGCGAGCAGTGGGAGGCGGGACGGCTGCACGCCGCCGCCAACCGGCTCGTCCACGGGCTGCGAGCGGCCGGGCTGCGGCGCGGCGACGCCTTCGCCGTCGTCCTGCCCAACGGCGCCGAACTGGTCACCGCGGCGCTCGCCGCGGCCCAGGCCGGTCTCTACCTCGTCCCCGTCAACCACCACCTGGTCGGCCCGGAGATCGCCTGGATCCTGTCCGACTCCGGTGCCGAAGTCCTCATCGCGCACGAACGCTTCGCCGACGCGGCGACAGCCGCGGCCGGCGAGGCGGAGCTGCCCGCGAGCCGCCGCTACGCCGTCGGCGCGGTGGCCGGATTCCGCCCGTACGCCGACCTGCTCGACGGTCAGCCGGAGACCCCGCCCGCGGACCGCACGCTCGGCTGGGTCATGAACTACACCTCCGGCACGACGGGCCGCCCCCGGGGGATCCGCCGGCCGCTGCCCGGCAGGACGCCCGAGGAGACGCACCTCGGCGGATTCCTCGGCATCTTCGGGATCAAGCCGTACGACGGGAACGTCCATCTCGTCTGCTCGCCGCTCTACCACACGGCCGTGCTGCAGTTCGCGACGGCGGCCCTGCACATCGGGCATCCCCTCGTCCTGATGGACAAGTGGGCCCCCGAGGAGATGCTGCGGCTCATCGACGCGTACCGGTGCACGCACACCCACATGGTGCCGACCCAGTTCCACCGGCTTCTCGCGCTGCCCGACGAGGTGAGGAAGCGCTACGACGTCTCCTCCATGCGGCACGCCGTCCACGGTGCCGCACCCTGCCCCGAGCACATCAAACGAGCCATGATCGACTGGTGGGGCGACTGCGTCGAGGAGTACTACGCGGCGAGCGAGGGCGGCGGTGCCTTCGCGACGGCCGAGGACTGGCTGAGGAAGCCAGGCACCGTCGGGAGGGCGTGGCCCATCAGCGAGTTGGCGGTTCTCGACGACGACGGAAAACCTCTGCCGCCGGGGGAGGTCGGCACCGTCTACATGAAGATGACGACGGGTGGCTTCAGTTACCACAAGGACGAGGCGAAGACCGCCCGGAACCGCGTCGGCGACTTCTTCACGGTCGGCGACCTCGGGTACCTGGACGAGGACGGCTGGCTCTTCCTGCGCGACCGCAAGATCGACATGATCATCTCGGGCGGGGTCAACATCTACCCGGCCGAGATCGAGTCGGTGCTGCTCACCCACCCGGCTGTGGCCGACGCCGCCGTGTTCGGCATCCCGCACGCGGACTGGGGCGAGGAGGTCAAGGCAGTCGTCGAAGTGGCGGACGGCCATGCCCCGGACGCGTCCCTCGCCGCGGACGTCCTCGCCCACTGCGCGGGCGCACTGGCCGCCTACAAGCGCCCCAGGTCCGTCGACTTCGTGACGACGATGCCGCGAGACCCGAACGGCAAGCTCTACAAGCGCCGGCTTCGCGAGCCGTACTGGCGGGGCCACGACCGCCCGGTGTGACGACCCCGGGCCCCGACGCCCGTACACCCCTGTGCTGCCGGTACCACCCCCGGGGCGGCGGGTCGCACGGTGCCCGCCCCCCGCCACGGGCGAGCGCGTCGCGCCCCTCCGCCAGGTCGGCCGGCAGCCGCCGACAGGCGCGCACGGTGTCGTCGAGGGCGAGCGCGGCAGCGGGCACCCGGTCGGCGAACTGCTGGTGCTGCTGATCAAGCGAGTCGGTCCACGCGGTCAGCACCGCGGGGGCCTGTCGACCGTCCGGTCGGTATCGTCCCTGCACTTGACGTTCCGTCACCGGCCGCACAGGATCGCGCCATGACAGGGGCACACAGCAGCACGGTCGACTCCCTCGTACGGCGCAGCGCCCGCCGCACTCCCGGCCGCACGGCCGTCCGCTACGCCGCACGCACCTGGACCTACGCCGAACTCGACGCCGCCGTCTCCACCGCCGCGGCGGTGCTGGCCGGCCACGGGCTGCGCCCGGGGGACCGGGTCGCGACCTACGGGCACAACTCCGACGCCTACCTGATCGCCTTCCTCGCCTGCTCACGGGCCGGGCTCGTCCATGTGCCGGTGAACCAGAACCTGACCGGGGACGACCTCGCCTACATCGTGCGGCAGTCGGGCAGTTCCCTCGTCCTCGCCGACCCGGACCTCGCGCCCCGCCTGCCCGCCGGGCCCCCCGTTCTGCCGCTGCGCGACGCCGACGGCTCCCTCCTCGCCGCACTCGCCGAGCCGCGGCCCTACCGGCACGCCGGACCTGAGCCACAGGCCGAGGACCTCGTCCAGCTGCTCTACACCTCGGGGACCACCGCCCTGCCCAAGGGCGCGATGATGACCCACCGGGCGCTCGTCCACGAGTACGTCAGCGCCATCACCGCGCTCGACCTCGAGCCCGGCGACCGGCCCCTGCACACGCTGCCGCTCTACCACTCGGCGCAGATGCACGTCTTCCTGCTGCCCTACCTCGCGGTCGGCGCGGAGAACACCATCCTGGACGCACCCGACGCGGCGCAGATCTTCGACCTCGTCGAATCCGGGCGCGCCGACAGCCTGTTCGCCCCGCCGACCGTCTGGATCGGCCTGTCCCACCACCCCGACTTCGCCACCCGCGACCTCGGCGCCCTGCGCAAGGCGTACTACGGGGCGTCGATCATGCCGGTGCCCGTCCTGGAACGGCTGCGTGACCGCCTGCCCTCACTCGCCTTCTACAACTGCTTCGGGCAGTCGGAGATCGGGCCGCTCGCCACCGTCCTCGGCCCCGACGAGCACGAGGGCCGGATGGACTCCTGCGGCCGTCCGGTGCTGTTCGTCGAGGCCAGGGTCGTCGACGAGGACGGCAAGGAGACCCCGGACGGCACACCGGGTGAAGTCGTCTACCGCTCTCCGCAGCTGTGCGAGGGGTACTGGGACAAGCCCGAGGAGACCGCGGAGGCTTTCCGCGACGGCTGGTTCCGCTCCGGGGACCTCGCGGTGCGCGACAGCGAGGGCTACTTCACCGTCGTCGACCGGGTGAAGGACGTCATCAACTCCGGGGGAGTGCTCGTCGCCTCGCGCCAGGTCGAGGACGTCCTCTACACCCACCCCGCGGTCGCCGAGGCGGCGGTCGTCGGACTGCCCGACGACCGCTGGATCGAGGCGGTCACGGCCGTGGTCGTGACCCGCGAGAAGGTCACCGAGGCCGAACTGATCGAGCACGCGCGCGAGAAGCTCCCCCATTTCAAGGCGCCCAAGAAGGTCCTGTTCGTGGACGGCCTCCCGCGCAACGCCAGTGGCAAGATCCTCAAGCGCGAGCTGCGCGACCGGTTCGGCGCCCCTTCGGCTCCCTGACGTCCACGATCCGCTCGCCCCTGCCTGACCATCCGGCAGTCCGCGGCGGCTGTGGGCAACATGGGTGACTGCCGCGGCCGGGACGGCGTGCCGGTCGTTCCCAGCACACGTCGCCCACCGGTTCCCGTTACGGTCCCACGTGTTTCCCTACGTCTCTCTCGGGGTGTGCGTGATGCGCCGACTCACTGTGGGGCTGGCCCTGCTGTCCTCCCTGGTCTCCTGGCCCTGGCTCGCGGGACATGCCGGCTCCGACCCGAACGCGGCCCGCGCCGGCAGCCGCGGCACGAACATCCTGATCGTGGGGGTCGACAGCCGATCCGGCCTCTCCGCCGCCGAGAAGCGGCGCCTTCATGTCGGCGGCGAGGGCTGCGACTGCACCGACGTGATGATGCTCGTGCACCTTTCCGAGGACCAACGGCGCGCAAGCATCGTCTCCATCCCCCGGGACAGCTACGTCGAGTACGCCACACCGGAAGGCGCCGCCACTCCGCCCCGCCGGGGCAAGATCAACGCCGCCTTCAAAATCGGCGGGGGTCCCCTCGCCGTACGCACCGTCGAGAAGGCCACCGGACTGCACATCGACCACTATCTCGAGACCGGCTTCACCGGCTTCGAACAGGCCGTCGACAACCTGGGCGGCGCGACCGTGTGCACGGACAAGCCGCTCAAGGACGAGAACTCCGGCCTCGACATCACCGAGGGAAGCCATCGCATCGACGGGAACGGGGCACTGCGCTACGCCCGCGCCCGGCACATCGACCGGCCAGGAGACCTCGGCCGGGTCCGCCGCCAGCAGCGGCTGCTCGCCGACATGCTGGAGGACCTGACGGCCCGAGGAGCGCTGGCCGGCCCCGTGAGCGCCGCGAGCACGGCTCACAAGCTGCTCACGTCCGTACGCACCGACGAGCGGACCGGCCTGGACGATCTTGTCCGCATCGGCTGGTCCCTGGGGCGGCTGTCGGCGGACCGTACGGAGTTCGCCACCGTGCCGATCTCCCACTTCGACCACCGGGTGCCCGGCGTCGGCTCCACGCTCCTGTGGCACAAGGCCCGCTCCCGGGCACTGTGGGACGCCCTGCGCGCCGACCGCCCCATCACCGGCGACATCCGCATCCTGCCCGTGCCCGAAACACGTGCCGAGACCGATCCCGCCCGTATCGCCGTACGTGTCGACGACGCCACCGTGGCCAAGGCCCTTCGGCGCAGCAAGTTCGTCGTGACGGACACCTCGGCGTCCGCTCCGGCGGTCCGGCCCCAGGGCCCCGCTGTCATCACCTACCCCGTCGGGCGTGAGGCGGACGCGGCCACCCTGGCCGCAGCGCTGCCCGGGGCACAGCAGCGGGCGAGCTCGCGGACCGATGCCGTCTTCGAGGTCGCCGTCGGCTCCGAGCCCGTCGCGGTCAGAACCGTCACCTACGACCGCAACGTCGCGGACGGCGCCCCCGTCACCGCGGACGACCTGCGCTGCACCGATCCGGCCAGGGCGCATCGGCACCGCTGACGGCCGACGCCGGGGGACCGCCGGGCCCCGTCCCGCGCGGCCGCACGGTCAGGACCCCCGCCGCTCCCTGAGGTCCACGATCCGCTTGATCTTGCCCACCGAACGCTCCAGCGTCTCGGGGTCCACCACCTCGACCGCGACCGAGACGCCGATCCCGTCCTTCACGGCCGCCGCGATCGACCGCTCGGCCTGCGCGCGCTGTTCCGCGGTCGCCTCGGCGCGCGCCTCTGCCCGGACGGTGAGGGCGTCCATGCGCCCCTCGCGTGTCAGGCGGAGCTGGAAGTGCGGAGCGACATGGGGGGTGCGCAGCACGACCTCCTCGATCTGTGTGGGGAAGAGGTTCACCCCGCGCAGGATCACCATGTCGTCGCTGCGACCGGTGACCTTCTCCATACGGCGGAAGACCCGGGCGGTGCCCGGCAGCAGCCGTGTCAGGTCACGCGTGCGGTAGCGGACGACCGGCATGGCCTCCTTGGTCAGCGAGGTGAACACCAGCTCGCCCTGTTCGCCGTCGGGCAGCACCTCGCCCGTGAACGGGTCGACCACCTCGGGGTAGAAGTGGTCCTCCCAGATGTGCAGGCCGTCCTTGGTCTCCACGCACTCCTGCGCCACGCCGGGGCCCATCACCTCCGACAGCCCGTATATGTCGACCGCGTCGATGGCGAACCGCTCCTCGATCTCCCGGCGCATCTCCTGCGTCCACGGCTCCGCGCCGAAGACTCCGACCTTCAGGGAGGTCGCCCGCGGATCGACGCCCTGCCGGTCGAACTCGTCGAGGAGCGTGTGCATGTACGACGGCGTGACCATGATGATCTCGGGACGGAAGTCCTGGATGAGCTGCACCTGCCGGGCCGTCATACCGCCGGAGGCGGGGATGACCGTGCAGCCGAGCCGCTCGGCGCCGTAGTGCGCACCGAGGCCGCCGGTGAACAGCCCGTAACCGTACGCGACGTGCACCTTGTGGCCCGGGCGGGCGCCCGCGGCCCGCAGGGAACGGGCCACCACGTCGGCCCAGGTGTCCAGGTCGCGCTCGGTGTAGCCGACGACGGTGGGGCGGCCGGTCGTCCCGCTGGAGGCGTGGATCCGGCGCACCTGCGACTGCTCGACGGCGAACATCCCGAACGGGTAGTTGTCCCGCAGGTCCGTCTTGGCGGTGAAGGGGAAGCGGGCGAGGTCGGCGAGCGTACGGCAGTCGTCGGGACGCAGCCCCGCCTTGTCGAAGGACTCCCGGTAGAACGGCACGTTCTCGTAGGCGTGGCGCAGGGTCGCCCTCAGCCGCTCCAGCTGCAGCGCCTCGAGCTCCTCCCGCCCGAGCCGCTCCGCCGCGTCCAGCAGGTCCGTCATTCGCCGTACTCCCGTCCCAAAACGGACGACCGATCATTCGGTCGTGCTGCTCTGGATCAGTAATTCAGCCCGCGCCGCACCCCGTCAAGGCATGTGCGCGGACCTCTGCGCCGGGCGGTGCGGGCGCGCTGTGCGCTCTTCGCGTAAGTCCGTTGCGCTCGCCCGGGGCGCCTGGCGAAGATCACGGCATGGGGACCTTCCGCACGTACGACGGGACAGAGCTGGCCTACGGGATCAGGGGGGAGGGGGAGCCGCTGATCTGCCTGGCCGGGGGTCCGATGCGGGCCGCGGACTACCTCGGCGATCTGGGCGGGCTCGGCGCGCACCGCCGGCTGGTGCTGCTGCACCTGCGCGGCACCGGTGACTCCGCCGTCCCGGCCGATCCGGCGGGCTACCGCCGGGACCGTCAGGCCGACGACGTGGAGGCGCTGCGTGAGCACCTGGGCCTCGACCGTGTCGATCTGCTCGCCCACTCGGCGGGCGCCAACCTGGCCCTGTACTACGCCGCCCGGTATCCCGGGCGCGTACGGTCCCTGGTCCTGGTCACTCCCGACACGAGTGCCGTCGGCATCACGGCCACCCCCGAGGACCGCAGGGAAGCGGCTCTTCTGCGGTCGGACGAACCCTGGTACGAGGCCGGGATCGCCGCACTCGACGCACTGCGGAGCGGACAGGAGTCGCCCGAGATCTGGGACGCGGTCAGGCCCTTCACCTACGGGCGGTGGGACGAGGCCGCCCGTGCCCATGCCGCCGCCAGGGAGAGCCAGTTCAACTTCGGCGCCATCGAGCACTTCTACGCCGAAGGCGCCGGCGAACCCGCCTCGGTCAGGGCCGCGCTCGCCGGTGTGCGGGCCCCGGTGCTCGTGCTCGCGGGCGAGCTCGACGGTGGCCCCCGCCCCGCCCGCGCCGCCGAACTCGCCGCGCTCTTCCCGGACGGCCGCCGCGTCGTCCAGGCGGGCACCGCGCACTTCCCCTGGCTGGACGACCCGGGCGCCTTCACCCGCGCCGTCGCCGCGTTCCTCGATGCGGACGTGCACAGCGTGCAGGCGGGCGATGTGCGGCTGGCCTACCGCGTGTGGGGCCATGAGAGCGCCCCGCCGGTCGTCCTCGCCCACGGCCGGTGCGGCAACAGCGTCCACTGGACGCACGTCGCCGAGCGGCTCGCCGCCACCCGCCGCGTGTACGCCGTCGACCTGCGGGGGCACGGCCTGAGCGAGTGGCCGGGCGGCTACGGATACGCCGCCTTCCGGGACGACCTCGCCGCCTTCGTCACGACGCTCGGCCTCGGGCCGGTCGACCTCGTGGGCCACTCGATGGGCGGGGCCGCCGCCCTGCTGCTCGCCGAGGAGAGGCCGGAGCTCGTACGCCGCCTGGTGATCGAGGAGCCCCCGCCGCTGCTGCCGCTCGATCCGCCGAGGCCGCCGGCTGTCCGCCCCGACGAGCCACTGGACTTCGACTGGCCGCTCGTGCCCGCCACGGACGCCGAGCTGAACGAGCCCGACCCCGCCTGGTGGGACCGACTCGAGGCGGTCGAGGCCCCGACCCTGGTGATCGCCGGCGGACCGGCGAGCAGCATCCCCCAGGACCGGCTCGCCGCGCTCGCCGCGCGGATCCCCGGCGCGCGCCTGGTCACCCTGGACGCGGGGCATCTGGTCCACGAGAGCAGGCCGGCGGAGTTCCTGGCCGCGCTGGAGGACTTCGGCATCTGACGCGGAGCGCACGGGCGGGCAGCGGTCACGTTCCGCACGGGCGCGTGAGCGGTCGGTACGTACGGACCCATTGCGGTGGTGCCGGCCCACGCGCGGAGGTATTCGCGCGGATCCGGGGAACATGGCGAGGAGAAGTTGAATCCCGCAAACACCCCGAGGTGAAGGAGTCCGCGATGCCTCAGCCAGAGGGAGCCGCACTCGAGGCCGTCCGAGCCCGCCGCGAGGAACTGCGGCAGCGCTACCTGCGGGCCCCGGGGGACCGGCCCACGACCACCGCACACGGAGTACACCACGTGGCGTTCATCTGCCGCGACGTGGAGGAGACCATCCGCTTCTACCAGGAGTTCCTGGGCTTCCCGCTCGTGGAGATCGTGGAGAACCGCGACTACCGCGGCTCGACCCACTTCTTCTTCGACATCGGCAACAACAACCTGCTGGGGTTCTTCGACTTCCCCGGCCACGACCACCCTCCCGCCACGGAGACGATCGGCGGCGTTCAGCACCTGGCCCTGTCGGTGGACGCGCAGCACTACACGGCCGCGCGCAAGAAGCTCGACGAGGCCGGTGTGGAGTACCTCGGCCCCGACCGGGGAGTCGAGGAGAGCCTCTACCTCCACGACCCCAACGGGGTCCCGCTGGAGCTGTACCGGGAGCGGCTCGGCATCTTCAACGGGGAGCAGATCCTGGACACCGTCGCCGACGACTGACCGACCCGGGACCCACGCGCGCCGTGCGCCGTCCTGTGTCCCTCCTTCGTCGCCCCGGCACCTGCTGGTGCCGGGACGGATCCGGCCGCACGCTCAGGTCCTCTCCTCCGGATCAAGCTCCGGGACCGGGTCCCCGTCCTGCCCCGGAGCCGACGCCACCGCCCGTGCCCAGCGGTAGTCCGCCTTGCCGCTGGGCGAGCGCCGGATCTCGTCGGCGATCACCAAGCGGCGGGGGATCTTGTAGCCCGCGAGACGCCCGCGGCAGTGCGACCGCAGGTCCTCCAGAGTGAGCGCGGCGGCTCCCGCGCGCGGTTGGACCACCGCCGCCACACGATTGCCCCACCTTTGGTCCGGAACCCCGGCGACCAGCGCGTCGTACACGTCTGGATGGGACTTGAGGGCCTGCTCGACCTCCTCGGGATACACCTTCTCGCCGCCCGTGTTGATGCACTGCGAGCCGCGCCCGAGGACCGTGACGATGCCGTCCTCGTCGACGGTCGCCATGTCGCCGAGCAGCACCCACCGCTCGCCGTCGCGCCGGAAGAAGGTCTCCGCCGTCTTCACGGGGTCGTTGTAGTAGCCGAGGGGGACATGGCCGCGCTGCGCGATGCGGCCCGGCTCACCCGGCTTCACCGGCTCGTGGGTCGCCGGGTCGACCACCGTCGTACGTAAGTTGACCCGCAGCCGGAAGCCCCTGTCCGGGCCGGAGTCGTCGGTCGCGGTGCCGTTGAACCCGGACTCGGACGAGCCGAAGTTGTTCAGCAGCAGCACGTTCGGGGCCAGAGCGGCGAACTGGGCACGCACCGTCTCCGACATGATCGCGCCCGAGCTGGAGACGCTGAACACCGACGACAGGTCGCAGCCCTTCAGCGGACCGCTCAACGCGTCGACCAACGGCCTCAGCATCGCGTCCCCGACCAGGGACACACTGGTGACCTTCTCCCGCTCGATCGTGCGCAGCACCTCGTGGGGCACGAACTTGCGGTGCAGCACAACCCGCTGGCCGAAGTTGAACGCGATGAACGCCGTGAGCGTCGACGTGCCGTGCATCAGCGGAGGAGTGGGGAAGAAGGTGATGCCGTCGCCGCCCGCGGCGACCCGCTCGGCGAGTTCCCCGGGCGACGACACCGGCTCCCCGGTCGGCGCGCCGCCTCCGAGCCCCGAGAAGAACAGGTCCTCCTGGCGCCACATCACCCCCTTGGGCATGCCCGTCGTCCCGCCCGTGTAGATGATGAACTGGTCGTCCCCCGAACGCGGCGCGAACCCCCGCCCGGGGGACGCGGCCGTCTCTGCGTCGGCGAAGGGCACCGCGTCCAGCCGGGGCGCACCCTCGGGCGGTGTGCCGACACGCACCAGATGGCGGAGCCCCTCCGCACGGGGCAGGGCCCCGGCGACCCGCTCGGTGAACTCGGCGTCGAAGACGAGCGCCGCCAGGTCCGCGTCGCGGTAGAGGTGGACCAGTTCCTCCTCCACATAGCGGTAGTTGACGTTCACCGGCACGATGCGCGCCTTGAGGCAGCCGAGCACGGTCTGCAGGTACTCGACGCCGTTGTACAGGTGCAGGCCCAGGTGCTCGCCCGGCTCGAGGCCCGCGCCGATCAGGTGGTGGGCGATGCGGTTGGCCGCCGCGTCGAGTCCGGCGTAGGTGAGGCGGCGCTCGGCGCCCGTGCCGGGGTGGTCGAGGTACACCAGTGCCTCGCGGCCGGGAACCACGTCGACGACCGACTCGAACAGATCGGCAAGGTTGTACTCCACCGCTCCTCCTGTCCCCGGCGAACTCGGCCCGGCCGTCATTAGAGCGCCGTGCGGCACAAGGGGGAAGGCCCGCCGCACAACAAATCTGACTGGTTGTCAGAAAACTCTTGAACTGGCACCCGGCCTGCTGCAACCTGTTCCAGTCACCGGACGGGAGGCCCGCGCATGGGACGAGACGGCGGTACCGAACACCTCACCGTGCGGCGCGAAGGCGCCACACTGGTGCTCACGCTCAACAGGCCCGAGGCGAGGAACGCCCTGTCGACGGCGATGCTCGTCGGCCTGTACGACGGCTGGCTGCGGGCGGACGAGGACGACACCGTGCGCTCCGTCGTCCTCACCGGCGCGGGCGGCAGCTTCTGCGCCGGTATGGACCTCAAGGCGCTGGCCGGACAGGGGATGGAGGGGGAGCGGTACCGGGACCGGATGAAGGCCGATCCCGATCTGCACTGGAAGGCGATGCTCCGCCACCACCGCCCCCGCAAGCCGGTGATCGCCGCCGTGGAGGGCCACTGCGTGGCCGGCGGCACGGAGATCCTTCAGGGCACCGACGTGCGCGTCGCGGGCGAAGGGGCGACCTTCGGGCTCTTCGAGGTCCGTCGCGGACTGTTCCCGATCGGGGGCTCGACGGTACGGCTGCCGCGCCAGATCCCGCACACGCACGCCCTGGAGATGCTGCTCACCGGCCGCCCCTACAGCGCGGACGAGGCCCTGCGGATCGGACTCGTCGGCCGGGTCGTACCGGACGGCACCGCACTGGAGACCGCGCTCGCCATCGCCGAACAGATCAACGCCTGCGGCCCGCTCGCCGTGGAGGCCGTCAAGGCGTCCGTCTACGAGAGCGCCCACATGACCGAGGCGGAGGGCCTGGCCGCCGAACTCAAGAGAGGCCGGCCTGTCTTCGAGACGGCCGACGCGAAGGAGGGCGCGCGGGCCTTCGCCGAGAAGCGCGCGCCGGTGTACCGCCGGGCGTGACGTTTCCCCACCCCGCCCTTTCCCGTAACCGGGGCTCCGCCCCCGGACCCCCGCGCCTCATACGCCGGCGGGGCTGGATTTCGCTGCGCGACATCAGCCCGTCCGGGGGTCACTCCCCCTGGCTTCGCCACACGGCCGCCAGGCCGCAGGGGGAGATGGAGGACACCGCGCGAAGCGCGGTACGGGGTCCGGGGCTTGCCCCGGTTCCGGGAAGGGGCGGGGAGGGGGCAAGGCCCGCGCAGCGGCACCCGCTCGCCCACCCCCCGGCACAAGGAGCCCCCATGACCGCCACCCCCGCACTCACCGCGCCCCTCGTCGTCGAGTTCCCCTTCACCCGCTCCCTCGGCCCCGTCCAGAGCGCCTTCCTCACCGGCCTGCGCGAGACGACCGTCCTCGGCGTGCGCACCGGCGACGGCACGGTCCTCGTCCCGCCCGTCGAGTACGACCCCGTCACCGCCGACGAACTGCGCGACCTGGTCGAGGTCGGAGCCACCGGCACCGTCACGACCTGGGCCTGGAACCCGGACCCCCGACGCGGTCAGCCCCTCGCCACCCCCTTCGCCTGGGTGCTCGTCCGCCTCGACGGCGCCGACACCGCCCTGCTGCACGCCCTCGACGCCCCCGGCCCCGACGCCGTACGCACCGGCATGCGGGTGCGCATCCGCTGGGCCGCGCAGCGCACCGGCGCCATCACGGACATCGCCTGCTTCGAGCCGCACGCCGGGGGGCCGCACACCCCCGCGGCCGCCCGCCCGCACAGCGGCGTCTTCCCCGACCCCGTCACCGGCATCGTCGCGCCCGCCCGGCTCGACTACACCTACGCGCCGGGCCGCGCGCAGAGCGCCCACCTCACCGCGCTCGCCGAGCGCAGGATCGTCGGCGAACGCTGTCCGCGCTGCCGCAAGGTGTACGTCCCGCCCCGCGGCGCCTGCCCGACCTGCGCCGTGGCGACCTCCGAACAGGTCGAGGTCGGGCCCCGCGGCACAGTGACCACCTTCTGCGTCGTCAACATCAAGGCCACGCACACGGCGAACCTCGACATCGACGTGCCCTACGTCTACGCGCACATCGCCCTCGACGGCGCCGACCTGGCGCTGCACGGGCGCATCGGAGGCATCCCGTACGACCAGGTGCGCATGGGCCTGCGCGTCGAACCGGTGTGGCGGGACGGCGCGCGGCACCCCGATCACTACCGGCCGGCCGGCGAACCCGACGCCGACTACGACACGTACAAGGAGCTGCTGTGACGCGGTACGCCAGGGACGTGGCCATCGTCGCCTTCGCGCAGACCGACCACCGGCGCCGCACGGACGACGTCTCCGAGGTCGAGATGCTGATGCCGGTCCTCCATGACGTCCTCACCCGAACGGGCCTGACGACGGGCGACATCGGCTTCACCTGCTCCGGTTCCAGCGACTACCTCGCCGGACGCGCCTTCTCCTTCACGATGGCTCTCGACGGAGTCGGCGCCTGGCCGCCGATCAGCGAGTCGCACGTCGAGACCGACGGCGCCTGGGCGCTGTACGAGGCGTGGGTCAAGCTCCTGACCGGCGAGGCCGACACCGCGCTGGTCTACGCGTACGGCAAGTCCTCTGCCGGTGACGTACGCGCGGTGCTGAGCCGTCAGCTCGACCCGTACTACCTCGCCCCGCTGTGGCCCGACTCCGTCGCGCTCGCCGCGCTCCAGGCACAGGCGGTCATCGACGCCGGCATGGCCGACGAGTCCGCCTTCGCCGCGGTCGCGAGCCGCAGCCGTGCCGACGCGGCCGCCAACCCTCACGCTCAGCTCAAGGGCGACGTTCCCCCCGGCGGGCACCTCGTGCGGCCGCTCAGGGCCGCCGACTGCCCGCCGGTCGGCGACGGCGCGGCCGCGGTGATCCTCGCCGCCGGCGACACGGCCCGCCGGCTGTGCCCCCGGCCCGCGTGGATACGCGGCATCGACCACCGCGTCGAGGCCCACGCGCTCGGAGTGCGCGACCTCACCGACTCGCCCTCCACGCGCCTGGCCGCCCGGCACGCGGGCGCGTTCGAGCGGCCCGTCGACACCGCCGAACTGCACGCCCCGTTCAGTTCGCAGGAGATCGTCCTGCGGCGAAGTCTCGACCTCGACGACAGCGTGAGGGTCAACCCGTCCGGCGGAGCGCTCGCCGCCAATCCCGTGATGGCCGCGGGCCTGATCAGGCTCGGTGAGGCCGCCGCCCGCATCCACCGCGGCGCGTCGGACCGGGCCCTCGCCCACGCGACGTCCGGCCCGTGCCTGCAGCAGAACCTGGTCGCCGTCCTCGAAGGAGAGAGCTGACATGCCCCATGAGCCCGTGGCCGTCGTCGGCATCGGCCAGACCAAGCACGTCGCCGCCCGCCGTGACGTGTCCATCGCCGGACTCGTCCGCGAAGCCGCCGTGCGCGCCCTCGACGACGCCCAGCTGACCTGGGCCGGCGTCGACGCCGTCGTGATCGGCAAGGCCCCGGACTTCTTCGAGGGCGTGATGATGCCCGAGCTGTACCTCGCCGACGCCCTCGGCGCCGTCGGCAAACCCCTGCTCCGCGTCCACACCGCCGGATCGGTCGGCGGATCCACAGCGCTCGTCGCCGCAGGCCTGGTCGCCGCCCGTGTCCACGGCACGGTCCTCACGGTCGCCTTCGAGAAGCAGTCCGAGTCGAACGCCATGTGGGGCCTCTCGCTCCCCGTCCCCTTCCAGCAGCCCCTCCTCGCCGGGGCGGGCGGCTTCTTCGCCCCGCACGTACGCGCCTACATGCGGCGCACCGGCGCACCGGCGGCCATCGGCTCGCTCGTCGCCTACAAGGACCGCCGCAACGCGCTGAAGAACCCGTACGCCCATCTGCACGAACACGGCATCACCTTGGAGAAGGTCCAGGCGTCGCCCATGCTCTGGGACCCGGTGCGCTACTCCGAGACCTGCCCCTCCTCCGACGGGGCCTGCGCCATGGTCCTGACCGACCGCGCGGGCGCGGCCCGTTCCCCCGCGCCGCCCGCCTGGATGCACGGTGGCGCCATGCGCAGTGAGCCGACGATGTTCGCGGGCAAGGACTTCGTCTCCCCCCGGGCCGGCAAGGACTGTGCCGCCGACGTCTACCGGCAGGCGGGCATCACCGACCCGCGCCGCGAGATCGACGCGGTCGAGATGTACGTCCCCTTCTCCTGGTACGAGCCGATGTGGCTGGAGAACCTCGGCTTCGCCGACGAGGGCGAGGGCTGGAAGCTCACGGAGTGCGGTGCGACCGAGCTCGACGGCGATCTGCCGGTGAACCCGTCGGGCGGAGTGCTGTCCACCAATCCTATCGGCGCCTCCGGCATGATCCGCTTCGCCGAGGCGGCGCTCCAGGTGCGCGGCCAGGCGGGCGAGCACCAGGTCGACGGCGCCCGCAAGGCGCTGGGTCACGCCTACGGCGGCGGGTCGCAGTTCTTCTCCATGTGGCTCGTGGGAGCGGAACCGCCCGACGGCTGACGCGGCGCGCCACGCGTGCCCCGCGCTCTGTCCGCGACCGGGTGCCGTCGCTAGTCTGGCCCGGAGCCGATGCGGGAGGAGCAGGGACGTGGCCGAGAGCACCATCACCACTACCACGCAGACGTTTCCGGGCTGGGAGAAGCCGGAGCTCGATCTCAGCGGCGCCGACTGGCAGTCGGGCAGCCAGGGAGTGGGCGACGTCCAGATCGCCTTCGTCGAGGGCTTCATCGCGATGCGCAACAGCGGACGGCCCGGGAGCCCGTCACTGATCTTCACCCCCGCCGAATGGCGCGCCTTCGTGCTGAACGCGCGCGACGGCGAGTTCGATCTGACCTGAGCCGTCCGGGCGGCGTGTGCCGTCCGGCAGCGGGGTTACGGTGGTCCCCATGGCCGCGCACGCTCACCCGCTCGTACTCGACCTCGTCCTCACGATCCGCCACGACGGACGCGGGGGCGTGGCCGACGATCTGGCGGAGACGGCGGGGCTGACCGAGTGGGTCCGCCGGCACGCCGAGGAGCTCGACGGCGCGAGGGCGGCCGGGACAGCGGTCCCGGAGCCGTTCCATGCGGCGGCCTTCGTCGCCGACGAGGCGAGCCTGACCGCCGTACGCGATCTGCGGACCGCCGTCCGGTCGCTGTTCGCCCGGGCCGTGCGGCCGGGACCGCCGAGTCCCGCCGACACGCGGCGGCTGCTCCCCGAAGGCGAGGCCCTGGCTCGGCTCAACGGTGCCGCGGCGACCGTGCCCGTCGTGCCGCGGCTCGAGTGGGCGGACCACGGCGCGCCCGTCGTCGTGTCGCGGGCGGCCGGGACGGTTCCGGCGCGCGAGGCGCTGACCGCCGCCCTCGCCCGCGCCGCGATCGCCTTCCTCGCGAGCCCCGACCGCGAGCGGCTGCGAGCCTGCCACGCGCCGCGCTGCGTGCGGTACTTCCTCAAGGAGCACCCGCGCCAGGAGTGGTGCAAACCCTCGTGCGGCAACCGGGCGCGCGTCGCCCGCCACCACGAACGCCACCGGACGCCCACAGCCTGACCGCCCGGCCCGGAGCGCCCGCCCCCCCGGACCGTGCGATGCCCGAGGCCGGGCCGCGTCGGCGCATGCGCCGGACGGCCCCAGGACGAGGACCGGGCGCCGCGCCGCGCAGATGCCGCTCCGCAGTCGGGCGAGCCGCCGCCGGTCCCCGCCCTCGACGTGATGGGCGACGCCCGAAGCCCCGAAGCCCCGAAGCCCCGACCCCGGGCTCCCGGGCACCCGCGTCACGCGGACGTCTGGGTCGCGTCACGGGCCGGGCCCGCGGTGCCGTTGATCTTCTCGATGGCCTGGCGGGCGTGCTCACCCGGCGTGCGGGCCCCCAGCGACGAGACGGACGACGCCACCGGCGGCAGGGACGGGGCGGGATCGGGGGCGGGCTTGGCGTGCACCGCGGACCGGGTGCGCAGCCGCTGCCCCGCGGCCTCGTCCAGGCTCACCGGCCGCTGCATCCGGGCGGCGAGCCTGCCCGCCTCCTGACCGAGCGCCGCCACGTCCTCCCATGCCAGCCGGACCACGAGACGGAGCTCCGCCTCACCGTCGGGGAGTGCTTGCAGGTCGGGACTGATGCGGTCGTTCATGGGCTGATCCCTCACTGTCGGTACGGATCCTCGTCGGCGCTGTGCCGGTCACGGACAACGGTGCGCCCAGGGATACGGGCCCGAGGCCGTACGCGTTCAAGGCCGCCGCGGGCGGAGGAGCGCCCGCGGCGGCACGCGTCCCCCGCTCAAGCGAATGCGTCCCCCCGACCACGCGTGACAGGGCCCCCGCCCCGACTCGGCCGACCCCTCGCGGACACGTACCATGGCGGTTATGTCGTTTCTCCGCCGCCGCAGCGCCGCCACACCCGCGGGTCCGGACTTCGATGTCCTGGCCATGGACCCGGGCGACTGGCCCGGCAATCTCGGCGCCGGTCTGCTGCCCGCCCCCGACGGCAGCTGCCAGGGTGTCTTCCTGCGCTACGACCTCTTCGGCGGCCGCGGACCCGCGATGATCATCGGCAATCTCCCCGAGGGATCGCCCGCCCGCGAGGTCGAGGAGGGCGAGATCCCCTTCGAGGTCGCCCAACTGCTCATCGCCCTGGAGAACGACGAGCCCGTCGAGGTCGTCGACGTCGAGGACACGCCCGTGATGCAGGGCGACAACCTCCTGATCGTCCGGCGCGTCAAGCTCTCCGAAAGCCGCATCTCCTGCGTGCAGTTCGACCGCAGCGACAACGTGCTCGTCACGATCGCCAGCTGGGACCGCCCGATCACCGACGATCTGTACGCGCTGCTCAAGCCGCTCCCCGCGGAGCTCTTCCAGCAGGGCTGACACACTTTCCACCGGACTTCCCGGGGCGGCGCGCCCCCGGGAAGTTCCGTCCTCCGCGGTGACGGCCCGCGGCTACACGCGTACCTCCGCGCGCTGCGCGGGCAGCCCCAGCCGGAAGGCCGACGTACCGAGCCCGGTGGGTGTGCCCAGCCGCCACGCCGCCGCGCCCACGCGCAGATCCTCCTCGCGGTAACGCCGCACATTGCAGTGCCAGTTGAGGATGCCGGCGAGCCAGTCCTCCAGCTCGCGCACGTAGGCTGCCAACGCCGCCCTCGCCTCCTCGCTCAGCCCGAAGTCCTCGCACAGAAGCGGCAGTTCGTGCTCCTTGACGTACAGGAACTGCCGCAGCCGCGAGCGCATCAGCTCGTCCGTCATCGCGGCGGCCGTCGGGTAGTCGCAGTCGAAGAACTTCCTCACGACCAGGACGGCGTTGTGGACCTCGCCCTCGTACTCGATCTCCTTCTGGTACGAGAACAGGTCGTTGAGCAGACAGGCGTAGTCCGCCGCGGAGTTCTCCAGACCGCGCAGCGGACCGCTCGCGCAGATCTCCGGCGGGAGCTCGCCCTCGTGGCGCAGCCTGGCCAGGCTCATGGTCAGGTCCGAGCCGAACGTCAGGCGGCGCATCTCCATGTAGTCGACCGGGTCGGGCACACGGTGCTGCGCCTGGTTGTGCAGCTCCCACAGCCAGCTGTCCAGCATGACGTCGACCGCCCTGCGCAGGGACAGCCGGGCGCCGGGCGACATCGGCCCCGCCGTGCGGGCCCACAGGTCGGCGAGGCCGCGCTCCATCGGGGCGACCGCGAGGGCGGCACCCGCCTCCGGCTCGTCGACCGGCATGCACGCCTTCAGCCGCTCGTTCGACAGCCTCGCCCCCACGAGGTCACGCGCCCTGCCGTGGACCAGCGGATAGTAGTCGTCGCCGTACGTCCCCCACGTCAGCCATTCGGCACTGAGCTCCAGCTCCTCCGCAGTGGCGTCCGGGTCGAGGCCGGCCGAGCACAGCGCGAAGTCGAAACCGGCGAGCTTCGCCTCGTCCCAGATGTCGTTCAGCAGCCCCATGCGCCCTGCCCAGGCCAGCGACCTGGCGCGCGCGTCGTCCAGATGAGGGCTGAGCGTCAGCGGGAACGGCAGGTCGAACTCCGGCAGCCACGACGGTCCCACTCGTTCGGGACGGTGCGTGAGCGTGCGCAGCCGGGCCCTCGCGGGGCGGCCGAACAGCGTCCTGATGTCGAGTGCCGACAGGCCGAGCCCCCCGTCGAGCGGCCCCGGCCCGGTGTCCACGCCCTGGTTCATGTAGCGGCTGGAGCGCATGTGCCACTCGTGGCCGCCGGACTGCCAGTCCTGGAGCCCCTTGGTGTAGGCGGCGATCGCCGCGCACTGCGCCGGGCTCAGCCCCTTCTCCGCGCACAGGGCGGGCACCTCGGTGAGCGCGGTGTTCTCGAACTGCTGGACACGGGAGGTCAGCAGGTCGTTGACCGCATCCGCCGCCTCCTGTGTCGTGCAGCCGAGGAAGGTCTCCAGGACCAGCACCCCGTTGCTGTTCTCGCCCTCCTCCTCCACCTCGCGCTGGTACGAGAACAGGTCGTTGCGCAGGTGCACCGCGTCCGAGAACGTGTCGCGCAGGACCCGCAGCGGGCGCGAGTGCGCGACGGACTCGGGGACCTCGGCGCCGGCCGCGTACTCCACGAGTCCGGCCGACCAGGGGGCGCCGCCGACCTTGCGGCGCATCTCGATGTACTCGAGGGGGTTCGCGATCCGGCCCTCGTCGATGTTGGAGAGCTCCCACATCGACTCGTTGAGCAGGCTCTCGGTGGCGCGTGCGAAACGGGCGCGCCAAGCGGGGGACATGGCGGGTACGGTGCGCGCCCACAGATCGGCGAGGCCCGCCTCGACCGGGTTCGTCGGCTCGGGCGTCCCACGGGAGGGGTCCATCGGCATGAACGCCGGCAGCCGGTCGAGGTACGCCTTGCCGCCCGCCCTGTCCCGGGTGCGCTTGAAGACCTCCAGGAAGTGGTCGTCGAAGAAGAAGACCCACACGTACCAGTCCGTGACCAGACTCAGCACATCCGCGCCGCAGTCCGGATGCGTGCAGGCGCACAGCAGCGCGTAGTCGTGGGCCGCGAGGTCGCTCTCCTGCCAGATGCCGGACCCCTCCAGCATCCCCATGTGCCGTGCCCACCGGGTCGTGTGCTGCCGTGCCTCCTCCACGTGCGGGTTGAGCCGTGCCGGATGCGGCACGTAGAAATCCGGCAGTTCGAAGGGCTGTGCCATAGGACTCGGGGGCCTTTCGGTGAGCAGGGACGCGGACCGGCGTGATCGGCCCAGCCCTACCCGTCACCCGACGGGCGCACGCAACCGGACGATTAGTCGTACAAGCCCTCAAAAGGGGAGCGGGGTGTCGCCGACCCCCCGTGACCGGTGACACCCCGCAGTTCGCCGCCCGGTGCTACCGGTCCCTCACCTCCACGTCGGAGGCCTTCACGAACGCCACCCGGTGCCCGAACTGGACCTCGTAGTACATCTCCTGGCCGCGCACCACCCGGTGTCCGGCCGTGTCGAACGTCGTCGCGTACAGGTACTCGCCCGGCAGCAGGTCACCGACCACGTACTCCTGGCCCGCCCGCAGCCTGTACGGCAGCGGCGAGACCGACTGCACCGGCACCCCCGCCGGATAGGCCGACGCCTCCGGGTACGCCCGCCCGTACACCGGGACCTCGGCGAGCCCGTCCCTCGGTGTCAGCACCCGGGCCCGGGCGGGCACCGCCGTCGGCTCCGTCCGCGGATTGTGGAACCACGCCTTCTGGCCCAGGTACCAGATCGCCGTCCAGTCGCCCTCGCGGCCCGCCACCGCGTACTGCTGCCCGGTCGAGGCCCGCGCCCCCGTGTCGTTCACCCCGGTCGTCGAGTCCTGACCGCCCGGCCGCAGCCCGATGTCCTTGACCAGCGGTGCGCTCTCGCTCGGCGCGGTGTGCAGCCGGACCGCACCCGAACCGTGCGGCGTGCACGCCTCTCCCGCCTTCGTGCAGCCCGTGTAGAGCGGCCGGTTGGCGTCGTAGTCGGGCCGGATGGTGACCACGCGGCTGTCCGGGGCGGCCTCGGGCGTGAACGGCCGGCCCAGCAGCGTGAAGTAGTGCGCCCAGTCCCAGTACGGCCCGGGGTCGGTGTGCATTCCCCTGATCGTGGCCGCGGTCGTCCCCGGCACGTTGTCGTGGCCCAGGATGTGCTGACGGTCCAGCGGGACGTCGAACCGGTGGGCGAGGTAGCGCACCAGCCGCGCCGAGGTGCGGTACATCGCCTCCGTGTACCAGGCATCGGGGGACACCAGGAACCCCTCGTGCTCCAGGCCCACCGACTTGGCGTTCACGAACCAGTTCCCGGCATGCCAGGCCACGTCCTTGAGCGGCACGTGCTGGGCGATGTGCCCGTCCGAGGAGCGCAGCGAGTACTGCCACGACACGTACTGCGGGTTCTGCACGAGGCGCAGGGTGGTGTCCCACGTCGCCTCGGTGTCGTGGATGACGATGTACTCCACCGACTGCGACGCCGGCCGATCCGCCTTGTCGTGGTTGCCGTAGTCGCCCTGGCCGAACTCCTCGTAGGGCGCCGGGATCCATTCGCAGGCCACCGAGGGCGGGCACTCCGTCCGGGCCGCGTCGGCGGTGCGCAGACCCAGGGCCGCCACCTGCGCACGGTCCGGCGCCACATCGGGGTCGGCCGCGAGAACCATGTGCTGGCCGCTGTCCGTCGTGCGCGCCTGGCCCGTGCGGATCACGTCGAACACGTCGTCGGCGTACGTCGTCGCCGTCGCCACGTCGTCCGCACCCGAGAACCGTGCCACCGCGCCGTACCACTGCGCCGGATCGTCGCTCGCCGGCCGGCCCAGCGACTTCTGCGCGTCGGCGAGCAGCGCGGCCCCGCCGCGCACGTTCGCCGCCGGGTTGTCGCGCAGCTCTGAGGGGTCGATGCCCGACACCTGCGCCGCCCGCTCCAGCGTGCGCAGCCGCGTCGGCAGCGAGGCCGTCTCCGGCAGCGCCGCGTCGTCCCCCGCGCGCACCGGACGCGCCTCGTCACCCCGCGCGTCCTCCGCGCCGTGCGAATGGTGCGGCGCCTCGGCCAGCGCGGTCCGCGCGTCGGTCAGGTGCATGGGGCCGTAGCCCCCGGTGACGCTGGCGGCCCCACCGTGCGCGTCCCAGCGCGACTGCAGGTACGACACGCCGAGCAGCACGCTCTGCGGCACGCCGAACTCCTCGGCGGCCGCCGCGAATTCGCTCTGCAGCGCCGACGGCGAAGGGCGCCCGTCGGCGGTCGCCGACGGCCCCGAGGAGAGCAGGGGCAGGAGCAGAGCGGCAGCGGCCACCGCCGCGCCCGCTGTCCACGCCTGCCGGCGGGTGCTTCTGGAACGCGCGAGGGCGAATCCTTGCAAGGCAGCCTCCCAGGACGGATGGTGCGCGGCCGGACCGTTAAGGGGTACCGGCTTGCGAACGATCCGTCAATCATGCTTCAGAGCCGGGAATTTGCACGTCAGCCGCCGTATCGGCGAGTTTCGCGGCGGCAGTTCGCGGGCCTGCGGCGTGTCAGTGGCATGGACCAATGTCCGGGTCGGCGGGCGGCCCACGCGGACCGCCACGAGACACGCGTCGTCGTGCACAGAGGCACGTACTCCTCCGCGAGCCGGTCCACGATTCGCTGAGCGGTACGCTCGCCGCACCACACAGCTGAGGTGAGCCAGGGGAACCTGCGACCGTGCGCCGCCGTACGAGGCAGGCTCGCGCGCCGGTTCGCCGGGACGGAGCAGGTCGGTGGCCCCGTGGACCCACCGACGACAGCGCGCTGCGCCCCCGGTGCGTCGGCACCGGGCGCGCAGCGCGCTTCCCCCTCGTCCGGCGGTCAGCGGGTGCCGACCGCCGCGCGCACGGCCCGGCGGGCCAGTGCGCAGTCGTCGTGCAGTCGGCGCAGAAGCAGCCGCTGCTCCTCCCCGGCCGCGAGCCCCGCCGCAGGCGCCTGGCCCCCGACGACGGGCGGCGCCTCCCGCATCGTGCGCTGCACGGCCGTCTCGTACGTACGGATCTCCCGTGTCAGCACGAGCATCAGATTCACCAGGAACGCGTCCCGTGCCGCCGTCCCGGACTGCTGGGCCAGCTGGCTGATCTGACGACGTGCCACCGGGGCGTCCCCGAGGACCGCCCACAGCGTCGCCAGGTCGTACCCGGGCAGGTACCAGCCCGCGTGCTCCCAGTCCACGAGGACCGGACCGGTGGGGGAGAGCAGGATGTTCGACAGCAGCGCGTCACCGTGGCAGAACTGGCCCATCCCCTGTCGGCCGCCCGCCTGGGCGAGGCCGTGGAGCAGCTTCTGCAGGTCGCCGAGGTCCCGGTCCGTGAACAGCCCCAGCTCGTGGTAGCGGGAGATCCGCGAGCCGTAGTCGAGCGGCGCGTCGAACATCCCGGCGGGCGGTCGCCACGAGTTGAGCCGGACGACGGCGCCGAGTGCCGCGCGCACGTCAGCCCTCGGCGGCGCCTCGAAAGGATGCCGGGCCAGGGCCGCGGGGCGGCCGGGCATCCGCTCGATCACGAGCGTGCAGTTCTCCGGGTCGGCGGCGATGAGCCGGGGAACCCGGACCGGCGGCCGGTGCCGCACGAACGCACGGTAGGAAGCTATTTCGTGGCGGAGCGACTCCGCCCACGCGGGAGAGGGGTCCAGTAAGCACTTGGCGACCGCGGTGGTGCGCCCCGTCGTTCCGACGATGAGCACGGAACGTCCGCTGCGGCGCAGCACCTGCACCGGATTGAACTCCGGGCAGATCCGGTGCACCGACGCGACAGCCTTGCGCAGCTGGGCGCCCTGCGGGCCGGACAAGTCGATTCTCCCGCTGACGGGGTGGCCGACCGCACCGGCGGGCATGCGCGCCCGGCCGGTGCGAGCGGGAGCGAGATACGGTCCGGAGCCGGCCGGGACAGCCGGACGCTGCGGCCGGGGCGGGGCGGACACGGAGGACGATGCTGTGTACATGGGAGATACAGACCCCTTCGTGTGCCGACAGGTTGCCTGCGCTGCCCCGCTCCGGACGTACCGGAGGCAACACCCTGGGGAATGTGCCCCTGGCAGCCGGAGCGAGGTGGCGCGTTCCTACCTGACACCGGGTCGCGGGTGGCACACCATCTGGCGGACCCTGGCGAACCCTGGCGAATAGTCGCCGGCCCTATGACAGGGGGTACGGTCAACTCAGCCGAGAACCTGGGGGCTTGACGTGAGCGGAGAACCCAATACCCGCCTGAGCGACCTGTTCGGCCTGGCCGGCTGGTCCAAGGGCGAACTCGCGAGACTCGTGAACCGGCAGGCGGCGGCCATGGGCCACCCCCAACTGGCGACCGACACCTCGCGCGTACGGCGGTGGATCGACATGGGGGAGTCCCCGCGCGATCCCGTGCCGAAGGTGCTGGCGGCCCTGTTCACCGAGCGACTCGGTCGTGTCGTGACCATCGAGGACCTCGGGTTCGCACGGAACGGGCGAGCGGCGAAGCGGCGGGACGTCCAGGGCACTGACAACCCTGACGGTCTGCCGTGGGCGCCCGACCGTACGGCAGCGGTCCTCACCGAATTCACGGGAATGGACCTCATGCTCAACCGACGCGGCCTGGTGGGTGCCGGCGCGGCACTCGCCGCGGGCTCAGCACTCAGCAGCGCCATGCACGACTGGCTCAAGACCGACCCCGGCACCTCCCAGCACCCCTCCTTCACCGCCGATCCGCTGCACGCCGACCCCGCTGGGTACGATCGCTACGAGGCCGCCCCCATCGGGTCGCAGGAGATCGAGGCACTGGAGCGCTCCGTCGAGGTGTTCCGCGCCTGGGACGCCGCCCGCGGCGGCGGACTGCAGCGCAAGGCGGTCGTGGGCCAGCTGAACGAGGTGGGCGGCATGCTCGCCTACCGCCACCCCGACCACCTCCAGCGGCGCCTGTGGGGCGTCGCCGCCAATCTCGCCGTCCTCGCGGGCTGGATGTCCCACGACGTCGGCCTGGAGCCCACCGCCCAGAAGTACTTCGTCATCGCCGCGCACGCGGCGCGCGAGGGCGGCGACCGACCCCGCGCCGGCGAGGCGCTGTCCCGTGCCGCCCGCCAGATGGTGCACCTGGGCCGACCCGACGACGCCCTTGACCTGATGAAGCTCGCCAAGTCGGGCTCGGGGGAGCAGACCCTGCCCCGTACCCAGGCCATGCTGCACACCATCGAGGCGTGGGCGCAGGCGTCCATGGGCCAGGGGCAGGCCATGCGCCGCACCCTCGGGGAGGCCGAGGAGCTCTTCGTCTCCGACAAGGGCGATGTGCCGCCGCCGAGTTGGATGCAGATGTTCGACGAAGCGGACATGCACGGCATGCAGGCGCTCGCCTACCGCACGCTGGCCGATCACGATCCGTCGGTCGCGGGCATCGCCCAGCGGCACGCCAAGCAGGCGCTTGAGCTGCGCGAGGGCGGGCGCCAACGCTCCAAGATCTTCGACTACATCTCGCTGGCATCGGCGTGCTTCATCGCCGACGACCCGGAGCAGGCCGACCGTTACGCCAGGCTCGCGCTGGTGTCGATGGGGGAGACCTCCTCGCACCGGACGTGGGACCGGCTGCGCGAGATGTACCGGCTCACCGGGCAGTACGCGGGCTACGCGAAGATCGAGGACCTGCGCGAGGAGATCCAGGTGGCGCTTCCCGCCGACCCGTCGACGAAGCGCAGAAGCACGCGGATCTGACCCGGCGGGAGCACGGAACCAGCGGGCCCGGCGGCGGGAGCGCCGAAGCTCTCGTACATGACGCTGCTCGTGGCCGACGGCGGGTGTGCTGAAGCCCCTGCCCCCGACGGCGGGTGCGCCGTCTTCGGAAGGCGGCCGACCCAGGGGGCATCCGCCTCGCCCGTCCTACGCGCTCACCTTCGCCACCAGTACACACGCGGCGCCCCGGCGCTCGCCCTGACCGAATTCCTCCACCACGACCCTGACGCCTTCCTGCGCGTCACGCACCGCGGTGAGCCGTGCTGCCAGTGCCGTCAGCCGGTCCGCCGCGTCATCGGCGTCCTGTGGTCCCGAACCCGTACGCGTCACCCCGTCGGTGTGCAGGACCAGCACGTCGCCCGGCCGAAGGGTCACTTCGCCCTGCTCGTACGATGCGCCGCTGGTGGCTCCCAGCAGCACTCCGTCCAGTGCCGACAGAGCGCGCCCCGTCCCGTCGCGGAACAGCACTGGGGCGGGGTGTCCGGCCTGTGCCCAGGTCACCACGTGGGTGGCGGGGTCGTAGCGGCAGCACACCGCGCTGCCGAGGGCGCACTGGGTGGAGGTGTCGAGCAGCCGGTTCAGATGGACCATGAGCTGTCCCGGGTGGACACCCGCCACGGCCATGCCCCGCAGGGCCCCCAGCAGCATGGCCATCGACGACGCGGCCGCCACTCCGTGACCGGTGAGGTCGCCGACACTCAACAGCCACGCTCCGTCCGGCAGTTGCAGCGCGTCGTACCATTCACCGCCGGTGAGGGCGCCCTCGTCCGAGGGAAGGTGGTGCGCGGCGATGTCCAAGGACGTGGGACTGCCGGGCGGGTACCGGAGCGAGCCGCGCCACGGCGGCAGCACGGCCGCCTGCATCTCGACGGCGAGCCGGCGCTCGGTCCGCTCGATGTGTTGCTGCCGTTGCAGCGAGTCCCGGGTCTCACGTACCGCCCGCTGACTGCGCCGCAGTTCGCTGACGTCGCGCAGGACGGCCCACATGGAGGCCGTCGAGCCGTCGGAGTCGAGGACGGGCTCGCCCATCATGTGCACCGTGCGGACGCGGCCGTCGGGCCGCACCATGCGGAACTCGCCGTCGATGGGCCGGCCGTCGACCAGACAGTCCGTCACCATCGCCGTGAGAAGGGGCTGGTCCTCGGCGAACACGACCGAGGGCAGCTCGTCCAGGGACATGGGTCCGGCCGCGGGGTCGCGGCCGAGGATCTGGAACAGCTCGTCGGACCAGCTCACCTCGTCGGTCAGCAGGTTCCACTCCGCGCTGCCGACCCGGCTGAGCAGCGAGCCGCTCCCGGCCGCGCTGTCCGCCTCGTACGCGGCGAGCTCGTCGGCGATCGCGTCGGCCGTCGCCGGCGGCAGGCCCTCCTTGAGCTGGTCCAGGTGCGCGCCCAGGTCGTCGAGGTGATGGACGGCGAGATCGTAGAGTGCGCGCTGCCATCGTCCCTGCGGGTCGTCGTCGGCGCCCACCGTGTCCTGGCGCACCGCGTCCACGTCTCCGCGCAGCATGCGGGTGCGGGTGATGAGCGCGTCGACGGCGCCGCGCTCGGGCGGTTGGGCGGGACGGTCCGCGAACAGATGGGACGGCATGTCGAACTCCGATACAGGCACGGCCACGGCCAGACCGATACAGGGACCGGATACGACTGTTGCACAGGCGGCGATGGGCCGTAAGCCGTTTGGCAACACTCGATCCGGTGGTGCCTTTGGCACATGCCAGCGGCGCTCCGGTCCTTCGTCATTGCGTTCGGGCCGCCTTGTCGCGGCGCACCCGCAGGGGCGGGCGGTATCCGTGGCTGATGTGATGCCTGTGGCGGAAGCTGTCTCGTGAAGGCATGGGCATATGCCGTGGTCCGATGCGTGTGCGCGGGAAGCGGTGGGGCGCGCGAACGCCGCCACCGGTTCCCGGCTCATGGGTCCGAGGCGCCGTCGGCGGGCATGTCATACTCGTACTATGAATGAGCCCCTTACCGTCGCGGCCCGCGGTCCGGGCGGCAAGCGGCGCCGCGAAGCGGTGCGGATCCTCAGGGCGACCGCGCGGGACGCCGGTCGGCTGACCCGTATGGTGCGCGGTTCCCGTGCCTACGAGGGGCACTACGCGGCCATGGTGGCCGGGTACCGCGTGGGCCCCGACTACATAGAGGCGCACGAGGTCCATCTCGCGGTCGGCGACGAGGGCCGGTTGCTCGGCTTCTACGCCCTCGTCATGTCGCCGCCCGAGCTGGACCTGATGTTCGTCGCCGACGACGCCCAGGGCCTCGGTGTCGGGCGGCTGCTGATCGCCCACATGAAGGACCGGGCCCGTGACGCCGGCCTCGGATCCGTCCGCGTGGTGTCCCATCCGCCCGCCGAGGGCTTCTACCTGAGTGTGGGCGCCCGCCGTACGGGCACGGTGCCGGCCGCACCGCCGGCGGTGCTGTGGGACCGGCCGGAGCTGCTGTTCACGGTGGAGTGACCGCGGGCGCGGCCGGAGTCACTCCAGGAGTCGCTCGCGCAGCCGTGTGATCGCCTTCTCCTCCAGGCCGACGTGTTGGGTGACGTAGGAGCGCAGTGAGCCGTACGTGCCGGTCAGATCCGCGAGGAACAGCCGGATGACGTCCTCGGGAGCCCGGCCGTAACCGGGCCAGCGCAGTTCCCGCCCCGGGTGGGCGGCCCGCCAGTCCGCGATCAGCCGTGCGGTGGCCAGCTCGGTCAGCGCGAAGTCCGCCGCGATGTCGTCGTCGCCGACGCCCAGCAGCCCGAGCAGCACGGCGGCCAGCAGTCCCGTGCGGTCCTTGCCGGAGGCACAGTGGAAGACGAGCGGGCCCTGCTCTTCGGCGATGATCTCCAGGGCCCGGCGCAGTTCGTCCCTGCCGTCGAGGGCCACTTCGGCGAACCGGTCGGCCAGGTGGCGCCAGGGGTCCACATCGGGGGAGATGTCCGCCTGGTCGTAGGGCCGGTGCTCCACGCTCAGGTTGTGGTAGGCGCCGACATCACCGTGCGGGACGCGGCCCTTGGCGTCGATCTCCCACGGGTAGCGCAGGTCGATCACGGTGCGTATGCCCAGGGAGCGGAATCGTTCGCGGTCGGCGCCCGCCAACTTGCCGAGCGAGTCGGAGCGGTAGAGCAGGCGCCACCTCACCGTTCGGCCGTCGGCGGCCCGATAGCCGCCCAAGTCCCGGAAGTTGTGCAGCCGTTCGAAGGTCACATGTCTGTCCACGCCGTCACCTTATGATCACCGGCCGCCGTTTCGGGGGCGGACAGTGCGTGAGGGGGAGCGCTTTCGTGCCGGGGCCCGGGTGCCGCTGTCGTTCCCGCTCCGTGAGGCCCGGCATCACGATTCGGGCGTAATGTGACACAAAGCGGGCCGGTCCCGCCGGCGCGCAGCAGTCAGCCCCGGTGGAAGGGAGCGGCCATGCCGAGCACCGAGACACAGCCCGTGACGGACCCGGCGAAGCAGGAGGCGTTCGCCGCGGACGTGGTCGACGTGCTGAACAAGGGCGCCCTCGCGCTCCTGACCAGCGTCGGTCACCAGACGGGACTCTTCGACACCCTGGCCGGGCTGCCTCCCTCGACCAGCGACGCGATCGCCGAGGCTGCGGGCCTCGACGAGCGGTACGTGCGCGAATGGCTCGGCGGCATGGTCGTCGGGGGCTTCGTCGAGTACGACCCCGGCGGGCACACGTACCGGCTGCCGCCCGAGCACGCCGCCTCGCTGGTCAGCGCCGCCGGACCGGACAACCTCGCCGGCATGATGCAGTACATCGCCCTGATGGGCGAGGTCGAGCAGCAGGTGGTGCGCTCCTTCCGCGAAGGCGGCGGCGTGCCGTACTCGGCGTACCCGCGCTTCCAGGCCCTCCAGGCGGAGGAGACCGCCCGCGTCTACGACCATGGCCTCGTCGACACCGTCCTCCCGCTCGTTCCCGGCCTCACCGACCGGCTGAGCTCAGGGATCGACGTGCTCGACGTGGGCACCGGGCAGGGGCACGCGCCGATCGTGATGGCCAAGGCGTTCCCGGCGAGCAGGTTCCTCGGCCTCGACCAGTCCGAGGCCGGCATCGCCGCCGGACGTGCCGAGGCCGCCGAGCTGGGGCTCGGGAACGTGGAGTTCGTCCTCGGCGACTCGACGGAGGTCACCGGACAGTACGACCTGATCACCGCGTTCGACGTGATCCACGATCTGGCGAAGCCCGCCCGCACGCTGGCGGTGATCGCCAAGTCGCTGCGCGGGGGCGGCACCTTCCTCATGGCGGACATCGCCGCCTCCAGCAGACTGGAGAAGAACGTCGGCCATCCGTTCGGGCCCGCGCTCTTCGGCTTCAGCGTCTTCTACTGCATGACGACCTCGCTCAGCACCGGCGGAGCGGGCCTGGGCACGGTCTGGGGCCAGGAGACGGCCGAACGCATGCTGACCGAGGCGGGCTTCCGGTCCGTCGACGTGCGGTCCGTCGAAGGCGACCCGCTGAACGTCTACTACATCGCCAGGACGAGCTGAACGGCGGGAGCCGGACGGGCGGTCGGCGCCGCGGGACGGCGAACTCGCGGGCTTGGCACGGCTCCTGACGGCCACCGTTCGTGAGGCCCGCGTGCCTGGCCGGTGGGGACGGGGCGCAGGCCGGTGCCGCCCGTCCCGGCGCGCGCCCGGGCCGTCGAGGTGGCGGCCGGGCGGTTCAGTCGCGGTCGACGAGAGCGGGCACGCCCGGCGTCAGGGGCTGCTCCGTCCAGATCACCTTGCCGTTCGCGGTGTACCGCGTACCCCAGCGCTTCGCGAACTGGGCCACGAGAAACAGCCCCCGGCCCCCCTCGTCCGTGATCGCCGCCTGCCGCAGATGGGGTGAGGTGCTGCTGTGGTCCGCCACCTCGCAGATGAGGCTGCGGTCGCGGATCAGCCGTACCTGGATGGGTCCGTCGGCATAACGGATCGCGTTGGTCACCAGCTCACTGAGGATCAGTTCCGTGGTGAAGGCTTCCTCGACGAGGTCCCATGCGGCCAGCTTCCGCGACACCGAGGCCCGCACTTCCCGTACGGCGGCGGGGTCCGGCGGCACGTCCCACTGGGCCACGCGGTCCGACGTCATGACGCGCGTACGTCCCACGAGCAGCGCGATGTCGTCGCGCGGACGGTCCGGCACCAGCGCCGCGAGGACCGCCTCGCAGGTCGCCTCGGGTGTCCGGTCGCCGTCGTGGTCCAGGGTGCGGCGCAGCATCTCCAGGCCCTCGTCGATCTCGCGCTCGCGGTCCTCGACGAGCCCGTCGGTGTAGAGGACCAGCCGGCTGCCCTCGGGCAGCCGCAGTTCGAGGGTCTCGAACGGCAGGCCGCCCAGCCCCAGCGGCGGACCGCCCGGCACGTCGGCGAACTCGGCCGTTCCGTCCGGGAAGACCATCGCGGGCTGGAGATGGCCGGCCCGCGCGATGCTGCAGTTCCCGGAGACGGGATCGTAGATCGCGTAGATGCAGGTGGCCCCGGTGACCGACGCGTCCACACCGTCGTCCGTCTCGTCCTGGTCGATACGGGCCACCAGTTCGTCGAGGTGCCACAGCAGTTCGTCCGGCGGCAGGTCCAGACTCGAGAAGTTGTGCACCGCGGTGCGCAGCCGCCCCATCGTCGCCGCCGCGTGCAGTCCGTGCCCGACCACGTCCCCCACCACGAGCGCCACGCGAGCCCCCGGCAGCGGGATGATGTCGAACCAGTCGCCGCCCACTCCGCCGAGGCCGCCGAGCCCGGCCTGGGCCGGCCGGTAGCGGTACGCCATGTCCAGCGCGGTCTGTTCCGGCAGGCCCCGGGGAAGCAGGCTGCGCTGCAGCGTCACCGCCATGGTGTGCTCGCGCGTGTAGCGGCGTGCGTTGTCGACGCTCACCGCGGCACGCGCCACCAGCTCCTCCGCGAGCGACAGGTCCTCGGCCTCGAACGGCTCCGTCGTCCCGGCCCGCCAGAACATCGCGACCCCAAGCACCACACCCCGCGCCCGAAGCGGCACCGCGATCATCGAGTGCATCCCGTAGTCGACCAGTTGCGGCGCCCGCACCGGGTCCTGACGCTGCCAGCCGGTGAAGGCGGACAGATCCGTCTCCAGGACGGCGTCGCCCTTGACGAGTCCCGAACCCAGCGGCGTCGTGGGCAGGAAGCGGATCGCATGACCGACCGGATACAGAGCGGTGCCGTCGGGGCCGCTGAACGCCGTGCGCCGCATGTCGACGTCCACACCGGTGGCGACCGGCTCCTCGCCGCGCAGCACGGCCTCCGCCAGGTCGACGGTGGCGAAGTCGGCGAACCGGCCGGCGGCGAACTCGCACAACTCCTCGCAGGTGCGCACCACGTCGAGCGTCGTGCCGATCTCCGTGCCCGCGTCGTACAGCATCTTCAGCCGGCCCCGGGCCACATCGACCCGTCCGGTCAGCGCCTGGAGTTCCGTGGTGTCCCTGAACGTCGCGACCGTGCCCGGCGGCCCGCCCGCCTGGTCCGTCGAGCGCTGGTTGACGGCGAGCAGCCGGTTGCCGACCGGGACGACCTCGTCGGTGGCGATGCGGCCGGACGCCAGGAGATGTGCGGTGCGCGGTTCGAGGCCGAGGTCGCCGACCGGGGAGCCGTCCACGTCGGCCGGCAGGCCGAGCAGCCGGCGTGCCTCGTCGTTGGCCAGCAGCAGCCGGCCGTCCCCGCCCACGATGACGACCCCCTCGCGGACGGCGTGCAGGACGGCGTCGTGGTGTTCGTACATCCGGGTCATCTCGGCGGGCCCCAGGCCGTGGGTCTGACGGCGCAGCCTGCGGGTGACCAGGGCGGTGCCGCCGGTCGTCAGCAGCAGGACCCCCGCCGCGGAGCCGAACAGAAGGGGGAACTGGTCCTCCACGACGCCGCTGACGCGTTCGATGGTGATGCCCGCGGACACCAGGCCCACGACCTTGCCGTCACTCGCCCGGATCGGGACGACGGCCTGCACGAGCGGCCCGATCGTCCCGACGATCTTCTCGGTGACGACTTCGCCCGCCAGGGCCGGAGCGAAGTTGCCGACGAACTTCTTGCCGATGCGGTCGGTGAGGGGGTGCGTGTAGCGGATGCCCTCGGTGTTGAAGACGACGATGAAGTCGACCCCCGAGCGTTTGCGTGCCTCCTCGGCCCGCGGCTGGAGCACGGCGGTCGGGTCCGGGGAGGCGAGGGCCTCGGCGACGCCGGGCGCGTTCGCGAAGGTCTCGGCCACGGCGACGGACCGGTTGCGGGCCTCTCGTTCGCTGTCGGTGCGGGACTGGAGCACGAGAGCCGCCATGGCCGCGGCGACGAGCAACACCACGATCGCCACCTGCAGGAGAAAGACCTGACCTGCGACAGTTCGCATCCGCAGAACCGAGCGCGGGCGGCCGTAGCGTCCGGCCATATGCTCTTTCTACACCTCCCGCACAAGGTGGGCGAACCGCGCAGGGCGGAGCGAAGCACCCGCGTTCACGTCGCTGTGCCGCAGGTCGCTCAAGCATGCCAACCCGGCCGGTTGTGACCAAGGTCTTCGCACAACTCCGTGTCCAGGGGCCGCCGGAGGGGGCCTTGGGGACGTGTCGTTGTGGGCGGTCGTGTCACGGTACGGAGCGTTTCCTCACTCTCTCCCGGCAACGAGGCGGGCCGCGGCCTGCCGGGCGTGCAGGGCGGCATGCGGGTCACCGGTGATCCCGGCGGTCGCCATCGCGCCCTCGGCGAGCAGCCGCAGATGCTCGGCGGTGTCGGCGGGCAGACCGGCGTCGCCCACCAGCCCGGTCAGATAGTCCTTGAACGCCTGTTTGTGTGCCCTGGCGCGCGCTGCGACCGCGGGTGACGTCGTGCCGAGTTCCCCGTAGCCGTTGATCCAGGCGCAGCCGCGGAAGCCGGGCTCGCGGAACCACGCGTACAGCCAGTCGAAGACCGCCAGGATCCGCTCCCGGGGGTCCGCCGAGCGCTCGACGTGGGAGGCGAGCGCTTCCCGCCAGCGCAGGTCGCGACGCTCCAGGTAGGCGTCGACGAGCTGTTCCTTGTTGGGGAAGAGCTGGTAGAGGCGCTTGAGGGAGACGCCGGACGCGGTGCGGATCGCGTCCATGCCGACCGCCTGCACGCCCCGGGAGTAGAACAGCTCCTCGGCCGCGTCCAGTGCCTGCTTCCTGGCGGTCGCGCTGTCCATGACGACTACCCCTCCTTGACCCGAGAACCAGCGTTCTCTACGGTAGCAGCGCCGTTGGAGAACGATCGTTCTCCGCATGTGGAGCGCCTGCTCGCACGGCGCCGTGCCCGATGGAGGAACCATGACCACCCGCCCGCCGCTGCCGCCCTTCACCGCCGAGACCGCGGCCATGAAGGTCCAGGCGGCCGAGGACGCCTGGAACACCCGCGACCCGCACCGCGTCGCGCTCGCCTACACACCGGACTCGGTCTGGCGCAACCGGGACGTCTTCGTCACCGGACGCGCGGCCGTCATCGAGTTGCTGACTCACAAGTGGGACCGCGAACGGGACTACGCACTGCGCAAGGAGCTGTGGGCGTACGACGGCGACCGGATCGCCGTCCGCTTCCAGTACGAGAGCCGCGACGCCGCCGGTCAGTGGTGGCGCTCCTACGGAAACGAACTGTGGGAGTTCGACGCCCACGGTCTGATGGCGCGCCGGGAGGCGAGCATCGACGACGTCGCCATCACCGAGGAGGAACGGCGCATCTTCGGCCCGAGGCCGCCCGCCGAACACGGTGTGCCGTTCCCTCTGGCCTGACAGCCTCCGGCACGCCGGACCTATGCCAGCAGAATCTGCGGACTCGCCTCCTTCAGCATCGCCTGTGCCCAGTGCACCTGGCGCAGTGTGTCGGGGCGGCACCTGGCGGCGAGCCGCAGCAGATCCTGGTCCTCCAGCGCCTGCGCCGCCTGGGCGAGCATCTCCCAGTCGGCCGCCACCCCCGTGGCCTCGGTGCACACCTTCCTCAGGTCCCGCAGCATCAGCAGCTCCGCCTGTCCGTGGCGGCCCGCCAGTGCGCTCGCCCGCTCCCGCATCCTCGCCACCGGCGAGATCTCACCCCGCCCGACCGGGTCGAGCCGGACGCCGTACGCCGGGGCCGTCTCGGCCAGTGCCCGTATGTGCCGGTGCGACCAGCCCGCCAGGTCACGGGCCAGGTGGTACACCTCGTGGTCCGTGCGGTGACGCTCGGAGACCACCAGCAGATGGTGCGCCAAGGCGTTCTCCCCGTGGTGCAGTTCGCGCAGCAGCAGTCCGATCCTCATGGCGTGCCTTCCTGGTCGTCGTCGCCGGCGGGAGGACGTGCCTCCTCCGCCTCGGCCGCGGGCCCCCCGCGGGTGGGCGCGACGCCCGCGGTCACCGGGGCGGAGGCGGTGTTCGTCGGAACGGTCTGCGCACCGGCGCCCGCGCCGATGCGCCGGATCCTGGCCGCGGCCGTCTTGAACAACGGCTGTTTGGACACCGGGTCCCAGTCCGTCAGGGTCAGTTCGTTCGCCGCCCGCGGTGGCCGGCCGGCACCGTGCCCGTCGCCGTCGTCCCAGTAGCCGTAATGGAAGGGCAGGAACAGCACCCCGTCCCGGATCGCGGTGATCCGCGCCGTGGCCCGCACACTGCCGCGCGGGGTCGTCGCCTCCACGAGATCGCCCTCGGCGACACCGGCGGCCTCCGCGTCGTGCCGGGACAGCTCGATCCACATCCGGGGCGCGGCCGCCTGGAGTTGGGGCGTGCGGGCGGTCTTGGTGCGGGTGTGGAAGTGGTACAGGGTCCGGCCCGTCGTCAGGACCAGCGGATAGCCGTCCGAGGTCTGCTCGTGCGCCGGCACGTAATCGGCCGCCTTGACCATGGCCTTGCCGGACGGATTGAGCGCGCGGTACTCGGTCTCCTCCAGCGGTGCGCCGGTGACGAGATCCCGGCCGTAGCTCTCGCAGGACGCGGGGTCGCTGAAGAACCGGCCGTCGGCGTAGAGCCGTTCGGTGCCGTCGGGGCGCTCTTCGTCGCACGGCCACTGGATGCCGCCGTGCTCGCGCAGCCGGTCGTAGGTGATGCCGGTGTAGTCGCACGGCCGCCCCCGGCTGCACTCCTGCCACGCCGTGAACGCCGCCTCGGGCCCGTCCCAGGGGACCAGGGGCCCGCCGTCCTTGTCCCGCAGATCCAGGCGTGCGGCGTAGTCGAGGAAGATGTCCAGGTCGGGGCGCGCGTCGCCGGGCGGCTCGACCGCCTTCTCGGACAGATGCACCGTACGGTCGGCGTTGGTGAACGTGCCCGTCTTCTCGCCCCATGCGGCCGCCGGCAGCACGACGTCCGCCAGCTGGGCCGTCTCGGTCAGGAAGATGTCCTGCACCACCAGGAACAGCCGCTTGCGGCCCAGCACCCCACGCACACGGTGCAGTTCGGGCAGGGACACCGCCGGATTGGTGCCCGACACCCACAGCATGCGGATCGAGCCCTCCTCCACGTAACGCATCATCTGCATGGCGTGCGTGGGCGGCCCGTAGTGGGGGATGTGCTCCGGTGCGACGTTCCATATCCGGGCCAGCTCGGCGACGTGCTCCTCGTTGTTCCAGTTGCGGAAACCGGGCAGGTCGCCGTCGGCGCCGCACTCACGGGTGTTCTCGGCCGTCGGCTGGCCGTTCATCTGCAGCACCCCGCACCCGGGGCGCCCGAGCATGCCGCGGATCAGATGCAGATTGTTGACCTGGACGGCGGCGGCCGTCGCCTGGCTGGACTGGTAGAACCCCTGCAGCACGGTGGACACCAGCCGCTCGGCACCGCCCAGCAGTTGTGCGGCACGCCGGATGTCGTCGGCCGGTACCCCGCAGGTCTCGGCCGCCCGCTCGGGGGGATACTCCGCGACGCACCGCTGGAGCTCGTCGAAGCCGACCACGTGCGCGTCGATGTAGTCGCGGTCGATCCGGCCCGTCCGCACGATCACATGGAGCAGGGCGTTCATCAGGGCGACGTTGGTGCCCGGCTTGGGAGCCAGGTGGACCGTCGCGGCCCGCGCCACCGGGGTGGGCCGGGGATCGACGCAGACCAGGGCGGGGGGATGCGGCCCGGCCAGCCGGTCGAGGACCCGGGCCCACAGGACGGCCTGGCTCTCGGCCATGTTGTGCCCGAACAGCGCGATCACGTCCGCGTGGTCGATGTCGGTGTACGAGCCGGGCTGGCCGTCGCAGCCGAACGACGACTTCAGCGCCTCGGCCGCCGTCGCCGTGCACAACCGGGTGTTGCCGTCCAGGTGGTTGGTGCCGATCCCGCCATGGGCGATCAGGGAGAGCGCGTAGTACTCCTCCAGGAAGAGCTGGCCGCTGGTGTAGAACCCGATGGCCGAGGGGCCCTGTTCGTCCATGAGCCGGCGGGTGCTCGCGACGACACGCGACATCGCCGTCTCCCAGTCGCTCTCCACCAGCCTGCCGCCCTCCCGCACCAGCGGGCGGGTCAGCCGGTCCCGTGAGGCGTTCGCCTGCCAGCCGAAGAGGTCCTTGGGATCGAGCCGCCCGTGGTTGACCCGGTCGTCGGGCCGGCCGCGCACGCCCACGATCTCGCCCTCGCGGACAGCGAGGTACAGGGCGTCACCGTTGGAGTGCAGCACCGAGGCGCTGGGCACCCAGCGCTCCACGTCGTCGGCGCCGATCCCCTCGGCGAGGTGCGAGTCGACCCGCACCGGCCAGGTGGCACCGCGGTCGTAGGGCGTGCGGGTGCCCCAGGGCTCGGCGATGCGGTCCGTCCGTTTCATGCGCGCCTCCTCTGGCTCACGCCGCGGGAATCCCCTCCCGCCGGCATCGGTCGCGGCGGGCGGCCGCCGGTCGCTCCGGTCGTCACCGTGCGGACGCCGACGGGCCCGCGGACGCCGCGGCCCGCAGGATGCCGATCACTTCCTCGTCGCCGACCTGGCCGAAGTCCTCGTACCACTGCCCGACCGAGTGGAACACCTCCGGCGTGTACAGGCACACGAAGTCGTCGACCTCGGCCCTGAGCACGGCGGCGGGCTCCTTCGCGGAGACGGGCACCGCGAGCACGATCTCCGCGGGGTCCATGCCCCGCACGGCGCGTACCGCCGCCCGCGCGGTCACACCCGTGGCCAGCCCGTCGTCGACGACGACGGCCGTGCGGTCGTGCAGAGCGGGTGCGGGCCGCCTGCCCCGGTAGAGGTCCTCGCGCCGGTGCAGCTCGGTACGCTCCGCCGCGACCTGAGCGCCGAGACGGTCGGCGGTCAGATCGAGCATGGCCATGGTCCGCGCGTCGTACAGCGGAGGGTCCTCGCCCGCCAGCGCGCCGACCCCGAGCTCCGGATTGAACGGCGCGCCGATCTTCCGGGCCACGACGACGTCGAGCGGCACGCCGAGCGCCCGGGCGATCTCGTCCGCCACCGGCACACCGCCGCGCGGCAGCGCCAGGACGAAGGGGGCGCGCAACCGCTCCTGCCGCAGCCTGTCGACCAGCAGCGCCGCGAGTTCGCGCCCGGCCGCCCTGCGATCACGGAAACGCATGGATGGCCTCACTTCCGCCCGGTTCCCGGCTCGTCACCGGCATCCGGTTCCTCGTCGGCGCCCAGCCGGTCGTCGGACGTGATGTGCATGGCCGCCTCCTCGGCGGAGGCGGCACCGCCGTCGATGCCGACGTCACGGGCCACCACGTCGCTGGGCCTGCGTGGCGAGAGATCCTCGGCGGGAGCAAGCCGTCCGGCCCGTTCCTCACCGGCCAGTTCGTCCACCGGTTCACCGTCGCCGCCCACCTGGTCGCCGATGCCGTTGCCCTCGGGCGGAGCCACGTCCGGCATCTCCTGGGCGAGCCGCTGGTCCAGCGTCTCACCGGCCTGCTGCTCCTCGCCCGTGGTGCCGTACCGGCCGACCCCGAAGGGGCGCTCAGGCGGGGAGTAACCCTCCGCCATCATGTCGTCCAGGTCGCGCTCGCCGAGCACGTTCTGCATGTCGAGCTCGTCGCTGGGGCGGTTCTGGGCGTCCGAGTGCGTGGGCTGGTACACGTCGTCGCCGCGGGCCTCGTCGTCCCGGGCCCGGTCGCCCTGTTCGATGCCTTCGGACATGGCGCACTCCCTTCTCGGCCGGTCCCGGGCGCCGTCCCGCGCCCGGGGCATTCGGACGGATACGCGTGGACTTCGAAAGTCCCGCTGCGGCTCTGCCTCACAGCAGCATGGCGAGCGCGAACGCCAGGAAGAACGCCGCGCACAGAAGAGCCACGATGCCGATGATGAACAGCGGTCCCTTCGTCCAGCCGCGTGTGAGGTCTTCCCGCGGCCCGGCGCCGGAGCCGGCGCTCGTCTCCGCGGGCGGGGTCTCACCCGGGGGCACTCCGCCTCCGGGCTCGAGACCTGGGGTGGTGCGTGGATCGGGGTCTGGACTGTTGCTCTTCATACGGGGCGAGTGCCCGCAATCGCCCGGCTCAACAGCCCGGATCCGGATCGTTCGCCGCAGTCCCGCGCCGGCTGCCGGTGCCTCGGGCCCCCCGCGAGTACGGCGGGCCCGCAGGGGTAACCGGCCGACAAGGACCACGAACCCCGCACGGCGGGAGGCGAGAGCGGTGACCACCAGTGAAGAGCTCCGGCTGGGGGAGGGCTACGACGCCGGGCCGTTCGTGCCGCGGCGCGGCGGCCTGCCGACGCTGCGGCGAGCCGCCGCAGGCTGCGAGGGCTGCCCCCTGTTCCGCAACGCGACCGGGACCGTGTTCGGGGCGGGGACCTCGTCGGCCAGGGTCGTGATCGTCGGAGAACAGCCGGGCGACCAGGAGGACCGGGTCGGGGAGCCGTTCGTCGGCCCGGCCGGCAGGCTGCTGCGCAAGGCGCTGGAGGAAGTGGGCATCGACGAGCGGACGGCGTACTTCACGAACGCCGTCAAGCACTTCAAGTTCGAGCCCGCTCAGCGCGGCAAGCGCCGGATCCACAAGGCTCCGAGCCTGAGGGAGATGACCGCCTGCCGCCCCTGGCTCGCCGCGGAACTGCGCGTGGTGGACCCCGACCTCGTGATGGCCCTCGGCGCGACCGCGGGCAAGGCGCTCCTCGGCGGGACGTTCCGGGTGAGCGAGCAGCGCGGCCTGCTACTGCCCATGCCGCCCTGGGACGGGCTCGGGCAGGTCGACGTGTCCGGTGAGAAGGGCATGCCGCCCGAGCGCGCTGCCGACGAGGGCTGCGTCATCGCCACCGTCCATCCCTCGGCTGTCCTGCGGGCCGACGACCGGGAAGCGGCGTACAAGGGGCTCATCGCCGACCTGCGCGTGGCCGCCGAGGTACTGGCCTGAGTCACCGGCGGGCGAGGCCCGGGGCGAAGGCCCCGGGCGGGGGCTTGCGCCGGCGGGAAGACCAGCGCGGATTCGGCGGCGCCTCAGCGGTCGTGGCGCCGGCGGCCGCCGTCCACTCGCCGTGGTGGCCGGCCGCCTGCCCGACGGCCTTCACCGGGTGCCGGTCGCGTGCCGCCCTCGGCTACCGCCCCGACCGCGCAGAGCGTGGCCGGGGCGGCACTCCGCACGGCCACCGGGGCCGCGTTCCTGAGGGGACAGCCGCGGCCGGGCCCGGACAGACGGGGTCCGGGCCCCGCGACGCAGCGGTCAGACCGGCAGACGCCGGACCCTCAGCACGTTGTCGGTCCGGGTGGCGGGCCGGCCCTCGGGGTCGTTCTGCGTGCGCTCGAACTCCTCGCAGCGCTGCACCTCCCACTCGCCCGTGGGCAGGTCCAGCGAGTCGAGGACCTCCTGCGGCGTCGGCAGCGACACCCCGTCGTGCGTGGTGTGCTCCCACGGGGGGAGCCCCGCGTGTCCGACGATCAGCAGGACGCCCCCGGGGGCGACCGCCGAGGCCGCCCTGCGCAGGATCTCCTCGCGCGGCAGGTCGCCGGGCGAGTGCAGGTAGTGGGCCGACACCAGGTCGAACTCCCCGTCCGGGAACGACACGGCGAGATCCAGCCGCCGCCACGCGACCGCGTCGGCGACCCCTGCCTCCTCGGCATGACGGGCCGCGCGTTCCAGCGCGACCGCGGAGATGTCGGTCGCCGTCACCCGCCAGCCGCGCTGCGCGAGCCAGATCGTGTCGGCGCCCTCCCCGCAGCCCAGGTCGAGCGCGGTACCGGGCCGCAGACCGGCGACTTCACGAACGAGCGCGGTGTTCGGATTGCCGCTCCAGATCCGCTCGCTCTCGCTGTAGCGGGCGTCCCAGAACTCCGCGCGTCCCGCATCGCTGTCGATCACCGGTGTGTGCTCCTCGTCGTGGTGCCGTGCCGTGCCGTGCCGGAGGACCCAGCGGTCCCTGTCTCTTCCGTGAAAGCCGTCATGCCTCGTACCTCCGTTTCACGGGCGATACTCCGCCCCTGCAGAGCCGGGGGGCAAAGAAGCTTGCCGACTTCGCAAAAAGACCGGTGGCCGGCCCGCTCCCGCGAGCCGAGCGCCCCCGGCTCAGCCCGCGTCGTCGCCGGAAGCCACCACCCAGCGCGGGCTGTGCAAGAGCCTCGGCCGACGCAACTCGCCGAGCAGGACCCGCTGATCGGCCCGCGCCGGGACGAACTGCGGCAGGAGATCTCGGTGTCGCTCTGCGGCGAGGTGCAGGAAGGAGGTCGTCCAAGCCACCCTCGCCGACGACTTCGGCATCGACTTCGACTTCCGGGCACCGAGGTCCACGAGCCGATGCGCGACTTCCGTCTGGAGATCCCCGCGGGCGTGTTCGGCACGGTGCTGCCCGTGCTGACACGGCTGCGCGCCGTCCCGCGGACGCCGGCCCTCAAGGGGGCCTCGTACGTGATCGAGGCGAACTGCCCGCCGCGTCCGTGTACGCGGTGAAGCGCCGACTGCCGCGGCTGGCCAGTGGCGAGGGTGTGCTGGAGAGCGCCTTCGCCCGCTACGGCCCGGTCCAGGGCCCGCCTCCGCGCCGTCCCCGCTCGGACCACGCCCCGCTGGACCGCCGCACGTACCTCCTGCGCGTGGTGCGCCGCACCGGAGCCCGCGACGACCGCCGGTGACGGCGCGCGCCGGCCTGCGGCGTCCCCCACGGCGCCCGGCTACCGGACACCGCGTCCCCCACCACGGCCGCGTCAGCCGCCGACCCCGGGCGACGCCTGCGGCAGGGCGGGCACCGTCGCGGTCGTGGGACCGCGCACCGCCGCGATCACCGCGTCGTGCAGGTCGCGGCTCGCCTCCTCCGACGGGCACGGCGCCGGACTTCCCGACACCGTGAACCAGTCGGCCGCGCCGGTGTACTGCACGGTCACGGACGCCTCGCCGTCGACCCAGGTGGTGTGGACGGTGAGGTCACCCGTGACGACACCGACTTCCTCGGTGAGCACGCCGCCACGGCCCGAGTACACGCCAGGAGTAGTCCAGGATGCCCAGCTCATGCATCCAACGTCACACTGTTCCCGCTTGATCGCTACTGGCGCGGCAGGACTGTTTTCAGCAAAGGACGCGAAGCGCCCCCGGCTGCACCCTGGCCGTCACCGGCAGCACCGCGTCGACCTCCCCGTCCGCGCCGTACGGGACCGGGCGGTCCGCCTCGATGCGGACCTCCTTGCCCCGCAGGATCTCCACCTGGGGCCGCGCCACGTGCGCACCGGTCTTCAGCTCGTTCATCATCGTGAAGAACAACCGCTTCGGGGCGTCCTGGACCACGACGACGTCCAGCAGGCCGTCGTCGAGCCGAGCACCCGGCGCGATCTCTCTTCCGAAGCCGTAGAAGCCGGAGTTGGCCGCCACCACCGTGTAGCCCCGGCGCTCGTGCACGACCCCGTCGACGGTGATCCGGTACGAGGCGGGCCGCCAGGCCATGACCGCCCGCAGCCCGCCCGCGTAGTACGACGCCGCTCCGCGCAGCAGCCGGGAGGTGTTGGCGTGGCGGTTGGCGACGGCGTCGACCCCCGCGTACACACTGCCCAGGACGGATACCCCGGCGTGCACGGCCGATTCGACCTCGATGGTGTCCACGGCCCGGACCTCGCCCCGCAGCAGCACCTCCGCGAGCCGCGGGGCGTCGGTGGGCAGGCCCAGCGCGCGGGCGAAGTCGTTGCCGCGGCCGGCCGGGACCAGGCCGAACACGGTGTCCGTACCGCTGAGCGCCCCACCGACACAGCCGGCCATCCCGTCACCGCCGACGGCGAGGATTACGTGGCCCTGCGCACCGGCCTGCCGGGCGAGTTCGCGGGCGTGGTCGAGGCTGCGGCTGTACAGGGTGTCGAGCCGCGCGCCCGCCTCCCGCAGGAGCCGGGCCAGGGGAAGCAGGGCGGCCGTACCGCTGGAACCGCCTGCGGTCGGGTTGACGACGGCGGTGAACTGTCGCATGGATGGCGCCTCCGGACGGCGGGAACGGGTCAGCGGACGGGGATGAGGACGCCGGGGCTGAGGACTCCGGCCGGGTCGATCTCGGCCTTGACGGCCTGGAGCATGCGGATGCCCACCGGGCCGATCTCCGAGGTGTACCAGTCGCGGTGGTCGGTGCCCACCCCGTGGTGGTGGCTGATGGTGCCGCCCGCGGCCAGGATCGCGTCGTTGGCCGCGCGCTTCGCCCGTTCCCAGTGGGCGACCGGCTCGTCCCCCTGTGCGGAGACGACGGTGAAGTAGAGCGAGGCGCCGTTCTCGTACACGTGCGAGATGTGGCACATGACCAGCGGCGGGGTGCCCGCCTCGGTCAGCGTGCCGGTGAGGGCCTGGCGCACCGCCGCGTACAGCCCGGGCACGGCGGACCAGAACGCGGCCGTCTCGAGCGTCTCGGCGAACGCCCCGGCGTCCAGCAGCGCGTCGCGCAGGTACGGGGCGTTGTACCGGCCGTGCTCCCAGCGCTCGCCCGGCTCCTCCCCGGCGAACTCGCCGCCGCAGGCGAGCAGGACCTCCCGGGCCGCCGCGCGCCGCGCCGCGGTGTCCTCCTCGGTGCCCTCGTAGCCGGCGATCGCCATGCAGCCCGCCGCCTGCGGGGCCTCGGCGGTGCCGATGGCGTCGGGCTGGGCCAGGCCGATGAACGTCTCGGTCTCGTCCGACAGGCGCAGCACGGTGGGCCGGGGGCCGTCCTGCGCGAGCCGGCGCAGGGCGGCCGCTCCCGCCTCGAACGTGGCGAAGCGCCAGCCCTCGTAGACGCGCTTCTGCGGCAGCGGCCGGATGCGGACCGTCACCGCGGTGATCACGCCGAACGCGCCCTCGGAGCCGAGGACCAGCTGCCGCAGGTCCGGGCCCGCCGCCGAGCGCGGCGCACGGCCGGTCTCGAGCGTGCCCTCGGGCGTGGCGAGCGTGAGGCCGAGGACCATCTCGTCGAAGCGGCCGTATCCGGCCGACGCCTGGCCGCTGGAGCGCGCCGCGGCGAAGCCGCCGACGGTGGCCCACTCGTACGACTGCGGGAAGTGGCCGAGGGTCCAGCCCCGCTCGTTGAGCAGTGCCTCGCACTGCGGGCCGCGCAGGCCCGGCTGGACGGTGGCGGTGCGGGAGACCTCGTCGAGGGCGACGAGCCCGTCGAGCCGGCGCAGGTCGAGGGCGACGAACGGCCGCTTCGCCTCCGGAGCCAGGCCGCCGACGACGGAGGTGCCGCCGCCGAACGGCACGGCGGACAGACCGTGTCCGGCGCAGGCGCGCAGCACGGCCAGCACCTGGTCGTGGCTGCCCGGCAGCACGACCGCGGCGGGTGTGTCGTCGGTCTCGCCGGCACGGATGCGCAGGAGGTCGGGGGTGGACTTGCCCCGGGTGTGCCGGATGCGGCTCTCGGCGTCCAGGCGCACGTACGCCTCGCCGCCGACGCAGGCGGCCAGCGCCTCGCGCGCGCTGTCCGGGAGCGGGGAGTCCGGCACCTCGACGGCGTCGAGCGACGCGGGGCCGCTCTCGCGGGGCGTGACCCCGAGCAGATCGCGCAGCAGCCCGATCACCGTGCCGGGCAGCGGGGCCGCCTTGGCCGGGTCGCCCCAGCCGCTCCACAACATGTCCACTTCGGTCTTCCTCACCGTCGGTTTCGCAGGGGTGCACTGCCGCGCGGCCGGCACTGCATTACACTGTGACAGATGACGCCCATTCGTCACAACCATGCGGACGCGGACGCCGTCCTGGACGCCGCACGCGACTGTGTCCTCGCCGTCGGCGTACGCCGCACGACCCTGACCGACGTGGCCCGGCGCGCCGGGGTGTCCCGGATGACGCTGTACCGCCGCTGGCCGGACGTGCGCACGCTCGTCGGCGACCTGATGACCCGTGAGTGGATCGCCGTCGCCGTCGGCGCCATGCCCGACCCGGCGGCCGGCACGCCCGTGCGGGCGCGCGTCGTCGACGGGCTCGTGGCAGGGGTCGCCGCCTTCCGCGCGCACCCCCTGTTCCACAAGATCCTCGACGTCGACCCGGAACTGCTGCTGCCCTACGTCATCGACCGCCGCGGAGCCAGCCAGGACGCCCTGCTCGGCCTCCTCACGGGGGCGCTCGACGAGGGCCACGAGGACGGTTCCGTCCGCCGCGTGCACACCGACCTGCAGGCCCGCTCACTGCTGCTCGTCGTCCAGTCCTTCGTGCTCTCGCTGCGCACGATGACCGAGGAGGGCGACCCCGAACTGAGCGACACCGCCTTCCTCGGCGAGCTGCGGACCGTACTGGAGAGGACCCTCACCCCATGACCAGCCCGAGCAGCCCCGCCCTGCCCGCCTCGTCCCTCAACGCCGCACGGCGGCGCAGGGAACTCGCGGAACTCGCCGACGGGACCGAGGCCGACGTCCTCGTCGTCGGCCTCGGCGCCACCGGAGCCGGAGCCGCCCTCGACGCCGCCTCGCGCGGCCTCACCGTGGCCGCCGTCGACGCCCACGACCTCGCCTTCGGCACCTCGCGCTGGAGTTCCAAGCTCATCCACGGCGGGCTGCGCTACCTCGCCACGGGTCAGCTCGACGTCGCGCACGAGAGCGCCGTCGAACGCGGCGTCCTCATGGAACGCACCGCCCCCCACCTGGTCCGCGCCCAGCCCTTCGTCCTGCCGCTCACCCCCCTGGTCGGCCGCGGCCAGGCCGCCCTCGCCTGGGCGGGTTTCCGGGCCGGCGACCTCTTGCGCGCCTCCGCCCGCACCTCACGCGCCACCCTGCCCGCACCGCGCGTCCTCTCCGCCGTGGAGGCCCGGCACATGGCGCCCGCCCTGCGCGCCACCGGCCTGCGCGGCGGCCTGCTGTCCTGGGACGGTCAACTCACCGACGACGCCCGGCTGGTGACCGCGATCGCCCGCACCGCCGCCGCCCACGGCGCCCGTGTCCTCACCCGCGTCCGCGCACTCGCGCTCTCCGGCAGCGGCGCGCTCGTCCGCGACGAGACCACCGGCGAGGAACTGCGCATCCGCGCCCGCACCGTGATCAACGCGGCCGGGGTCTGGGCCGGCGGACTCGTCGACGACATCCGGCTGCGACCCTCCCGCGGCACCCACCTCGTGCTGCGCTCGGACGACCTCGGCGGCCTCGCCGCCGGCATGCACATCCCGATCCCCGGCGAGAGAAACCGCTTCGTCCTCGTCCTGCCGCAGGGCGACGGCCGGGTGTACGTCGGCCTGACCGACGAACCGGTGGAGGGCAGCGTCCCCGACGTGCCCGAGGTGCCCGAGACGGACATCGGCTTCCTCCTCGACGTCCTCGGCTCCGCCCTCGACGTCACCGTCGGCCGCGACGACGTCGTGGGCGCGTTCGCCGGCCTGCGCCCGCTGCTCGACACGGACGGCGGGCCGGGCCGGACCGCGGACATCTCCCGCAGGCACGCGGTCCTCACCTCACCCGAGGGTGTCGTCACCGTCGTCGGCGGCAAGCTCACCACGTACCGGCGCATGGCGCAGGACGCCGTCGACGCGGCGGTCCTCGCGCGCGGCCTGCGGTGCGGCCCCTGCCGCACCACCGCCGTCCCGCTCGTCGGAGCCGACCGCCCCCGCGCCCTCGCGCAGCTGGACGCGCCCCGCCGCCTCGTCCGCCGGTACGGCTCCGAGGCGCCGGCCGTCCACGCCCTCGGCCTGGAGGACCCGTCCCTGGCGCGGCCGGTGATCCCCGGCCACCCCGTCACCGGCGCCGAACTCGTCTGGGCGGTCCGCCACGAAGGGGCCCTCGACGCATCCGATCTCCTCGACCGCCGCACCCGGATCGGCCTGGTGACCGACGACCGGCACGCCGCGCAGGACGCCGCCCGCGACGCGCTGGCCCGCAGCTCCTGACCACGTCCGGGAACACGTGTGGTGGGGCGCCGCACAGGCGCCCCACCACCGGTCACGTCCCGTGCCCGGGGCGCTGTGCCGCTACGGGAGCTGGGTGAACGGGGCCAGGAAGGCCCGGGCTCCCGGGGTGTCCAGACGGTACGTCACGTTCGTCGCATAGCACGGCGAGTCGCCCGTGATCGTCGTGGAGACGAGAGTCAGCTTCCCGCCCAGCGTGGCGAAGTTCGGTCCGCCCGAATCGCCGTAGCACGCACCGCCGTTGCCCTGCGGCGCGGTCATCGCCAGGCGCACCCAGGCGTCGTTCAGCGCGTCGAAGGTGACCGGGGCCTTCATCCGGACGCCTCCGCCCGGGTGGGTGTGGCCGCCGGGGCCGCGCCGGGACTCCTCGGTCCCGTAACCGGCGACGAGGAACGAGGTGTCCTTCAGGCCCCGCGGGCCGGCCGCGTCGAGCGCACCCGCCGTGGGCAGCGTGGCCGGAGTGAACGACCAGCGCGCCTTGACCTGGGTGGCGGGCAGCTGGATCACCGATATGTCGCGTGTGTCGGAGGCCGGCCCCGGGTACTCCGGGTGGTTGTGGGCAGTGCCCTGGACGCCGACGGCCCGCGCCACGGCGGCGGGGTCGCCCGGGTGCTGGGCGGCGGCCCTGTCGAGGCCGGCCTGCACGTCCTGGTCGAGCGAGACGTAGAACTTCACGTTCTCCGGCCAGTCGGTGGTGCAGTGGGCGGCGGTCAGGAACGTGTCCTTGTCGATCATGGTGCCGGAGCAGACCCAGTCGACGCGGTCCGGGGTCGCCGGATCGTCGTCGGCGTCCCAGGTGGCGACCAGCGCACCGACCTCGGTGCGTTCGGGCGCGGGCGTCGCGTTGTACGAGTTGATCGCGGACGACGGCATGGCCGCCGCGAGCACGACGGCGCAGGCCGCAGCGGTGACGGCCATCGGACGTAGGGGCAGGGCAGTCAAGGGAGACCCTTCGGTGTGGGTGGACGGGACTTCTCCTGTGGGGTGATCGACAGTGAAGCGTGCGCTCGGGCGCCGCGGCAAGAGGCCGGAGCCACCTGGGAAACGGCGGCCCAGGACGGCTCCGAGATGCGCTCGGCCACAAGCGCTGATTCGCTGAGGACACCCGCTCAGACGGAACACGAGGAGTGATCATGAGCGTTTCGGACGAGTCCCGCGGCCGGGTCCGGCAGATGCGGGAGAAGGCGAAGGAACTGAACGAGGCCGCGGAGCGCAGCAGCGATCCCAAGGAGCGTCAGCGGCTGAAGGAGAAGGCCCAGCGGCTGCAGGCCCAGTCGGAGCAGGAGTCCGGCATGAGCACCGGGGACATCTACCCCGACGTGTGACGGACGGCGGCACCCGCCGTACCCGGGGCCGGGGCGCCCGGTGCGCCCCGGCCCGCCCATGCGCTCACCATGCGGCGCACGGCGCCCGCCGCCTCTCCGGGTGCGCGGTCACTGCCCGCGGTGCGCCCGCCGCTTCTTCGGCGTGCGGTGGCCGCCCGCACAGGGCCCGCCGCTTCTTCGGCGTGCGGTGGCCGCCCGCACAGGGCCCGCCGCTTCTTCGGCGTGCGGTCGCCGCCCGCACAGGGCCCGCCGCCCTCGCCACCGCGGTGGCCGTCCTCGGGGCGGTGCCCGCGCAGGTGGGCCTGGGCCGGCCTCCACGGGCGGCAGGAGCGGGCCGGAACGAGCGCGTCCGCCCGAGCACCGGCCGCGGTCAGTCGACCGGCCAGGTGTGCACGGGGGCGTTGAGATGCATGTAGTCGATGTACTGCCGCGTCATCAGCCGCAGCGCCTCGTGGTGGTCGACCCTGCTGGTCCGGTCGATGTGGTGGAACATCTCCGCCTGCCACACGGCGCCGTTGCGACCGGTCACACAGCGCTGCTCGATGATGCCGAGCAGCGGCTCACGCCACGGCGCGTCCATCCCCGAGGCCTCCAGACCGCGGTGCGCGAGCGGCAGCAGCCTCCGCAACACCAGTTCCGAGACCGGCACCTCGCCCATGCCCGGCCAGTACAGCCGGGCGTCGATGCCGTACCGGGCCGCCGTGTGCAGGTTGTCCTCCGCGGCCTGGAACGACATCCGCGACCACACCGGCCGCTCCTCGTCCACGAGTGCGCGCGTCAGCCCGTAGTAGAACGCGCCGTTGGCGAGGATGTCGGCCACCGTCGGCCCCGCGGGCAGCACCCGGTTCTCGATGCGCAGGTGCGGCTTGCCGTGGTCGACGGCGTAGATCGGGCGGTTCCACCGGTAGATCGTGCCGTTGTGCAGGGTCAGCTCGGGCAGCTCCGGGGTGTCGCCGCCGTCGAGCGTCTCCCGCGGGTCCTCCTCGTCGCACACCGGCAGCAGGGCGGGGAAGTAGCGCACGTTCTCCTCGAAGAGGTCGAAGACGCTGTTGATCCAGCGCTCGCCGAACCACACCCGGGGCCGTACGCCCTGCACCTTGATCTCCTCCGGGCGGGTGTCCGTCGCCTGCTCGAACAGCGGGATGCGGGTCTCGCGCCAGAGCTCCTTGCCGAACAGGAACGGGGAGTTCGCGGCCAGTCCCACCTGCACACCGGCGATGGCCTGCGCCGCGTTCCAGTAGGCCGGGAACTCCTCCGGGGCGACCTGCAGATGGAACTGGGTGCTCGTGCACGCCGCCTCGGGAGTGATCGTGTCCGCGTATGTGCGCAGCCGGTCGATGCCGTCCACCTCGATGCGCAGGTCCTCGCCGCGCGCGGCGAAGACCTGCTCGTTGAGCAGCCGGTAGCGGGGGTTCTCGGACAGAGCCGCCTCGCCGACGTCCTTGCGGCGCAGCGTCGGCAGGATGCCGATCATGGCCAGGTGCACCCCGACCTCCGAGGCGCGCCGCTCGGCGTGGTTCAGGGCATCCCGGATCTCCTGCTCCCAGGAGTCCGGTCCGCCGGCCGTCAGTCTGCGGGGCGAGATGTTGATCTCCAGATTGAAGCGGCCCAGCTCGCTCGACCACGCCGGATCCGCGATGGCCTCCAGGACGTCGGTGTTGCGCATCGCGGGTTCCCCGGTCTCGTCGACCAGGTTCAGTTCGATCTCCAGACCCACTTGCGGCCGCTCGAACTCGAACTTCGCCGCCCGCAGCATCTGCGCGAACGTGTCCAGGCACGCCTGCATCTTGTTCCGGTAGCGGCGGCGGTCCTCACGGGTGAAGACCAGCGCCGGGACGTCACGCCCCATGGGCCCTCCCGGAGTCGTCGGGCACAGACCCCCGTCCCAGCGTGACACCTGTGGGCGACGGCGACCAGTGAGACGGCCGTCGCCCACAGCGGCAGGACGAGCGCGGGACGGAGCGTGACCGGCCGCGCCCTCGCGACGTCAGCGGCCACCAGGGCCTCCGATGTCAGTGGCCACCAGGGCCTCGCACCTCACGCCGCACCGCGCGGCCCGTCAGGTGCGGCGCCGGCCGAGAGTGCCGCGGACGAACGCCGCCTGCCCGGCGTGCTGGAGGTCGTCGCAGACCACGCTGACGAGGCGCACGCCCAGCGTGACGGGCGGGTTCCATGAGGTGTCGACGACCCGGTCGAGCGCCGCGTCGTCGAGGGTGCGCACGAAGCGCAGGGTCTCCTCGTGGACGGCGTCGTGGTAGCCCAGCAGCAGGCCGGCGGAGTCGGGGCGTACCGCCGCGACGTCCTTCGCGGTGTGCCCGAAGCCCGTGGCGGCATCCGGGAACGGCAGGGCGAATCTGCCCGCCCAGTCCTGCGCCGTCCACACCTGCTCCCGGTCCGCGGCGTCGGCGACGTGGTCGTCCTGGATGCGCGTCAGGTGCCACACGAGCCAGGCGACGGAGTTGCCCCCCTCGTCCAGGCGGGCGGCCAGGTCCTCGGCCGCGAGTCCTTCCACGGCCTCGTGGACCACCTCGCGCACGCGCCCGAACGCGTCTGCCAGCAGGTCGGCGGTTCTCATCGTCGGTCTCCTCCGGTCGACTGCCCCTCCTGCCCATCGTGGGGCCCGGCCGGACGTCGGACACGTTCACGCACCCGTGTCGCAATTCGGTGGACGCCCGCCACGCCGCCGTCGTGTGCCGAGCGGGTGCCGCGCGCTCACACAGGGCCGGCCGGGCCGGAGCGGTCGCGGAGGCTCCGGGGGAGCACGGTGCGACGTACGCGTCCGGGTACACGCGATGTACGGCTGTGCCGAACGACGGTTCGGGACAGGCAGGTTGACATTCGGCCAGAAGTCCCGTTGTTGAGGCAAGGCGGCGTCGCGCCTCTCTCAACGGCGGGGCTCTTACGGTACTTTGGGCCTAATGCCGTGTCATCTGCGTCACGTCATGGCCAAAACTTGAAACCCCTGATGCGCGTGGCGCGTCTGTCTGATTGGCTCCGGCGGGGCGTGTCTCTCGCCCGGCCGTGTTCGGATCCGAAGGCTTTTCGGTGAAAAACATTCACAAATGTCACTCTATGTGTTGAGACCATGACGGCTTCGCCACGTACTGTCACATGAGCAGCCCGGCGGGACCGCGCGGGCAGGGGAGGAAGCAACATATGAAACCGTTCGCGTGGAACTACGCACGTCCCGCCGAGCCGGCCCCGGCCCTGGTCGCCTACGCGTACGACTCCGCACTGCAGTTGAACGTCCTGCCCGACGGACGTCCGGCCATCTCCGACCGGGCCCTGCTCGCCGCCACCGGGACGACGACGTCCAAGGCGGGCTCCGCGACCCACTTCGACGACTGAGCCGGACTGCACGCCGTGACGGTGTTGGTGCTGACGTGCGAGCAGGACGTCACCGCGGACCTGGTGGTGGCGGAACTTCACGAACAGGGCGTGCCGCTCGTGCGGTTCGACCCGGGGGACCTTCCGGGCGACGTCGCCCTGTCCGCGGAGTACGTACGGGGGGAGTTCCGCGGCTACCTGTCCACCGGAGGGCGCGTGGCCAGCGTCGACGGGCTGAGGTCGGTGTGGGTCCGCAGGCCGGGCGAACCTGCCGCACACGCGGATGAGCCGTCCGCCTGGCTCTCCGACGAGAGCGGCCACGCGTTGTACGGCATGCTCGACTCCACGGCCGCGCGCTGGATGAACCACCCCAGCGCGGCCGCCAAGGCGCGGCGCAAGCCGTGGCAGATGCGTGTCGCCCACCGGTGCGGCTTCCCGGTGCCCGCGACCCTCGTGACCACCTATCCCTCCATGGCCAGGCGGTTCGCCGAGCAGTACCGGAAGGTGGTGGTGAAGTCCGTCTCCGGCAAGTCACCGGGCGATCCGCCCATGGCGCTGCCCACGACGCTGGTGCCGCCGGACGCCGATTTCTCGGGCGTCGCCGCCGCCCCCACCCTGCTGCAGCGCTACATCCCCAAACGTGCCGACATCCGGCTGACCAGCGTGGGGGAGACGCACTTCGCCGCGCGCAAGATCGCCGACGCCGGCCAGGTCGACGGCCGGTTCGGCGACACCGGCCACACCTGGGAGCCCGTGGAGGTACCCGTACAGATCGCGCGGGCCGTCGAGACGTACAAGAAGCACGCGGAACTCGCTTACGGCGCCTTCGACTTCGCGGAGGACGCGGACGGCACCTGGTGGTTCCTGGAATGCAACCAGGGCGGTCAGTTCGGCTTCGTCGAGCTGGAGACCGGGCAGCCGATAGCCCGCGCCGTCGCCTCGTGGCTGGGCGCCGAACCGCTCTGACCAGGGGCGCGGGGTCGCCCTCGTGCGGCCGATCGGGGGCGACCCGCGAGGCCGCTCGGGCCGTGCCCTCGGGTCGCCCGTGCCCCTCAGGGCCGACCCCGCCGCCACTGCGCCACGACCGCGTCCGCGTCGTACGGCTTCAGGCCGAGCGGCGGTCCCGGTGGCGGGCGCGACAGCATCGCCCGGATCTTCTCGTTGATCTCGGCGACGACACGGCGCACCGCCGCCTCCGACGGCGCCCGCGCGGCCCTCTCCAGCGCGTCCTCGGCCTCCTTGCGCAGGGCCAGGGAGGGCGGGAGGACGGACAGACCCTCGCGGTGCATCTTGCGCTTGATCCACCACAGCTCGTCGTAGGCGGCGTCCCCGTCCGGCAGGGGCTTCCCGAAACCGGGCAGCTGCGTGAACTCCCCGCGCTCGGCGGCGTCCCGGATCTGCTTGTCGACGAACGACTCGAAACTCACGCCCGGCGGCTTGCGCTCCGTCATGGCGCCAGCCTACGACCCCCGCCCGACCCGTGACAGGCCGCCGGTGCGCCCCGAGCCGTCCCCGTCAGCCGACCGTGAACGGCCTCGTCGCCCCGGTGAACGCCGTGATCTTGCCGAACAGACTCCTCCAGTCGCCGTGGTGCACGATCCGGTACGTCCCGGCCGCGGTCCCGGCCGGCGGCTTCCACGTGATCACGGCCTTCGAGGTGCCGGTCACCCCGTTGATCCGCACCCAGCGGTAAGTGGTGTCCCAGTCGCCGTCGTCCCGCACGCGGTCCCACCGCCCGTCCACCAGCCGCTGGACGTCCAGGAACGTCCCGCCGCGGCGCAGATTGTTCTTGGGGTGCCCGGTCACGAACTCCGCCGTCACCGTGGCCCCCGGCGCGTACGACGCCGCGGGCTCGCTCAGGACGTCCCCGAACGCCGTGCCCGACGGCGGGTTGTCCATCACCACGCCGGTCTGCAAGGTCGCCTGACGGTCCGACAGGTCGGACGGCGTCGGTCCGCGCCCGATGTCCGTGCCGTCCCTCAGTGAGGCCGCGAGCCTGCTGAACTCCTGCTGGTGGGCGGGCAGGGTGTAGCGGCCGTAGAGCGTCGAACCGCCCTCGTACTGCTGGAGGTCGTACTCCTCCGGCGTCGTCACGTACTGGCTGTAGGCGTTCGCGTAGCCCTGCATCAGGACGTTCTCCACCGGGACGCCGAGCTCGTCGGCGACCGAGCGGCGGATGCGCAGCCCCGACACGATCGTGTACTCCGCCGGGCCGGCCACCAGGTAGAGCTGCCCGATCTTGACGATCTGCACCGGCAGGACCTTCGGAGTCGCTGGCAGAGCCGTGGAGATCAGGCCCGTGGGCACCAGATTCGCCTTCGGGTACTGGCAGCCCACCAGCCACTCGGGCGGCTCGATGCGCAACGGCTCCAGCAGCTGGGCGACGGGACTGTTCATGCCCTCGGTGAACCCGGGGATCGCGGGGCCGTCCTCCACGCTTCCCGCCAGGGTCGAGGCGCCGACCATCGCCGGGCACGTGCGGTGCTCCCTGCCGTCCGGGGTGTACCTGCCGGAGACGGTCACCTCCTCCATGTTCACGTACCGCATCCGCGCGTCCACGCTGCCGGTCAGCGGGGTGCGGGCGGCGTCGTGGATCTGCCGCGCCCGGGTGAACTGGCGGTCGCCGATGATCCGGGTGTTCTCGAACTCGTCCTCCGTGGGCCCCGAGCCGGGTTTCAGATGCAGATTCGGCGACATGTCACCGGCATTGGTGTTGGGGAACGCGGCCACGAACCCCTTCACGTCCTCCAGGTAGCGCACGCCCTTCTCGTCGTGCTCCCACTCGTAGGACGCGTAGCCCTTGTTGTCGGGGCTGAGCAGGGTGTTCTTGTTGGTCAGCGAGGTGTTGTGGGTGGCGAACCAGCTGATCGCGCCGATGTCGCCGCCGCCCTGCCGGAACCGCAGCACCGTCATCGCCGGGTCGATCGCGCCGGGGAACGCCGCCCTGTCGGCCGCGGGGTTCCGGTCGAACGCCACCTTGGAGCGGTTGACGCTCGCGTTCGTCAGCTCGCCCCGGCCGAGCGTGATCGTGCCCGGCTTCAGGTCCTCGTGGGCCTCGGCCACCGACTCGACGATGCCGTCCACGATCGCCTGGTACGTGGCCTTCTGGAAGCCGAGCGACGCCAGGTTGTACGCGACATGGTGGGAGTGCCCGCCGGTGCCGGCGTGGGTGTGCGTGGCCGACAGCAGCACGTTGCGCTCGGTGTACAGGGAGCCGTACCGCTGCTTCAGCCGCGCGAGCACTCCTTGGTGCACCGACTGGAAGATCATGCCGAGATCCGCGTTGACGTAGGCGATCCGGCTCCCGCTCACCGGGTCGGCGACGACGAACGCCCGTGAGCGCTGCCGCTGATGGATACCGGTCGCCTTCTGCTCGAAGCTGGAGTAGCCCATCATGCCCACTTCGGCTGCCTCGCCGGTCACATCGGCGATACCGCGGCCGACGAGGTAGCCGCCGCCGTCCTGGGCCGCCGTCTCCGCCGCCGGGGCCGCACCGGCGGGCACGGCACCCGGCACCGCCGCCAGGGTCAGAGCACCGAGTGATCCGGCGAGCAGCAGGGAGACCGCCCTGGAGCGCCTCGTGGGGAACCGCATGCCTTCTCCCTCGCAGATGGGCGTCTGTTGCCGTGGTCACGGGTGTGACCGACGGTAAGGGGCGCGGCGGCCCGGGGGAGAGGACCCGACAGGCCAGTAACGGGACTTCGGCGGCCACGGACCCTGTCCCCGGGCGGCCGTGATCCCTACAGTGACGGCCCGGAGGTGGACCGCATGAGGCGCCAGGCCCCGCAGGCCCGTTCCCTGACCGACCCCCGGTACGGATCGGCGACGATCACGCCGCACCTGCTGCGCTACCTCACCCTCGTCGCCGCCGAACGCGGTCACGACCTCGGCCCGGCCCTCGGCCGCGCCGGCCTCAGCGAGGCCGCCCTGAGCGTCGTCGGCCAGCGCATCTCCTACCGGCAGGGCAGCTCGGTCATCCGCGAGGCGATGAGCGAACTCGGCGACCCCGCTCTGGGTCTCGCCGTCGGCCGCCGCCAGCGCGCCACCGCCTGGGGCCTCGTCGGCTTCGGGCTGCAGGCCAGCCCCACCCTCCACGACGCCCTCGAACTGGGCGTCCGCTACCACGGCGTCGCCGGGTCCATGCTCGACTACCGCACGCAGACCGTGCCCGGCGGCGCCGCGATCCTGGCCACGGCCCGCTACGCGGACTCCGAACTGCGGGTGTTCCTGCTGGAGGAGGCGTTCGCCAGCATCGTCGCCCTCGTCCGGGACTCCCTGGACGAGACCTTCGCACCGCACACCGTCGCCGTACGCCACCCCCGCCCGCGGTACGGCGAGGCGTACGAGGACTACTTCCGCTGCCCCGTCGTCTTCGACGCCCCCGACGACCGGATCATCTTCGGCGGCGACTGGCTGCGCACGCCGCTGCCGGGTGCCGACGCCTACACCCTCGCCCAGGTCCTCGCCCTCCTCGACGTGGCCCGGGGGCGGGGCCGCGACCGCCAGGACCTGGTGCAGGGCCTCGAGGTGTCCGTGGCCCGTGGCCTGCCCCATGTGCCGCCGCTCGCGCAGCAGGCGCTCGCCCGGGGCATGAGCGAGCGGACCCTGCGGCGCCGCCTCGCCGAGCACGGCACGTCGTACGAGGCGCTGGTCGATTCCGTACGCCTTGTCCGCGCCGAGGAGTTGATCACGGCGAGCGACCTCCCGCTGCACAGCATCGCGGGCCTGCTCGGCTTCAGCGACGCCCGGACGCTGCGCCGGGCGGTGGCACGCTGGTTCGGCACCAGCCCCTCCGCCCTGCGCGGCACCCGCTCCCCGCGGCGCCGGTCATGACAGCCGCGTCCGGCGCGCTCCGCGAAAGACCACGCGGCGCGCGGCAAGCACACTCCTCGTGACTTCTCGTCGCATACCGTATGAAACGCCTCCGCATCGGGAGGCCGGGCACACCGCGGAGAACAGCAGCGAGCGTGGGGAGCGGGCGACCATGAGCACAGGCCGAGGCAGCGCGGGCCACGACGGACCGGACCCCGAGCACCAGCGCCCCCCGGGCGTCGACGACACGACGGTGGAGGCACTCGGGGCGCTGTCGAAGTCGCTGGAGACCACGGAACGGGCCCGGGGCCACCTCTACGCGTTCCACCAGCTGACGGGCCGGGCTGACCTCGGCCTCGACGACGCCGTACGGCTGTTCCGCGAGGCCGGGCACCACCGCGAGGCCGACCTGGTCGAGCGGGAGATCCTGGGCCGCAACGTGATCCCCGGCCACTGGACGTACCAGATCGTCGAGGCGTACAACGCCACGTACTACCGCCCCTTCGCCGAGGTCGAGCTCGAGGTGCGCAACCGGCTCGCGGAGGGCCGCGACCACCTGTACGAGGCGGAGATGAAGGAACGCCGCAGGACTCCTCATCACCCCGACCACACCGCGCTGCCCGACTGACCAGGCCGGTGCGCCGGCCCCGGCCGGGCCCGCGTGCGTGGCGGCGTCCGACCTGGGTACCCGGGGTTGTGCCCACGAAGTGGACGGGCCACGACCCGGAAGGCGGTGAGGATCCGTGAGCCAGACCTATCGGACCAGGGCCGACGAGCCGATAGGCGCGCTGGTCTCCGACGCGTCCCAGCAGATCTCCCAGCTGGTGCGTGCGGAGATGCGTCTCGCGCAGGCGGAGATGACACTGAAGGGCAAGCGCCTCGGCAGGGGCGGCGGACTGTTCGGCGGCGCCGGACTCGTCGCCGTGCTCGGCCTGCAGGCCCTGGTCGCGGCAGCGACCATCGCGCTTGCGCTCGTGCTGCCCTGGTGGGCGTCCGCGCTCGTCGTGGCCGCTGTTCTCTTCCTCGTCGCAGCGGTCCTCGCGGCCGTGGGCAGGAAGAACATCAAGCAGGCGACCCCTCCGGCACCGCGCCAGACGATCGACAGCGTCCGGGCCGACATGGAGGAGATCAAGGGAAGGGCACACCGATGAGCGGTACACCCGCCCACCACGACGGGGGCAGGCCGGGGCTGCAGGAACTGCGGGCCCAGGTGGAGCACACCCGTGAGGAACTCGGCCGGACCGTGGAGGAACTGGCCGCCAGGACGGACGTCAAGGCGCGGGCCCGCAGGTCCGCGGCCGAGGCGAAGCAGCACATGGCGGAGAGGACCGGGCACGCCAAGGAGCACGTCACCGCCACCGTCGGAAGCCCGGCCGGCAAGGCGGCGTCGCTCGTCGCCGGCGCGGCCGCGGTCCTGGTGCTGCTCATGCTGGCACGGCGCAGGTGGCACCGGTGATGTCGCGCCTCACCCACCGCCGCCGTGGGACCCACGCGCACCCGCCTCCCGCCGCCGCACCGCGCGGCGGCGCGGACCCCGCCGCCGCGCCGGCCCGGCCCGACAGGCCCGAGCGGCCCGACCGCCCCGCCGAGGACAGCACGCGTTCGGGCGCCGAGGGGACGAGGGAGACCGAGCCGAGCACTCCCGACAAGCCCACCGAGCTGCCGAAGCGTTCCTGGGGGCAGGTGCTGCGCCGCACGCTCAAGGAGTTCAAGGACGACGAACTCGCCGACCGCGCGGCGGCACTGACCTACTTCGGGGTGCTCGCCCTCTTCCCGGCCCTTCTCGTTCTCGTCTCCCTGCTCGGGATCGTCGGAGCGAGCGCCACGCAGAAGGTCCTGGAAAACCTGCAGCAGCTCGCTCCCGGTGCGGCCCGCGACGTGATCACCAACGCGGTCACACAGCTGCAGGGCAACGCCGAAATCGGGTCGGTCCTGGCCGTCGTCGGTCTGCTGGGAGCCGTCTGGTCGGCCTCCGGTTATGTGGCGGCCTTCATCCGCTCCTCCAACGCGGTCTACGACATGCCCGAGGGCCGTCCGGCCTGGAAGATCCTTCCCGTGCGCCTCGGGGTGACGGTCGCGCTGATGCTCCTGGCGCTGGCGAGCGCGCTGATCGTGATCGTCAGCGGGGGCATCGCCCGGCAGCTGGGGACGGCGTTCGGGATCGGCGACACCGCCATGACGGTGTGGTCGATCGCGAAATGGCCGGTCCTGGTCGTGCTGGTCTCCCTGATGATCGCCCTGCTGTACTGGGCCGCGCCGAACGCGAGGGACCGCGGCTTCTTGTGGGTAACCCCCGGCAGCTTCCTCGCCGTGGTGATCTGGCTGCTCGCCTCGGCGGGCTTCGCCGTCTACGTCGCCAACTTCGGCTCGTACAACAAGACATACGGCACCCTCGCCGGAGTGATCGTCTTCCTGGTGTGGCTGTGGATCACGAACCTCGCGATTCTGCTGGGCCTGGAGTTCGACGCGGAGATGAGCAGGCAACGGGCCATCGCGGGCGGGCATCCGCCGGCCGAGGAGCCCTACGTCGAGCCGCGCGACACCCGCAAGTGGAGCGAGGAGGACCGACGGCGCGCGACCTGACCTGCCCTGTGCCGCGCACCGGCGGCCCGCTGAGCCGCGCGTCTGAGCGACTTGTGCCGCGCACCGGCGGCGTCCTGTGTCGCGCGTCTGAGTGGCTTGTGCCGCGCACCGGCGGCGTCCTGTGTCGCGCGTCTGAGTGGCTTGTGCCGCGCACCGGCGGCGTCCTGTGTCGCGCGTCTGAGTGGCTTGT
>NZ_JBFAOY010000016.1:94638-168712 GCF_040675505.1 Streptomyces sp. NPDC049597
GTGCCACGCACAGGCGGCGCCACGGGTCGCGCGCCTGACCGGCCTGTGCCGCGCACCGACGGCCCGCCCGTGCCCGCGACGGCACGCACCCAGCGACGGAGAGCGCCATGAGCACCCACCAGGAACACCCCGCCCCGGTCGCCATCGTGACGGGCGCCGACTCCGGCATCGGCCGTGCCACCGCCGTCCGTCTCGCCGCGGCCGGCATGGACATCGGCATCACCTTCCACACCGACCGCGAAGGCGGCGAGTCGACCGCGGACGAGGTGCGCGCACACGGCCGCAAGGCGGCCCTCGCCCGCATGGATCTGACCCGACTGCCCGACGCCGCCGGGGTGGTGGACGACCTCGCCGACCAACTCGGCCGCGTGGACGTCCTCGTCAACAACGCCGGAACGGGAACCGCCACCCCCTTCCTGGAACTCGACCTCCACACCGTGCGCCAGGTCGTCGACGTCGACCTCGTCGGACCGTTGCTGTGCGCTCAGCGCGCCGCACGCCGGATGATCGCGCAGGGCGACGGCGGCCGGATCGTGAACGTCACCTCCGTCCACGAGCACCAGCCGCGCGTCGGAGCCGCCCCCTACTGCGCGGCCAAGGGCGGCCTCGGCCTGCTGACGCAGGTCATGGCGCTCGAACTCGCCGAGCACGGCATCACGGTGAACGCCGTGGCCCCCGGCGAGATCGCGACCCCCATGACCCGTCAGGAGGACGCGGACGTGCGGCGCGCCGAGCGGCCCGGCATCCCTCTGGGCCGCCCGGGCGACGCCCGCGAGGTGGCGGCGGTCATCGCGTTCCTGGCCGGCCCGGACGCGTCCTACGTCACCGGAGCGTCCTGGTCGGTCGACGGCGGGATGCTGCGCATGGGCCCGATGGCCGGCTCCCACCTGCGCGAGGACGACTGGCGGCGCCCCTGAACCCCTCCGTTGCGCGAGGCAGTGGGCGCGTCCGCGGTGCGCGAGGCCGTCGGCGCCGCTCGTGCCGTATGAGGCCGTGTGCCCCGCACCGGGGCGTCAGGTCTCCCGCACCTCGTCGGAGGCGTTCCGCACCGGCGTGTGCTCGACACGGGATCCCGGCGCCGCCCGGTTGCCGGCGGCGGGGCTGTGCGCGGGGTGCGCCGGCGGCGGCTCCTCGTCGTCCGCCCCCTCTCCCGCCGCCGGCAGGCGCAGGGCGAGCAGGGCGACGTCGTCGCCGCTCGGCTCGATGCGGTCGAGCAACTCGTCGCAGAAGTCCTCCACGTCGAGGCGCGCGAGCGCGCCGGCCCGCCGCCGCAACAGCGTGAGCCCGTCGTCGATGGGCCGCGAGCGGCTCTCGACCAGGCCGTCGGTGTAGAGCAACAGGGTGGATCGCGGCGGGAGTTCCACGCGCGCGTCCGGCCAGCCGAGGCCGAGGTGCAGTGCGGAACTCATCCCCAGCAGCGGCCCGTGGCCCTCCTCGAGGAACCGGGCCCGGCCGTCGTCTGTCACCAGCAGAGGCGGCGGATGACCCGCGTTGACCCAGTGCATCCGCCACGGCCCGCCCGGCCTCCCCTCGATGCGGGCGAAGATCGCCGTGGCCATCGGGGCGTCACTGGTGTGGGTCATGGCCTCGTCCAGTCGGCGCATGATGAGGCTGGGCGGCTCCTGCCGGTCCCAGGCCAGGGCGCGCAGCATGTTGCGGACCTCGGCCATGTGCGCGGCCGCCTTGAGGTCGTGCCCGGCGACGTCGCCGATGACCATCGTGGTCACACCGTCGGCGAGGAGGAACGAGTCGTACCAGTCGCCGCCGATCTCCGCGGCGCTCTGCGCCGGCCAGTAGCGGGCCGCCATCCGCAGGCGGTTGATCTGCGGCAGCGGGGTGAGCAGTTGACGCTGCATGGTCTCGGCGACATGGCGCTGCTGGTCGAACAGGAGGGCGTTGTCCATGACCAGCCCGGCCCTGCGGCCGATGTCGGCCAGCACCAGCAGATCCGCCTCCGTGTACGCCGGTGAGCCGGCGGTCCGGGCGACGGTGAGCGCGCCGTAGACCTTGCGGCGCGAGTACAGCGGCACGACGGCGGCCGAGTGGCCGCCGAGGCGGTGGAACAGCTCGCGGTGGGCGCGCCCGAAGGCGGAGTCCGGTTCGGCGCTCAGGGCTCCGGCGTCGAGGAGGACGTGCTCCGCGTGGCGCAGGACCCGCGACAGCGCCCCGGCCGATGTCTTCGGCAGCGGCGGCAGCGGGCCCTCCAGGGAGCGCGCGCCCTCGTGGTCGTGCCGGCTGTGGACGGCGAGGCGCCGCGCCACCTGGCTCTCGTCGCCGGTGAGCAGGTCGGCCGCGGCCCAGTCGCCGAGCTCGGGCACGAGCAGCCGTACGAGCCGGTGCAGCATCTCGTCGATGTCCAGCGTGGAGATGAGCACGCTGGAGATGCCCGCCACGGTGCTCAGCCGGTTCGTCAGCTCCTCCAGCGCGGCCAGATGCGCCGCGGTCCGTTCGGCCGCCTCCCGGTGGAGGGTGAAGTCGTGGAAGACGATCACGGCACCGTCCACCCGGTCCTCCCGCATCAGGGCGGTCGCCGCCCAGATGATCGGCGTCACCGTGCCGTCCGCGCGGAGGTAGTGGTCGTCGCTGCCCTCGGCCGCCCGCCCGTCGGCCAGCACGTCGAGGATCCGGCACCCGTCACGGGGGAGTGGCCTGCCGTCGGCGTCACGGTGGAGCAGGTCGTGCAGGTCGCGCCCGACCGTCTCCTCCTCGGAGCGCCCCACGATCCGCTCCGCCCAGGGGTTGGCCGCCGTGATGCGGCCGTCGGCGTCCGTGACGTAGATCCCCGCGCCCAGGGCGTCGAACACCGCCTTGAGGAACGAGGGCGCCGGAAGCCGGTCCGGGCTGATCATCGCCCTGCCGGTGCCGTCGGCGGGTGTGGATGCACGCTTCACCGCTTTCGGTGCCGCCCGTCGCCGGGCGGCTCGCAGGCTGACGTCTCCATGCTTCACCGGAGCACCCGGATGTGCATGTCCAGCGCCTGCGTACGGACGCAGCCCCCTCAGTGCGCCCGCACGGGCGCACCGACGCGGTGTCCGCCGGTGTCCGGGCACGGACCGGCCGTGCCGTCCTGTGCCAGCGCCTCCAGACCGCTGTGCCGCAGGTCTGCGGCCAGCGCCTGTGCCGACCGCCCGACGGCCTCCTCCAGATCGCGCGCCTGGTCCAGGGTGTCGGCCGCAGCCGCCAGGCAACGGGCCAGCCGGTGGACGGCGGCGGCAGGCGGGCGCGATCCGTAGGCCAGGTGAACCGCGTACGCCGTGGTCGCGTCCACGATGCGTTCCGTGGTCGTGAGCAGCGGCTGCCAGTCGCAGCCGGGGACCCCGCGCGGCAGGAGTTCGGCGGAGGCGGTGCCCGCGGCGGTGCGTGCCTCGGCCAGCGCCGTGTACGCGGCGCGGCGCAGCACGGGACGCTGTCCGGCGGGCTGCCCGGGGACGGTGGCCAGTACATGGCGCAGGTACCGCTCGGTGCGGCGCACCGCCGCGGCGGTGCGGTGGCGTACGCGCCGGCGGGGATCTCCCAGACGGGGGAGATGACCGACCAGCAGCACGATGCCGCAGGCGATGGAGGTGTCGAGCAGCCGCAGCCGGGCGACCTCGGTGTCCCCGCCGACGTGCACGAACGACAGGACCAGCACGGTCACGACCGACGTCTGGAAGGCGAAGTGCCGGGTGGCCACGGGCAGGAGAGCGCCGGCGAACGCCGCGGTGGCCACGGGCCACCACACTCCGGCGGACAGGGACGAGGCGGCGCCGAAGGCCGCCACCCCGGCTGCCGTCCCGGCGAAACGGTTCACCGTACGGGAGAACAGCGGGCCGAGATCGGGCTTGACCAGGAACGCGGCGGTCGCGGGCAGCCAGTACCAGTGATCGGCGCGCAGGGCGAGCGCCACGGCGGCGCTCGCGGTCACGCACAGGGCCACGCGCAGTCCGTAGTCACGCCCCGCGGGCCCGAGCACCCGGCGCCGGTACACGCCCCCAGGCCCTACCGGCGTCCGCGTCCGTGCCGGCGTCCGAGCGGGGCGCCCCGGGGTCGGCCCCGCCCCCGCGGCGGCCACGGCCGTGTCCAGGAGCGCCTGGTGGAACGCGGCGCACGCCGGAGTGACCGAGGCGGGCGCGGGCAGGACGCCCGGCCGGCCCGCCGTGCGCACCGCCCGCGCCAGCCGCCGGGGGCCTTCGCAGATCCGTACGGGCAGCGGCCGGCGCTCCCACAGCAGGGCCACGGCGGCCTCGCACAGCGCGGTGGCCGCGGCGAGCCCTTCGAGGAGCGCGGCCTCGTCACGGCGGCGACCCACACGCAGCCGCCGCAGCAGGCGCACCTCCTCGTCGGCACGGTCGAGCGCGGCGGTGAGCCGCCGCCGCGCGGCCTCGGCCCCCGGTCGCCCCACGTCGGCGAGCGCGTCGGCCAGCGCGTCGAACACGGACGCCACCGCCTCGCGCTCGCCGCTCAGCGGCCCGGCGGCCGAGCGCCCGCGCGACGACAGGAGGAGACGCAGCAGCAACAGCCAGCCCGCGCCGCCGAGGAAGCACAGGGCCTTGGCCCACGGCGTTCCCGGCAGAGGCATGCCGAGACCGACGACCGCGGTGACCAGCATCTGCATCCCCGCGGCCGAACTGACCGGGCCGGCCGCGCTGACCGCTCCCGAGACCAGCGCGACCGCGCACACCACGGCCACGGCCCACCAGCCGGCGCCGAGCGGCGCGAGCCCGGAGCCGAGAAGCATCCCGAACGCCCCCGCCAGCGCGGGCAGACCGATGTGTACCACGCCCCTGCGCCGCGTTCCCGGGCGGTCGTTGACCCCCGCCAGCATCGCGCCGAGCGCGGCGGGGACGGCCAGGTGCGCACGTCCCGTGGCGAGACCCGCGGCGAGCAGGGGGCCGCAGGCGATCGCGCCGCGCATGACGGCGGCCCAGGGTATGGGCAGTCGCTGCCGCTGGAAGAGATGGGCGAACCAGGGAGGGGTGTCGAGCAGCATGGGCCTCGTTCGTTGGTGCGGGAGTGGCCCGTGGGGCGGCGTCGGCCGACGGCGTGTCGCCGACGAGCGTAGGCGCGGCACCGCACAGGGCGGCTACGGCCGCGTTGCCGCCGTGTGAACCCGTCGCCGCGGCGGCCCTCCCGTCGCGTGCACCGGCAGACCGGACCGCCTTGCGCCGGGGCGTGACACGATGCGGTCCGATGACGGACACGACGCACTGCGTGCGATGCGGCGGAGCGGTCGCCCCCGACGGATGGTGCTGGGACTGCGGCGCACAGCAGCCTGCCTTCCGCGCCCATGTGGAGATCACGGTCGCGGGTGTCGCGGCAGGGGTCAGCGACCGGGGAAGCCGGCGCGGCGTCAACGCGGACGCGATGGCGCTGGAGACGACGGGCGTCTGGACCGTCGCCGCCGTCACCGACGGTGTCTCCATGTCGCCGCGCGCGGAGCGCGCCGCCCGCGTGGCGGCCGAGGCGGGCGTGACAGCGCTGGCCGCGCTGCTCCGGGCGGGCACCCTGCCGGAGACCGCGCTCGCGGACGCCGCCCGCCGGGCCTTTCACGCCGTCACCGCGCTGACCGAGTCGCCGGACACCGCGCCCGCCTGCACGTTCGTCGCGGGAGCCGTCGGCCCCGAGGGGGTCTGGAGCACCGGCGTCGGCGACAGCCGTGCCTACTGGCTGCCCGACGAGGGGACGGGCATGGCGCTGACCGAGGACGACACGGGCGAACACGAGGCGCTCTCCGCCTGGTTGGGCGCAGGCGCCGACGAACCCTCGCCGTACGTCCGCAGCCACCGGCCCGCAGGACCGGGCCGCCTCCTGCTCTGCACCGACGGCCTGTGGCGCTGCCTGCCCGGCGCGGGGGACCTGCGGGCGGCACTGGCCGGTCGCCCGCGGGCGGCGGATTCCCGCGACGAACTCCTGGACGACGCGCGCTTCCTGGTTCGCCGCGCCCTCGACGCGGGCGGCCACGACAACATCACGGCACTGGTCGTCCGCCACGGCCCAGCGCCCGAGCCCCCCGCCGGCGACGCCCGCACCACCATGTCCCGGCGTACGCCGCCCCGGGCGCGGTAGCCGCGGTCCCGATGCCGCACCGAAGGGCACCGTGACCCACCGCCCGCCCGGCAGCCCGAGCACCTGGGCGGCCACATCCGGGGACTGCTCGTCGCCCGGCGGCCGTGCGCAAAGGCGTGCGCGGGGGGCCACCGGTCGGTTTTGAGAGTCGCGGCACGCGGGAGCATGCTCGGACCAGAGCCGCGAACGGCCCGCAGGTCAGCGGGGCCGAGCGGCGCAGGACGAAGTGGTGGCCCCCATGGGCATCCGCACGAGCGGCCTGCCGGGCGGCGCGGAAGACGGCGCCAGCCGGCTGACACCGACCGGACTCCCGCCGGCACCCGTGGCAACCGGGCTCGCGTCGGGCTCCGTCGGTCGAGGGAGGCCGCGGGCTGCTCCTGGCCGCGAGATTCACCGAATGCTGGGGCACCCGCTGCAACGCCACGGGCAAGACGATCTGGGCCAGCAGACCCTGCCGGAGGCATGACGGCCACCGTGCGGAGTGCCGCCCGAGAACATGCCCCTCGTCCGGGCAGTGCGCAGAATGGGCATGCGGCTGCCGTCGGAAAGGTTGTGGCATGGGCAGAGCCGATCCCTCAGAGCTCGTGCGCCACGTGCTGCGTGTCATGCGCTGCCGTGAACCACAGGCCATGGTCGACGCGCTCACCGCCGCGGGCGACGGGCTGTGGAGTCTCCCGGTCGGACAGACACGGCTGTACGTCGGACGGGGGGCAGTCCTCGACGTGTTTCCCGTACCCGGTGACGAGGCACTCGAAGAGGCCGCGCGCGAGGTGGTGCACACCGGGCGGCCCAGGACGGTCGACGGCGCGGTCGGCCGCACGTCGGTGCTTCCCCTGGCGACGGACGGTCAGGTGCTCGGCGCGCTCGCGGTCGGCACGGACGACGGCGACGGCCGGGACGGCGACCGGTCGGACCCCGACCTCTGGGCCCTGCTCGCCGAAGGGTGCGCCCTCGCGCTCAGGGCCCGCGCCGAGGCGGGGCTCCTCGCCTCGGCGATGGACGCGGCGGAGGCGGGCGTGTTCGCCTGGGACTTCGCCGCGGACGACGTCTACTGGGACGAACGCGCGTGCGCCGTCTACGGCGTCGACCCGGCCGAGTTCGACGGCAGGGGCGAGACGTTCTTCGCCCTGCTGCATCCCGAGGACGTGCCGGTGCTGCAGGCCGCGATCGCCCAGGTCACCGAGGCCGCCGTCACCGCGGCCGAGTCCGGTGACCTGGCCGGTTCCGACCGGTACCACCTGTCCTACCGGGTCGTCCACCGCGACGGCAGCGTGCACCATCTGGCCGAATGCGGCCGCGTCCTGGTCGACCACACGGGCCGCCCGTCCCGGGCGCTCGGGTTCGTCTACGAGACCACGGGCGGCGCCGCCACGTCGACCGCCGCCCATGTCTCGCCGGACACCTCCCGCGACGCCTTCCTGTTCACGCTCACCCGTGCCCTGTCCAAGGCGGTCACGGTGCGCGACGTCACCCAGGTCATGACGGATCTGGCGCGCCCCGCCCTCGGCGCCGAGAACCTGGTCCTCGGCATCGCGGACGACGGCCGCCTGGACATCGTGGGCGAGACCCGTGTCGGCCCTGTCCTGGAGCGCCTGCGCGAACCGGCCCACGCGATGATGGCCTTCGCCGCCACCCAGGACGAACCGCTGTTCATCGAGGACCTCACGCGGCACTCCCTGTCGCACGTCCCCGGCCTCGCCGTCGCCGGCCCGCTGCCGCCGAGGTCCTGGGTGGTGCTGTCCCTCGGGTCGGCCGACCACGTCACCGGGGCGTGCCTGATCGCCTTCGCCGGGCCCCGCCACTTCGACGCGGGAGAACGCACCTTCTACACGGCGGTCGCCGTCATCCTCACCCAGAGCCTGGAGCGCGCGCAGCTGTTCGACGCCGAGCACCAGCGTGCCACCGACCTGCAGGAGGCCATGCTCCCGCGCCACCTGCCCACGCTCTCCGCGCTCAGCGCGCAGTCCCGCTACCTTCCCGGGACCCGCGGCATGCACATCGGCGGGGACTGGTACGACGTGCTGCCCCTCAGCGACGGAACGGCGGCCCTCGTCATCGGCGACGTCCAGGGCCACGACGCCCATGCCTCCGCCGTCATGGGGCAGTTGCGCGTCGCGCTGCGGACCTGCGCCGAAGCGGCCCTCGCACCCGGAACGATCCTGGCCCGGGTCAACCGCGTGCTGTGCGACCTGGAAACCGACCGCTTCGCGACCTGCGCGTACCTCGTCCTCGATCCCGTCGACGGCACGCTGCACGGCGCCCGGGCCGGACACCCCCATCCGATGCGTGTGCGCCCGGGCGACGTCGACGAGATCCGTCTCGCGGGCGGTCCGCCGCTCGGCGTGGACCCGCAGGCCCACTACCCGACGACGGCGGCAAGCCTCGGCCGGGGCGAGGCCCTGGTGCTGTTCACCGACGGCCTCGTCGAGCGCCGGGACGCCGACATCGACACGTGCGTGCGCCGCATGGCGGACGACATCAGGGGCTGGCTGCGGACGACGGTTCGCGGCGGCGACGTGGATCTCGCGGCCCTGGCGGAGTTCCTCGCCGGCCAGGACGATCCGGGCCGCATCGACGACGTCGCCCTGCTCGCCGTACGGCGGACCGCATAGGTCCTCTTGAGGGAGAGCACCTGTTGAGAGAGAGGACCTAACGTCCGTAGCCGTACTGCCGGGCCGGGACCGGGACGGGTGCCGGGGACGGCGGAGCGGACGGGCGCGGGGCGACGAAGTAGTCGGCGTCCTTGGGACGGCTGTCGGGGGAGAGCCGTGGCCGCTGGGCGGGTTCCAGGTGCGGGATGTGCTTCGAGCAGTGCACGTACGCCTCTTCCACGACGAGGTGCACCCACAGGTCGGGGCGGCGCCCCGGCGCCGTGTCGACAGGGAGCCGCGGATACGTCCGCCGCTGCTCCTCGTCGGTGCGCAGCAGCGCCCTGCCGTTGACGTGGAGCCCGATGTGATGGTGGGTGAAGTCGATGAACAGCAGGCCCATATGCGGGTTCTCCGTGATGTTCCCGGCGCTGGCGAGGACGCCGTTGCCACGGTACTCGGGGTACGTCAGGGTGCGTTGGTCCAGGTCGACGACGAAACCCGGTGGGCCGGCCCGGAAGCTGGCGTCGCACTCTCCGCCGGCGTCGGCCGTCGAGATGAAGACCATGTTCTGCTGGCGTATGAAGTCCCGCATCTGGGGCGTGAGCTGAGGTTGTACCTGGCGTCCGTAGAAGCCGGCGGCCCGTTCCGCGCTGCCGAGGTGGTTTTGCAGCAGACGCTCGCCGGCGGATCCGAAAGTGCCGCTGTGAGGTGTCACGGGGGGTCGTCCTCTTCCTTTGGGGCCTGGTGGAACTGGCGGTGCGTGCCATGGGGGCCATCGCCCGGCGCACGGCCGGGCGATGGGGCCACTATGCTGCCCGGCCGAGGCTGTGGGAAGGCGTCGAAGCCGTCGCGCAGTTGTGAAGATCCACTGATCGTGCCGTGCGCGGAATGCGGCGCAGGAGTGTCGTCAGCGGTTCCCCGACGACTGGCCCGGTCGAACACCGCACCGCGGGCACCGTACAGGTCCGCCCCGCGGCGCTGCTTGCGGGGACGGAGGGCGGCGGGGGCACAGAGGGCCGCGCGGCGCGCCGGCCACGGGTGCCGGGACGGGCGGCGTCGTGACGGGGTCGCGGAACCGCGGCGGCCGAGGCCGCACGCCCGACCCGGCCGCGGCGGTCAGCCGAGTTCGAGGCTGGTGACGCCGAACAGCCCTGACCGGTCGGTCTCGGGGGCCGGGCCGGTGTACATGCGGGCCGTCTCGAAGCCGGGCGCGAGCCCGAGCTGCGGCATCAGGTCCAGGGCCGCCGCGTTGTGGTCGGGGACGTCGACGGCCACGGCCGTGCCGGGAGCGGTGGCCGCGAGCGCGTGGACCAGGGCGGCCGCCACATCCGCGTCAGTCGCGTAGAGCGGACCGATGCGCGAGGCGCCGCTGCAGGGGCGGATGACGCCGAGCCCCTGCAAGGCGCCGTCCCGCAGCGCGGCGACCGCCGTGCGACCGGGCAGACCGACCCAGGCCGCCAGGAACGCGTGCCGCGCCTCGGGGAAGAACCGCCGGTCGTACGCGGCGAGCAGGCCGAAGGGAAGGGAACGGGCGTCGACCAGTTCCACCGCCGCCGGCGTCGCCGCGTCGCCCCGGGGCGGCACACCTTCGAAGCGGACGTTGTTCCAGGCGTGGCGGAAACCGGACCGGCGGTAGTTGTCCTGCTGGTCGACGACCCCGTCGAGCCCGACGACCCGTTCGGCCAGACGTGCCGTCCCGGCGCGCCAGAGCCGGATGCCGTACCCCTGTCCGCGCACCGAGGGGCGGGTGATGTAGAAGCCGACGAAGCCGAATCCGGAGCCGTAGCGCACGGCCGAGATGCACCCCACCGGCTCACCGTCGAGGCGCCCGACCAGGAAGCCGTGCGGGTCGGCGACGCTGAACGCCCAGGGATCGGAGTCGCCCGGATTCCAGCCCTCCTCATTGGCCCACTCCCTCATCAGCGCGATGTCGAGTGCGCTCGCGTTCCGGATCTCGAATTCCGCCATGGTCCGTTCCTCCGCCGAGCAGAACCGCAGCCGCCGCCCGTGTGCCTCGTCCTCGGTGTCCGACGAGGCGTTTCTAGCAGCCGTGTCGCACGGAACCGATCAGGACCAGCCATTCGGGCGGCGACGCCCTGCGGGTCACGAGCCGGTTCAGGCGTTGGCCAGTTCCCCGTCGCGCGCCACGACGCGTCCGCCGTGGACGACCATGTCCCGCCGCGGCATGTCCATCACCACCTGCGGCAGGCACTCGCCGCGTACGAGGACGAAGTCGGCCGGAGCCCCGGGAGCGAAGTCCGCGTGGGCGAGTCCCAGAACGTCCGCGCCGCCGTGGGCGGCCACGCGGTAGCAGTCCGTCAGCTCCTCGTCGAGGCGTACGTCCCTGACCCAGCCCAGCAGATGCGTACGGTGCAGCATGTCCGCGTTGCCGAACGGGCTCCACGAGTCGCGCACACCGTCGGATCCCAGCCCGACGTCCACGCCGTGCTCCCGCAGCCGCGCGACGGGGAGGACCAGAGAGTCGGACGGCGCCACCGTGGTCAGCGAAATGCCCAGGTCCCCCATGTCGGAGGCGACCGCGGCCAGTTCGCGGTCGTCCAGCCCCGGCAGGCAGAACACGTGGCTGACGGTCACCTTGCCCCGCAGGGACAGCGCCCGCGTGCGGTCGATGATGCCGCGCAGCGCCGTGAGCCCCTTCTCGCCGCGGTCGTGCAGGTGGATGTCGACGCCGACGCCGTGCCGGTCCGCGATGCCGAAGACCAGGTCGAGCTGCTCGTCGAGCGCCTGGTCGAAGCCGATCGGATCGATGCCGCCGATCAGGTCGACGGCTCCGGTACGCGCCGCCTCCTCCAGCAGCTCCGCCGTTCCGGGAGTGCGGATCACGCCGTGCTGCGGGAAGGCCACGATCTGGACGTCGAGCGCGTGCCGCAGCCGCTCGCGGGCCGTGCCCACGCCTTCGACGCCGGCCAGGTCGTACGCCGGGGCCACGTCCGCGTGGGCACGCATCGCACGGGTGCCCCGGGTCACGGCATGGGCCATCAGGCCGTACGCGCGTTCCGCGACGGGCCGGCTCTGGCTGCGGAACAACTCCACGTCCTGGGCGACGTAGTCGGCGATGCCGCTCGCCGGCTTGCGCGACACCCAGGAGCCGCCCCAGGTCGTCTTGTCGGGATGGATGTGCGCGTCCACGAGCGAGGGGAGCGCGGTACGGCCGTCGCCGTCGACCACTTGGGCGCCGGGCGGCGCGGGCCGGTCGGAGATCCGGCCGTCGACGACCGTCAGATCCAGGGGGGTCCGTACTCCGAACGGACGTACGTTCCGGAAGACCACGGCCCTGGACGGGCGGCCGCCGTGCGGCTGCGGGGCGGGGGCAGGAGCGGAGGCGGCCTGGGCCCGGGCCTGCGAGCCGGTGGCGGACAGCGCCGCGGTGGTGCCGGCCATGGCGGCGGCGCCGGCGATCACACGGCGGCGGGACAGGCCGTTGGCGGAATGCGAGGGCGGTGTCATGCGGACTCCTTCGACTTCGGCGGGGGCGGATCGCGGCGGTGAGGGTGGGGCGGAACGCCGGTGTCGGCGTCGGTGGTGGCGGCAGAGGGCGAGGGGATGCCGAGGGCCGGGGAACGGGCGGCGCCGGCGGGCGGTACGTGCGGGAGCGGTGGCCAGAGGCGGGCAGGGACCCAACGGCCCGCCCGCCCCGGCGTTCACGGCCCGGACCGGCTCAGAGCGCGATGCCCGCCCGGACGACTCGTACCGGCTTCTTCAGCACCGACACGTCCGCCAGCGGGTCACCGTCCACGACGATCACGTCGCCCGCGAACCCCCGCGCGAGCCGGCCCGCCGTGCGCTCCAGGCCCAGCAGACGGGCGGCGCCGGTCGTGGCCGTACGGATCGCGTCGAGCGCCGGCAGACCGGCCTCCCGCATCAACTCGACCTCACGGCCCACGGGGTCGACGGTCCCGCCCGCCGAGTCGGTGCCCGCCGCCAGCGGCACACCCAGCTCGTGCGCGGCCAGGACCGCGCGCTTGAGCACCGGCAGGAAGGTGCGGCCGCGCTCGGCGAGCACCGGGTCCGGCGACGCGGCCAGTCCGGCGATGGCGGTGAGTGTGGGAGTGAAGTACGTATCCCGGCGTCGCATCTCGTGCAGGGTGCGCTCGCCGACGAACACGCCGTGCTCCAGGGAGCGGATGCCGGCCGTGACCGCGTCGTGGCAGCCCTTCTCGCTGTAGCTGTGGCACAGGACGCCCTTGCCTCCGCGCCGGGCCGCGGCCACGACCTCGGAGAGCTGCTCGTACGAGTACACCTGCGTCAGCGGATCCTGGTCGGGCAGCCCGGCGCGCTCGTTGACGCGTGTCTTGACGACGTCGGCGCCGCGCGCCAGGTTCACCTCGACGACCCGGCGCAGTGCCTCGGCGGAGCGGACGCCGTCCTGGAGGCGGACGAGCGGGGTGAGGTCGGGGTCGGCGAGCACCGTGTCGCCGAGGTGCGGTGTGACGAAGACGCCCGCGGCCCGCAGCCGGGGCGCCTGGACCGGGGTGTGGCGGGCCAGTTCCCGTACGGCGATGTCCTGGTAGAAGCTCGTCGAGCCGCTGCGCGCGCTGGTCACGCCCAGGCGGACCGCGTCACGGGCCTCGGCCACCGTGCTCAGGTGGATGTGCGCGTCGATCAGGCCGGGCAGGATCCACCGGCCGTGGGCGTCGAGGACGTCCGCGCCCTCGGGCACCTCCGTGGCCGCCCGGGACCCGGCCGCCAGCACCACGCCGTCCTTGATGACGACGACCGCGTCCTCGGTGACCTCGCCGGTCGCCGGGTCGAGCAGTGTGCCGCCGCGGACCACGAGGTCGCCGCCCGCCGCCCTGCCGCCTCCGGCCGGACCGTTCCGGCCGGCCGCCGCCGCTGCCGTCGCGGTCGCGGAGGAGGAGGCCACCGCGACGGTGCCGGCGAGCGCGGCGGCGCCCGCGAGGATCCCGCGGCGGGTCAGTCGGCTGGAGGGAGGCGGGACGGCGTCGACACACATGGCGGTTCCCCGGGGGAGTAGGTACGGCGGGTTCCCCAGTTTGTATACCAAGCTGATCGCGAGCGGCAAGGGCGGTGTCGAAGAGGTAGGCGGGAAGCGGTTCGGATGGGACTTGCGCACTGGCGATTTCTGCGTTGGTATACAAACAGCTCAACGGGAGCTGTTGCCGAAGAGGGAGCGCAGGGCCACCGTCCTGCTGTCGCGCACATGCAGCAGCGTGCTCGCCGCGGCGGCCTCCGCGTCGCCCAGCGCGATGTGGCGGAACATGTCGGCGTGCTGGGCACGCATGTGCGCGGGCTCCTCGCGCATGCCGAACAGCAGTTGGAGCTGCCAGCTCAGCTGATCCATCGTGCGGGCCAGCAGGGGGTTGCCCGACAGCGTCACCACGCCCTCGTGGAACGCCGTGTGCGCGGCCACCTCGCGTTCCCCGGCGTCGTCCGCGGCCGCCTGCTCGGCCTGCCGGAGCGTCGCCTCCAGGGCGGCGAGCCCCTCGGGGTCACCGGCCGCCGCCCGCGCCGCGAGCCGCGACGCCTGGATGGCCAGCGGCTCCCACACCTCGTACAGGTGCTCCACGTCGGCCCGTTCCAGGCGGCGAACCCGCACCCCGCTGTGCGGCAGCAGCTCCAGCAGGCCCTCGGCGACCAGCGCCCGCAGGGCCTCGCGGACCGGGACGCGCGACATGCTGAGCTCCTCGGCGACCTCGCGCTCGACCAGGCGCGCGCCCTGCGGGTAACGCCGGTCGACGATGCGCTGCCGCACGGCCTCGCGCGCCCGCGCGCTGAGCGAGGCGGAGGGACGCGAGCCGCCTTCCGTGCCGCCCGAAACGCTCTTCCTGCTCTCCGCCACCTCTACGGCCCTCCACTCGGCATGCCCCGAGTGAGGATATGCGCCGCACGGCGCCACTCCTCCGGAGCCGTCCTCGTACCCCTGTCGCGGCGCCGACCGAGGCCGTCGAGATCATCGTCCGGCTGACGGCCGGTCACGCGGTCCGGGCCGCGCGCCCCCGGGGAACCGGCCCGGCGCATCGCCGAGATCACCGCCGCACCACCCGGTACGCCCGCCCGGGCGGCGACGGGACCGAACGCGACCGTCCTGCCGCCGACGGCTTCGGCCCGCAGGGTCACTCTTATGCGCCGCCGTTTCGGCGGGCGTCACGTCGAGGACTCGGGGTAGTCAGGAGACCGGCACGCCGTGTCCGGCCGACCGCCCGCCGCGCCGTGCTCCGCCCCGCCCGACACGGAAGGGTTTCCATGGCGACGCCGACCGAGCAGACCGTCACACCGGTTCCGGTTCCCCACCGCGGACGAGGCCAGGCGGTGATCTCGTGGATCACCACCACCGACCACAAGAAGATCGGGCACCTGTACCTGATCGCGTCGTTCCTCTTCTTCGTCATCGGCGGCGTGATGGCGCTGCTGCTCCGCGCGGAGCTGGCGCGGCCGGGCCTCCAGATCGTCAGCAGCGAGCAGTACAACCAGACGTTCACCCTGCACGGCACGATCATGCTGCTGCTCTTCGCCACGCCCACGTTCGCGGGATTCGCCAACGCCGTCATGCCGCTGCAGATCGGCTCGCCAGACGTCGCGTTCCCCCGGCTGAACATGCTGTCCTTCTGGCTGTTCCTCTTCGGGGGTCTGATCGTGGTGAGCAGCCTGCTGACACCGCAGGGGGCGGCGGACTTCGGCTGGACCGCCTACACGCCGCTCAGCGGCGGCGAGCGCGCCCCGTTCGTCGGCGGGGACCTGTGGATCATGGGGCTCGCACTGGCCGGGTTCGGCACGATCCTCGGCGCGGTCAACTTCGTCACCACGATCATCTGCCTGCGGGGCCCGGGCATGACGATGTTCCGGATGCCGATCTTCACCTGGAACGTGCTGTTCACCTCGGTGCTGGTCCTGATGGCGTTTCCGGTCCTCGCGGCCGCCCTGCTGGTCCTGGAGGCGGACCGCCGATTCGGCGCCCAGGTGTTCAACCCGGAGAACGGCGGGGCGCTGCTGTGGCAGCACCTGTTCTGGTTCTTCGGCCATCCCGAGGTCTACATCATCGCGCTGCCGTTCTTCGGCATCATCACCGAGATCATCCCGGTGTTCTCGCGCAAGCCGATCTTCGGCTACGTGGGGCTCGTCGGCGCCACCATCGCCATCACCGGTCTGTCCGTGGTGGTGTGGGCCCACCACATGTTCGCGACTGGCGCCGTGCTGCTGCCGTTCTTCTCCTTCATGACGTTCCTCATCGCCGTGCCGACCGGGGTCAAGTTCTTCAACTGGATCGGCACGATGTGGACCGGGTCCCTGTCCTTCGAGACGCCGATGCTGTGGTCCATGGGCTTTCTCGTGACCTTCCTCTTCGGCGGCCTGACGGGCATCGTCCTCGCGTCGCCGCCGATGGACTTCCACGTCACCGACACCTACTTCGTCGTGGCCCACTTCCACTACGTCGTCTTCGGCACGGTCGTCTTCGCCATGTTCGCCGGCTTCTACTTCTGGTGGCCCAAGATGACCGGCACCCTGCTGGACGAACGCCTCGGGAAGATCCATTTCTGGACGCTGTTCGTCGGCTTCCACACCACCTTCCTCGTGCAGCACTGGCTGGGCGCCGAAGGCATGCCCCGCCGCTACGCCGACTACCTCGCCGCCGACGGCTTCACGGCGCTCAACACGCTCTCGTCCATCGGAGCCTTCCTGCTCGGGATCTCGACACTGCCGTTCTTCTACAACGTGTGGAAGACCGCGAAGGCGAACGAGCGCGTGGACGTCGACGACCCCTGGGGCTACGGGCGCTCCCTCGAATGGGCCACCTCCTGCCCCCCGCCCCGCCACAACTTCACCACACTGCCGCGGATCCGCTCGGAATCGCCCGCCTTCGACCTGCACCACCCCGGCCTCTCTCAGCTCGACGAAGCCCGCTGGCGCGGCCGCCGCGACGCCGTGGAGCCCGGCAAGGGCATCGCGAGGCCGACGGGGGAGGAGGACCGGGGCTGACACGGCCCCCGCCCGTCCGGACCGGCGCGGGTCGCCGCCGCCAAGAGGCGGTCCTAGACTGAAACGCGGGTGTCCTGCGACGTCATGGGAGGCTCGCGTGACTGCCGGAGCCACGAGTGCGCGCCCCAGCAGGGCGGGCGCGCCGAGGTACCTCCCCATCGCCGAGCACGGGCTCATCGGCGACCTGCGCAGCGCGGCGCTCATCGGCACGAACGGCACCATCGACTGGTACTGCTGCGGACGCTTCGACGCGCCCAGTGTCTTCGCGTCGATCCTGGACGCCGACCGCGGCGGCTCGTTCGCCCTCGCCCCCGACGTGCCGGTCCGCACGAAGCAGTTCTACTTCCCCGACACCAACATCCTGATCACCCGTTTCTACGCGGACGACGGCGTCGGCGAGATCCAGGACTTCATGCCCGTCGTCGACGACTCGCGTGAGGCCGACCGGCACCGTCTGATCCGCCGCGTGCTGTGCGTCCGCGGATCGCTGCCCTTCACCGCGCGGGTGGCGCCCCGGTTCGACTACGGCCGGCAGAGCCACACCGTCCGCACCCGGCAGGGACAGACGGTCTTCGACTCCGCGGACCTCTCGCTCGCTCTGACGTCCACCGTGCCGGTCGAGATCGACGGCCCGGACGTCCGCGCCTCGTTCAAACTCCTCGAAGGCGACTCCGCGGTCTTCGCGCTGGACCGGATCGGCGGCACGGTCGAGCCGCGGCCCTGTGCGCTCACCGAGGCGGAGGACCTGTTCGACGCCACCGTGCGGTACTGGCGCCGCTGGCTGTCCGGGTCCCGCTACCGCGGCCGCTGGCGGGAGATGGTGCACCGCTCCGCGCTCACCCTCAAGCTGCTCACCTACGCGCCGACCGGCGCCCTCGTGGCCGCGCCGACGACCAGCCTGCCGGAACAGATCGGCGGCGAGCGCAACTGGGACTACCGGTACGTCTGGGTCCGCGACGCAGCCTTCTGCATCTACGCCCTCCTCAGGCTGGGCTTCACGGACGAGGCCGAAGCGTTCGTCAACTTCCTCTCCGACAAGGCCCTCGCCCCGGCGGAGTCGGACTGCCGGCTGCAGATCATGTACGGCATCGACGGCCGCCGTGAGCTGCCCGAGGAGGAACTCGGGCATCTCGAGGGTCACCTGGGCTCGGCCCCGGTCCGTATCGGCAACGGGGCCGTCGGCCAGCTCCAACTGGACGTCTACGGCGCGCTCGTCGACTGCCTGTACCTCTACGACAAATGGGGACAGCCGCTCTCCAGCCGGCACTGGGACACCGTCGTCGAGCTGGTCGACTGGGTCTGCGAGAACTGGGACCAGCCCGACGAGGGGGTGTGGGAGACCCGCGGCGGCCGCAAGAGGTTCCTGTACTCGCAGCTGATGTGCTGGGTCGCGATCGAGCGCGCGATGAGGGTCGCCACACACCGCGGCCTGCCGGCCGACATGATCCGCTGGGGCGGCGTACGCGACACGATCTACCGGCGGATCATGCAGCGCGGCTGGTCCGCCGAGCGCAAGGCGTTCGTCCAGCACGAGGGCGAGGACGTGCTCGACGCGGCCGTCCTGATGATGCCGCTCGCCAAGTTCATCTCCCCGACGGACCCCAAATGGCTGTCCACCCTCGACGCGCTCGGCGAGGACCTGGTGTCCGACTCCCTGGTGTACCGCTACGACCCGCAGGCCAGTCCGGACGGACTGCGGGGCGAGGAAGGCACGTTCTCGATCTGCTCCTTCTGGTACGTCGAGGCGCTCGCCCGCGCCGGGCGCCTGGACGAGGCCCGGCTCGCCTTCGAGAAGATGCTCACCTACGCCAACCACCTCGGCCTGTACGCCGAGGAGATCGGCCGCACCGGCGAGCAGATCGGCAACTTCCCGCAGGCGTTCACCCATCTGGCGCTCATCAGCGCCGCGTTCAACCTCGACCGGGCCCTGGGCTGATGCGCACGGCTCGCGGCAACGACGATCCACTCGACGCGCAGAACACGGCCGGACTCGTGGTGGACGCCACCGGAACCGTCCTCGGCTGCACACCGGCGGCCGAAACCCTGCTGAACCGCCCGGCCGACGACCTGTCGGGCCGTCGGGTCCGCGAACTGCTGGCCGACCCCTCCTGCTGGCCGGACGTCCTCGCCCAGCGGGACGGCCCGGTCTGGGAGGGCAGCGCCGTGGTGCGCAAGGGCGGGGGAGAGGAGGCGGAGGTGCTGTTCCGCGTGCTTCCCCTCGACCAGGGGCGGACCGGCGGGCGCGACGCCCGCCTCCTGGTCCTCGCCGTGCCCCGGTCCCTGATGGCGAAATGGCGCCAGGCCCACGCCTTCCTGGAGGAGCTGTTCCTCCAGGACCGCGTGGGGCTCGCGATGTTCGACACGGATCTGCGGCTGGAGAGGACGAACACGCACCTCCTCCCGTACACGGGCGTGCCCGACGACCTCGGCGGGCTGCGGCTCGCCGCCTTCCTCCGGGACGAGGACGCGCGGAGCATCGACGGTCTGCTGCGTCAGGTGCTCGCCACCGGGACCCCGCAGGTCGGCACGGAGATCCTCGTCCGCACCCGCGTGGACCCCGGCGCGGGCCGCATCGTGGCCCTGTCCGCCTTCCGGCTCCAGGACCCGCAGGGCCGCGTCATGGGCGTCACGGCCCTGTTCGTCGACGTGACGGAGCAGCGGCGGGCGCGCGAACGGCTCGACCTGCTGCACAGGGCCACCGCCGTCCTCGGCAACTCCCTCTCGCTGGCGGAGACGACCGGCGACCTGGTGGACGTCCTCGTTCCCGCCCTGGCCGACGCGGCGGCACTCGACATCGCCGAGTCCGTGTTCGCGCACGAGGAACCGGAGGTGCACGAGGAGGGGCAGCACCTGCTGCGCCGGGCGGCCGCGGCCGGGCCGGGCGGAGACCCCCTGGGGGTCGGCGCCCCTGTGTCCGTCGACGCCGGCGACCGGCCCTCCCGCCGGATGTGGTCCGCCGACCGGCCCCGGCCGGCCGACCGCGCGGCCGCCGCGGGCGCGCGGACCGGGAGCGCGGCAGACGCCACGCCGCCCGGCCCCGAGGGCGCCCACTCCGGGATGAGCGCACTGCTGCGGGCCAGAGGGCGGCTCCTGGGCCGGGTCACGGTGTGGCGCACCGGCCCGCGCACCCCCTTCGAGAAGGACGACATGGCCCTGCTCGACGAGATCGCCTCCCGTGCCGCACTCGTCGTGGACAACGCACGCCGCTACGCGCGCGAACGTCACGCCGCCGTGAGCCTCCAGCGCAGCCTGCTGCCGCCCACGACGGCCGACACCGTCGCCGTCCGCAGCGCCAGCGTCTACCTGCCGACGGACACCGCGACCGGCGTCAGCGGCGACTGGTTCGACGTCATCCGGCTGTCCTCGGCACGGGTCGCCCTCGTCGTGGGCGACGTGGTGGGCCATGGTCTGCAGGCCACAGCGACGATGGGACGGCTGCGCACCGCGGTCCGGACGCTGGCCGACCTCGATCTGGAACCCGACGAACTGCTCGCCCACCTCGACGACCTCGTCTCCCAGCTCACGGACGAGACCGCCGACGCGGCCGGCGCGCACGACCACGCTCCGCGCACGGCATACGACTCGTACGGCGCGACCTGCCTGTACATGACGTACGACCCCGTGACGCGGCACTGCGTCGTGGCCAGCGCCGGGCACCCCCCGCCCGCCCTGCTGCGCCCGGACGGGACCGTCGGCTATCTGGACGTCAGCCCGGGACCGCCCCTGGGAGTCGGCGGCCTGCCGTTCGAACCCCTGGAGACGGAGGTCGAGGAGGACAGCGTCCTCGCCCTGTACACGGACGGCCTGGTCGAGCGGGGCCGCGCCGACCTCGACGAGGGGATGGCGACCCTCGCCTCCCTGCTGCCCCGCGCGGGCGCACCCGGCCACCCGCTCCAGGACGCCGGCCGGCAGATCGTGTCACGTCTCGCCCCGCGCCCCCTGTCGGACGACGTGACGCTGCTGCTGGCCCGTACGCGCGTGATCGCCCCCGACGACTGCGCGACATGGCGGCTGGAGGCGGACCCCGCGGTGGTCGCGCACGCGCGCACCCTGGTGGTGCGGCAGCTGTCCCGCTGGGGCCTGGACGAACTCTCCTTCACCACCGAACTCGTGGCGAGCGAACTGGTCACCAACGCCATCCGCTACGCGGGCGGCGGCCCCGTCGAGCTCCGGCTCATCCGGGCGGGCGCACTGTTCTGCGAGGTCTCCGACGCGAGCAGCACCCAGCCCAGGATGCGGCGGGCCCAGGCCACCGAGGAAGGCGGACGCGGCCTCTTCCTGATCGCTCAGCTCACCGAACGCTGGGGGAGCCGCTACACACGCCACGGGAAGACCATCTGGACCCAGCAGCCGCTGCCCGGTCCGTGAGGGCGGCGCGGACCGGAGCCACTACATGTTGATCATGTGGCCGGCCAGGCCGTGCACCGCTTCCTTCACCGCCTCGCCCAGGGTCGGGTGGGCGTGGACGTTACGGGCCACTTCATGCACCGTCAGGTCCCACTGCTGCGCCAGCGTCAGTTCCGGCAGCAGTTCGGTGACCTCCGGGCCGATGAGATGGGCCCCCAGCAGCTCGCCGTGCCGGCCGTCGCTGAGGATCTTCACGAAGCCGGCGGGGTCGCCGAGGCCGTGGGCCTTGCCGTTGGCGGTGAAGGGGAACTTCTGCACCCGCACGTCGAAGCCGCGTTCCCGCGCCTGGGCCTCGGTCCAGCCGAAGCTGGCGATCTGCGGCTGGCAGTAGGTGGCGCGGGGGATCATCGTGTAGTCGAGTTCCATGGTCTCCGCGTCCGCGATGGTCTCGGCTGCGACGATGCCCATGGCCTCGGCGGCGTGCGCGAGCATCAGCTTCGCCGTGACGTCACCGATCGCGAAGATGTGGGGAACGCTCGTGCGGCAGCGGCCGTCCACATCGACCGCCCCCCGATCGGTCAGCCGCACACCGGTGTTCTCCAGGCCGTAATGGGTCACCCGCGGCCGGAACCCGATGGCCTGGAGCACCTTGTCGGCCTCGAGCACCTGGCGCTGCCCGCCCGTCGTCACATGCACCCGCACCTGCGGCCCCGAGTCGTCGATCGCCTCGACGCGCGTCGACGTCAGGACGTTGACCCCCAGCTTGCGGTACCGGCGGGCCAGTTCCGCCGAGACCTCCTCGTCCTCCAGCGGGACGACCCGGTCGAGGAACTCCACGAGCGTCACCTGTACGCCGTAGTTGTGCAGCACGTACGCGAACTCGACGCCGATCGCTCCCGCTCCGGCGATGATGACGGTGCCGGGCAGCCGGTCGCTGAGGATCTGTTCCTCGTACGTCACCACGCGTTCGCTCAGGCTCGTGCCGGGCAGCAGGCGCGTCGTGGCCCCGGTGGCGAGGACGCAGTGGTCGAAGCCGACGCTCTGCTCCGTGCCGTCGGCGGCCCGGACCAGCAGGGTGTGCGCGTCGGTGAAGAAGCCCGTCCCGTCGTACTCGGTGATGGCGTTCTTCTTCATGAGGTAGTGCACACCGCGGACGCGTCCTTCGGCCACCTTCCGGCTGCGCTGGAACGCCTCCTGGTAGTCGAAGCGGACCTGCCCCTCGACACGGATCCCGAAGGTCCCGGCCTCGTGCGTGAACAGATGGGCCAGTTCGGCATTGCGCAGCAGCGCTTTCGAGGGGATGCACCCCACGTTCAGGCACACGCCTCCCCAGTACCGCTCCTCGACCACTGCCACCGACATTCCGAGCTGGGCGCATCGGACCGCCGCCGTGTAGCCGCCGGGACCGGCCCCGAGGACCACGACATCGAAGTGTGCACTCATGCGGGCACGATAGGGTCCGGCCCCCCGGCGGGCGCGGCGATCCCCGTACGACATGGGCGGAATGCACCGGGCGGACCAGAGGCGCGGGACCGCACGGCCCCGCCGGGCGGGGGTCCCGGTGCGGGAGACCGGGACCCCCGTGCTGTCACCGGCCGCAGACCGGTGGCGCGTGCCGGATGTCGATCACGAAGCGCTCCGGCGAGTGGAGTACGCGGGTCGTGTAGGTGGGCTTGGTGTTGAACGCGGCTCCCAGGGTGACCACTCCTTCGAAGTCGCCGGTGAGGGCGAGGCCCTTCAGGGAGGGGAGCCAGATCTTGGTGAGCTTGGGGCCCTTGTAGACGGACCTGCCGTGGTCGTCGTGTGCGGCGGCAGGCGAGAGCCTGATCTCCAGGAAGTGCTTTCCGGCGAGCGGGACCCTGGTCCCGAGGCCGTCGTAGTACAGCTTCTTCACCGGTTGCACGGTGACGGGCGGCACCTTGCCGCGGATGTCGATGACGATCCGGTCGAAGGTGCTGTGGCCGCCCCAGCGTGCGTTGGTGACGAGCGCGGTCGTCGGAGCCTTTGACGGTGCGGCGGACTGCGAGGCGGACGCGGGGATCGTCGACCCGATCCCGGCGGTGAGGAGGATGGCAGCGGCGGCGGCCGCGAGCCGGGACTGGTGGTGCATGGTGTCCCCCGTTTCTTCCTGTGCGGGGACTGCGGTGTCACTGACGGAGACACACCTCGAAGGGGAATGGTTGCAGCATTATCGCCCCATTCATTGATATGTCCCGATGCCATCGTGTGCTGTCCCTGCGGCCTCCCGGGCAAGCGCCGCCCGGCCACCGATCGCGCCCCACAGGGCCGTCCACCATGACCACCGCACGGTCTATGGGCTCCCGGCCCATAGTGATCGACGTCGTCCTGCTCTACCTTCCTGGTCCGCGGTGCGCGTGATGCGCCCAGGCTGCGCGGTGTGAGGAGATGCGGGATGGCTGTGACGAGGACCGGGCGGACCACGGACGACACGGGCGAGAACGTCCTCGCCCGCATCGCCCTGCGATTCACCGCCGCCACCGAGCGCTGGCTGCCCGACGCCTTCGGCTTCGTCCTCGTCGGCACCTTCGTGGTCCTCGCACTGGGCCTGCTGACCGGTGCCCCCGTCACCGGGGCGCCCGACGATCCCACGGCGACCACCGGATACGGGCTCGTGGACGCCTGGGGCAAGGGCTTCTGGTCGCTCATCCAGTTCACGCTCCAGATGGCGATGATCATCATCGGGGGCTACGCGGTCGCGGTGTCCCGGCCCGTCGCCCGGCTGATCTCCCGCCTCGCCAGAGTCCCCAGGAGCCCGCGCGCCGCCATCGCGTTCACCGCCGCCGTGTCCATGGTGTCGTCGTACCTCAACTGGGCGTTCAGCCTGATCTTCACCGCGATCCTGGCCAAGGAGATCTCCCGGCTGGTGCGCGGTGTCGACTACCGGGCGATCGGCGCGATGGCGTTCCTCGGACTCGGCACCGTCTGGGCGCAGGGCCTGTCCGGCTCCGCCGCGCTCCAGGTCGCCAGCGCCGGGGCGAGCCCCGAGGCGGTGCAGAAGGTCATCGCCGAAGGCCGCGGCTCGGGCCTGATCCCGCTCACCGAGACCATCTTCCTGTGGCAGGGCATGGCCGCCACCGCCGTCGTGTTCCTGGTCGCGGTGGTCCTCGCCTGGTTCCTCGCTCCCTCGCCAGAGGCCGCGAAGACGGCCGAGGACCTGGGCATCCGCCTGCGGCCACTGCTGGAGGAGACGCGCGAGGAGACCGGCGCCGCCGGGCCGCGCCGGCCCGGCGACTGGCTGGAGCACAGCCCCGCGTTCGCCGTCCTGATCTTCCTGCTCGGCGTGTGGTACCTGTTCCGCTACTTCGCCTCGGCGACGGGCAATCCCCTGGGCGCCCTCGACCTGAACACGGTCAACCTGATCCTCATCCTGCTCGCCCTGATCCTGCACTGGCGGCCGGCGCGGCTCGTCGCGGCCGTACGCGAGGGCGTGTCCGCCGCGTCCGGTGTGCTGATCCAGTTCCCGCTGTACGGCGGCATCTTCGGCATGATCGCCTTCACCGGCCTGTCCTCCACCATCGCCGGCTGGCTGACGGACATCTCCAACGCCTTCTTCTATCCGGCGCTCATCGCGGTCTACTCCTGCGTCCTCGGTGTGTTCGTGCCGAGCGGCGGCAGCAAGTGGGTGATCGAGGCCCCGTACGTGATGGACGCGGCCAACCAACTCGAGGTGCACCAGGGCTGGATGGTGGTGGTGTACGACCTGGGCGAGGCGAGCGCCAACCTGCTCCAGCCGTTCTGGATGCTCCCGACCCTGGCGATCCTGGGGCTGAAGGCGCGGGACATCATGGGCTACACCTTCGCGATGTTCCTGGTGTGCTTCCCGGTCGTCCTCGTGGTCGTCACACTGTTCGCCCAGACGCTCACCTTCCCCTGACGATCCCCGCCGCCCGGACAGGCCGGGCGGCGGGGCTGCGGCCCGTCAGGGCAGCAGGGCGGCCGTCGGTTCCCCGTGGCGGATCCGTACGGGCTCGGTCTCGGGGTGGTTGTGCCGGTGCGCCCAGTTCTCCAGGGCCACCCGGCAGGCGTGGTCCAGGTGGCGCAGGCGCGCGAGGTCGAGTTCGATCGGCTGGTCCTGCGGCAGCTCTTCCAGCTGTTCGAGGATGCGAGGCAGGCGCAGGAAGGTCGCGTTGCCCGTCAGGGTGACCACGATGCGGCCCCCGGTCAGGCGGCGCGTGCTCAGCTGGACGTGCGAGGTCTCCCACGCGGACTTCACCACCGCGAGCAGCAGACCGAGGATCACGCCCTCGAAGAGGTTCGTGACGACGACCGCCAGGGCCGTGACGGCCAGCAGGACCGCCTCGCCGCGGTGTGCGCGCCACAGCGGAACGAGGTCCTTGACGGGGACGAGTTTGCACCCGGCGTGGACGAGGACACCGGCGAGTGCGGCCAGCGGGATGACGCCGATGACCGCCGGCAGCAGGGCCGCGAACAGCAACAGCCACAGGCCGTGCGCGATGCGGGACAGCGGGGTGCGGGCGCCGGCCTGGACGTTGGCCGCGCTGCGCACGATGACCGCCGTCATCGGCAGCGCGCCGAGCGCTCCGCACAGCGTGTTGCCCACGCCCTGGGCCACCAGCTCCTTGTCGTAATCGGTGCGCGGCCCGTTGTGCATGCGGTCCACCGCCGCGGCGCTGAACAGGCTCTCGGCCGAGGCGATGAGGGCGAACGCGAGCACCGTGCCGACGACCGCCGTGCTGCCGAGCTGTGCGAAGTCGTCGAGGCCGGGCGGCCGGACGGCCTGGAGCAGCCCGCTGACCTCGACCGTCGCCGGGGACAGACCGGTGAAGGCGGTGGCGGCGGTGGCCAGCGCCACCGCCGCCAGCGGGCCCGGGACGACACGGACCTTCGCCGGCATCCGGGGCCACAGGACCAGTACGGCGACGGTGCCCGCGCCGACGAGGAAGGCCGTGAGGGCGGCGGCGTGGGTGGCGATCTCGGCGGCGAGACCGGGCAGGCCGGCCAGCTTGCCGAGGCCGCTGCCGGGCTGGGAGACGTCCGCCATGGCGTACAGCTGGCCGAGCACGATCACCAGGCCGATCCCGGCGAGCATGCCCTGCACCACGGAGACGGAGATCGCGCGGAACCAGCGGCCGAACCGGGCCGCGCCGAGGGCGACTTGGAGCAGTCCGGCGGCCAGGACGATCGGGCCCAGCGTGCCGAGCCCGAACTCCTGGACGGTCTCGTAGACGAGCACGGTCAGACCGGCGGCCGGGCCGCTGACCTGGAGGGTGCTGCCGGGCAGCGCACCGACGACGAGACCGCCGACGATGCCGGTGATCAAGCCCAGTTCGGCGGGGACGCCGGAGGCGACGGCCACGCCGACGCACAACGGGAGGGCGACGAGGAAGACGACGAGGGAGGCGAGCAGATCGCGCCGTACGACGCGGGGCTCGCTGAGGAGACGCGAACGTGACACCACGGGTGAGGGTCCTCAGGGTACGGGTCCGACCGGCCGTGGCGGGCCGGTGCGCGGACGAGGCGGTGGGGGAGGGGGCTCGGCACGGCGCGGCGGCTCGTGCCGCCGGGGCACGGCGGACCGTGCGCCCGACGGACGGCAGTGGGGGCGCCTGTGCTGTGGGCGTGGGCAACTCGGCGCTTCAGAGCGCCGGTTGCGCGGCCCTCAGAGCCGGTCGAACACGGCCCCGGTGCCGGGGCGGTGGACGCGGACGGTGCCGGTGTGCACCTCGTAGTACCAGCCGTGCAGTGTCAGGGAGCCGTCCTGGAGCCCCTCCTGGACAGCGGGATAGCCGCGCAGTGTGTCCAGTTGCGCCAGCACGTGCTGCTGGACGGCGCCGGCCAGCTCGGGGGAGTCGTCGGTACCGCGCTCCACGCGGGTGGTGTGCTCCAGCCACGCCCGCACGGCGGGCACCGAGGACAGGTCGTCGCCGCGGACCACGGCGCCCACCGCGCCGCAGTGGGAGTGGCCGCAGACGACGATGTCGCGGACGTGGAGCACACGCAGCGCGTACTCGATGGTGGCCGCCTCGCCGGCGGGCCGGCCCTGCGCGGGGTAGGGGGGAACGATGTTTCCGGCGGTGCGGAGCTCGAACAGCTCGCCGGGGCGGGCGCCGGTGAACCACGCGGGGACGACGCGCGAGTCCGAGCAGGTGATGAAGAGGACGTCGGGCGCCTGGCCGTCCGCGAGGCGTGTGAACTCCTCCGCGTCGGCGGCGACACGGTCCGCGAAGGACCTGGCGTGGTCGATGAGCGACTGCATGATGGCCTGCCTCCTGCACCGCGGCGAGCGCCGGGGTGCGGTGTGGTCGGGTCAGATGGACAGTGGTGTGACGGTCGGCAGGGTGCCGGGGTGGGCGCCTGGCCTCGCGTCCCGGTGTCCTGCGCGGCGGCCGCGGGGTGCTGCGATCGCCGTGTCCGCGGTGTGATTCTCGTCGACCGCCACTACCAGGACTTTACCATCGCATTACCTGGTGATGACAGATCACAAATACGCCATCCCGGCATACTTGGCCGACTCGATCTTTGCGCCGGCCAACGCGGGATCCGCGCGCGACACCAGCGCGGCCCCTTCCGCCGAGGGGACGTCTCGGCCATCATGATCGGGCGTCAGAGACGCCTTCAGTGAAGAGGTGACGCCCATGGCCGGGTTCCGGATGGGGCACGGAGTTCTGCGCCGCAAACCCATCGAGCAGATCGAGGAGGCCGATGTCCACCAACGGCTGACCCGCACCCTCGGGCTCTGGCAGCTCACCGCCATCGGTGTCGGCGGCATCATCGGCGCGGGCATCTTCAGCCTGGCCGGTGCCGTCGCCAACGGCACCGCGGGTCCGGCCGTGCTGGTCTCGTTCCTGATCGCGGGCGTCGCCAGCGCGGCGGCCGCCTTCTCGTACGCCGAGTTCGCGGGAATGATCCCGAAGGCCGGGTCGGCCTACACCTACGGGTACGCCGTCCTCGGCGAACTGGCGGGCTGGTTCATCGGCTGGGACCTCCTGCTGGAGTACACCGCCATCGTGGCCGTCGTGGCGATCGGCATCTCCGGGTACTTCAACTTCCTCGTCGTCTCGATGGGCGCCGAGCTGCCGGCCTGGATGCTGGGCGCGCCCGGCACCGGGGACGGACACAGGATCGACCTGTTCGCCGTGCTGCTCTGCCTGCTCATCGCCTACCTCCTCACCCTCGGCATCAAGAACGCGGCCCGCTTCGAGACGGGCGTCGTGGTGCTCAAGGTGCTCGTCGTCCTGCTCGTCATCGCCGTCGGCGTGGTGCACATTGACACCGCCAACTACGACCCGTTCTTCCCCTACGGCGTGGGCGGGGCGTTCACGGGAGCGGCGACGGTGTTCTTCGCGGTCTTCGGCTACGACGCGATGTCCACGGCCGCCGAGGAGTCCAAGGACGCCCAGCGCCACATGCCGAAGGCGATCGTGTACTCGCTGGCCATCTCGATGGTGCTCTACGTGCTCGCCTGCCTCGTTCTGACGGGCATGCAGAACTACCGCGACATCGACAGGGAGAGCGGCTTCTCCACGGCCTTCCAGTCGGTGGGACTGTCCGGGCTCGCCGACGTGATCGCGGTCGGCGCCATCATCGGCATCCTCACCGTCATGTTCACGTTCATGCTGGGCGTGACCCGGGTCTGGTTCTCGATGAGCCGCGACGGGCTGCTGCCCAAATGGTTCGCGAAGACGCACGAGACCCGGCACGTGCCGACCCGCGTGACATGGATCGTCGGCTTCGCCTCGGCCGCCATCGCCGGATTCCTGCCGATCGGCGAGGCCGCCGAACTGACCAACATCGGCATCCTGCTGGCCTTCGTCGTGGTGTGCATCGCCGTGATCGTGCTGCGCTACCGGCGGCCCGACCTGCCGCGCACGTTCCGGTGCCCCGGCATGCCCGTGGTGCCGGCGCTCGGTGTGATCTTCTCGATCTGGCTGATCACCTTCCTGCAGTGGCAGACATGGGCGCGGTTCGCCGTCTGGTTCCTCGTCGGAATGGTCTTCTACTTCGCCTACTCGTACCGGAAGTCGGAGCTCGCCAAGGCGGAGGCGGCGGCGAAGGCCGGTTCCGCGGCGCCGCCGCGCGAGCCCGGAGGAAGCTGACACCGACGCGGGCCCGGCCGTCACGACGGCCGGGCCCGCGTCCGCGTACCGCGGACCGGGAAGCGCTCTCCCACCCGCACACAGACGACATGAGGCCATGCGGCCGTGCCCCGGTGGAGTGAGTGCGCGGGCCGGGTGACAGAGGCGGCGGCGCACGGGGTACCCATGCGGCGTTGTTTTCCCGAGCGCCGGAGGATGCTGCCCCATGCCCCTCAGTCTCAGCAACGGCGCCGCAAGGTGGCTGGTCGCAGCCCTGTGCGCCGCCCCGCTGCTCGCCGCGTGCACGCAGACACCGTCCACGCCCCCCTCGCCGCCCTCCCTCGCGGCGCCCGCGACCGCCGAGGGGCCGTACGGCCGGCACGACGCCGCCGGGCAGGACGCCCGCCCGGGCGCCCGCTTCCGGCCGCCGTCCCCCGCCCACCTCCCCGGAGTCGGACCCGCCACCCGCGCCGATGTCCCGGTGGGCACGCGCCAGGCCCTGGTGGTCGTCGGCGAGACGCAGGACACCAGCGACGCCACCGCGGTGCTCTACGAACAGGACGCGACACTGCAGTGGAGGCGCGCCGCCGGGCCATGGCCCGCGCACAACGCCGTGCGCGGCTGGACGCGCGACCACCGCGAGGGCGATCTGCGCACACCGATCGGAGTCTTCGGGCTCGGCGACGCCGGCGGTCTGCTGCCGGACCCGGGGGCCCGGCTGCCGTACGACCAGGACGACGAGTTCGTCGCCAGCGGCACCGGCTTCCTCGGCGAACCCCTCGACGGCTCCTTCGACTACGTGGTCGCCATCGACTACAACCGCGTCCGGGGAACGACTCCGCTGGACAGGAAGCGGCCGCTCGGCTCCGACAAGGGCGGCGGCGTGTGGATCCATGTCGACCACGACGGCCCCACCCAGGCGTGCATCTCGCTTCCCCGGGACGCCATGCGGGAGCTGTTGCGCGCCCTGGACCCGGGAAAGCAGCCCGTGATCGTCATGGGGCCCGCCGCCGAACTCGCCCGATGACCGCCCGGCGGCCGGGGCCGCGGCGGACGCCGGCGCGGCTTGTGCGCGTATGGGCCGGGGTGGATTCTGGAGGAGATGAACGGTGCCGGTTCAGCCGCCATGAGTCCGTGGAACGCGGCGAACACATGGACCGCATGGAGCGTGCCGGAGAGCGCTGATCCGCGTGGCCCTCTCGACCTCGCCAAGGCGGCCACGGTGGTCCTCGATGCCCGGAACACGGTCATCGGGTGGAGCCCCGCGGCCGAGTCCCTGCTCGGACACCCGGGCGAAGCGGTCGTCGGGCAGCCGGTCGACGTGCTTCTCGGATCCCATCCGGCCGACGCCGGACGGCGCACGGCGCACGACCTCCCGCCCAGCGGCAGCGACACCCGTATGGCACGCCACCGCGACGGCCACGCCGTACAGGTGGTCGTGGACGTGTGCCCGCTCACCGGCGGCGGCCCGGCGGCGCGCATCCTGGTGATCGCCGAGCTGGAGGGTCTGCGTCTGTCCGAGACCCGGCGGGCCATGCTGCACGGGCTGACCACCCAGTCGGCGATCGGACTGGCCGTCTACGACACCGATCTGAGGCTGACGTGGGCCAACACCGCGCACGACCACGAGGTGGGCCGCCCGCTGGCCGAGTACCGCGGCCGGAGGGCCGACGAGCTGTACCCCGACGGCGCCCTGCTGACCGCCGACGGCCGCACGCTCAACGACGTCATGCACCAGGTGATCGACACCGGCGAGCCCGCGATCGACCTGCACTTCCGCGGAAGGATCCCCAGCGATCCGGAGAGGGACCACGTCTGGTCGTGTTCGTACTACCGGCTGCTGGACGCCGACGGGCGCGTGCTGGGCGTCTGCGAGGACGCGTTCGACATCACGGCCCGCTACGAGGCCCAGAACCGCCTGGCCCTGCTCGTCGAGGCGGGCCGCCGTATCGGCACGACGCTGGACATGTCCGTCACGGCGCAGGAGATCGCGGACATCGCCGTCCCGGACTTCGCGAGCGCGGTCACGGTCGACCTGGAGCGCGTCGTGCTGGAAGGCGGCGAGCCCGGCACCGAGGGGCCGGAGGACTCGGTCTACGTCCGTGTCGCCGCCCGGTGCGACCCGCGGTCCGGCGCGCAGAGCGTGCTGCCGGTGCCGTACCCGGACGAGGGCGAACCGCCGCCCGGGCGCGAGGGCGAGCCGGTCCGTCGTGTGCGGTACCCGCGGGGCTCTCCCCAGCTGCGGAGCCTGGCGTCAGGAGGCCGGGTGCTCGACGAGAACACGCTGGTCGTGCCGTTGCGGACGCGGGGCGGCACGATGGGCCTCGTCACCTTCGTGCGCACCGGCCGTCCCGTTTTCTTCGACAACGGCGAGGTCGCGCTCGCGGACGAGTTGACCGCACGTGCCGCCGTGTCCATCGACAACGCCCGCCGCTTCACCCGCGAACGCGTCGCCTCCCGCACCCTTCAGCGCCAGTTGCTGCCCCAGCATCTGCCGCAGCAGCCCGCGGTGGACGTCGCCCACCGCTACCTGCCCACCGACGACGTGACCGGGGTCGGCGGCGACTGGGCGGACGTCATCCCGCTCTCGGGCGCACGGGTCGGCCTGGTCGTCGGCGACGTCGTCGGCCACGGGCTGCAGGCGGCGGCCACCATGGGCCGGCTCCGAACGACCGTCGAGGCGCTCGCCAGGCTGGACATGGCCCCCGACGAACTGCTGACCCGCCTGGACGACCTGGTCGGCCGGTCGCCGGAACGACATACCGACCTCGTGGAGGACGCCGCGCCCGGCCGGCCGGCCGGAGCCGGCCTCCACCCCGACGTGGCCATCGGCGCGACCTGCCTCTACGCCGTCTACGACCCGGTCTCCCGCCGCTGTGCGATGGCCAGAGCCGGCCACCTGCCGCCCGCGATCGTGAAGCCCGACGGCTCGTGCGCCTTCATCGAGCTGCCCGCCGGGCCGCCGCTGGGACTGGGCGGAATGCCGTTCGAGGCGGTGGAGACGGAGCTGCCCGAGGGCAGCCTCATCGCCCTGTTCACCAACGGCCTCGTCGAGGCGCGCGACCGCGACGTCGACGACGGACTCGACACACTGGGCCGTCTGCTCTCCGACGGCCACGGCAGGCCGCTGGAGGAACTGTGCGACCGGGCGGTGGCCGAACTGCGCCCCCGTGGGGCCGCGACGGACGACACCGCGCTGCTCCTCGTGCGTACGCGTCAGCTGGGCGCCGCCCAGGTCTCCGTCTGGGAGCTCCCGGCGGAACCCGTCGTGGTCGGCCGCGCCCGCGAACTCGTCACCGGACAGCTGGGCGAATGGGGCCTGGACGAGCTGGCGTTCGCGACGGAGCTCGTCGTCAGCGAACTGGTCACGAACGCCGTCCGCTACGCCGGGGGTCCGCTGCACCTGCGCCTGATCCGGGACCGGGCCCTGCTGTGCGAGGTCGCCGACGCCGGGCACACGTCACCGCACCTGCGCCACAGCACGGTCGAGGACGAAGGCGGCCGGGGACTGTTCATCGTCGCCCAGCTCGTGCAGCGGTGGGGCACGCGGTACACGAGCTCCGGCAAGATCATCTGGACGGAACAGGAGTTCCCCGACGGCGCCGACGGCGGCTGAGGCGCCCGCGGGTCACGCCGCGTGGTGCGCCAGGGCGGCGTGCGGATCCGCCGTCCCGGGCCGGGGTGCCGGGTCGGCATGGACGAGGGCGGCCGTCAGCCGGGGCAGCGCGTGGAGCAGCGCGTGCTCGGCGTCCACGGCCACCCGGTGCGCCTCGAACACGGTCAGCCGGCCGTCGACGACGACGGCGACCTCCGCCCGCAGGTGGTGCCCGATCCAGCGCAGCCGCAGCTCGCCCACCGCGCGCACGCCCCTCACGCCGCGCAGTGACTGCTCCGCGGCGTCCATCAGGGCGGGGTCGACGGCGTCCATCACCCGGTGGAAGACCTCCCGGGCGGCGTCGCGCAGCACCAGCAGGATCGCGGCCGTGATGGCGAGGCCGACGACCGGGTCGGCCAGGCGCCAGCCCACGGCCGCGCCGCCCGCGCCGAGCAGAACCGCCAGCGAGGTGAAGCCGTCGGTGCGGGCGTGCAGCCCGTCGGCGACCAGAGCGGCCGAGCCGATCCTGCGGCCGGTGCGGATGCGGTAGCGCGCGACCCACTCGTTGCCCGCGAAGCCGATCACGGCCGCGGCGGCGACGGCGGGCAGGTGGCTCACCTCCCGAGGATTCAGCAACCGGTCCACCGCCGACCACGCGGCGAAGGCCGCCGATGCGGCGATGGTCAGCACGATCACGATGCCGGCCAGGTCCTCGGCCCGCCCGTAGCCGTAGGTGAACCGCCGGGTGGCCGCCCGCCGGCCGAGGACGAAGGCGACGCCCAGCGGCACCGCGGTCAGCGCGTCGGCCGCGTTGTGCACGGTGTCGCCCAGCAGCGCCACCGAACCCGAGAGCACCACCACGACGGCCTGCGCCGCCGCCGTGGCACCGAGGACGGCCAGCGAGATCCACAGCGCCCGCATGCCCTGGGCGGAGGACTCCAGTGCCCGGTCGACCTTGGCGGCCGACTCGTGGGAGTGCGGGCGGAGCAGGTGCGCCGCCCGGTGACGCATGGCGGACCACCGGCCGTCCGGCCCGTGCCCGTGAGAGTGGTGGTGCCGGTGACCGTGGTCGTCGTGTGTGTGCTCTGTCCCCGCCATACGGCCTACCGTCGCATGCGGAACCCATTGCGGCTACAGCCGTCGTACACCCCGTGACCAGGTGCGACATGCTCGCAGGTGCGTCCGGTTCGGCCCCGCGGGGCACGCCGGCCGGACCACGGCGCCGGAGGCGTGAATGCACGACGGTGGCGGCACCCCGTGCGGGTGCCGCCACCGTCGTGCACCGGTCGGCCGCACCCGATGGGCGCAACAGCGGATGCCGCCCTTCTCACCTGAACCTATGGTCATGGACAGCCTGCCCCACCGTTGTGGCAGCTCCGCCGAGAGAAGGGCGCCTGATGCATCGTCACCATTACGGCCAAGCCGGGGGAATCCGCATCGGAGCGGGTCTGTGCGTCGCTGTCTCCGCCTCACTTGCCCTGCTGTGCGCCGCTCCGGGCGCCCGGGCGGACGCCGCGCGCGGCATGGTGCCCATGGGCCCACGGGTCGACTGGAACGCCATCGCCCTGTGCGAGTCCAGCGGCAACTGGCACGCCAACACGGGCAACGGGCACTACGGCGGCCTGCAGTTCACCCAGTCGAGCTGGCGGGCGGCGGGCGGCCTGAAGTACGCGCCGCGGGCGGATCTGGCGACGAGGTCGGAACAGATCGCGACGGCGAAGAGACTCGCCCGGATCCAGGGCATGGGCGCCTGGACCTGCGCCGGCCGCTGAGAGGGAGGCCGGCCGCCGCTGGAGAGCGGGGGAGTGCCGGTGGTCCTGCCCGGACTGCCGGCACCCCACCCCTCGACCGTGATCAGCCCTCGACAACGCCCGACTTGGCGATCGTGACCTTGGACTTGAGCGCGCCGCTGCGCGAGCCCAGCGCCTCGATCTGCTTCACGACGTCCATGCCCTCGACGACCTCGCCGAAGACGACGTGCTTGTTGTCGAGCCAGTCGGTGACGATCGTGGTGATGAAGAACTGCGAGCCGTTGGTGTTGGGGCCCGCGTTGGCCATGGAGAGCTGGCCCGGCTTGGTGTGCTTGATCTGGAAGTTCTCGTCGGCGAACTTCTCGCCGTAGATGCTCCGGCCGCCCGTGCCGTTGCCGCGGGTGAAGTCTCCGCCCTGGAGCATGAAGTCCGGGATGACGCGGTGGAAGGACGAGCCCTCGTAGCCAAAGCCGTGCTCGCCCGTGGCCAGCTCGCGGAAGTTCCTGGCGGTCTTCGGGACCACGTCGTCGAACAGGGCGAAGACGATCCGGCCGGCGGGCTGGTCGTCGATGGTGATGTCGAAGTACACGTTGTTACTCATGACTGCATCCTGACATCTGTGGTCACCACCGCGCACACCAGGCACACCCTTCGCCCCGCTTCGGGCGGAGCGTCAGGTACCGAGCAGGGCCTCCAGCGGGATGTGACCGTCCGTCAGGGACTGCTCCGTCCAGATCACCTTCCCCGTCGGTGTGTACCTCGTTCCCCACCGCGTGGAGAGCTGGGCCACGAGGAACAGGCCGCGGCCTCCCTCGTCGGTGGTGGCAGCGCGGCGCAGATGGGGCGAGGTGCTGCTGCCGTCGGAGACCTCGCACACGAGAGCACGCTCGTACAGGAGGCGTACGTGGATCGGCTCGGAGCCGTAGCGGATCGCGTTGGTGATCAGCTCGCTCAGCACGAGCTCCGTGGTGAATCCCACATCGTCCAGCCCCCACTCCTCCAGCTGCCTGGTGCAGGCGCTTCGGACCGGGGCGACGGCGGCGGGGTCGCGGGGCACGTCCCACGTGGCGACCCGCCCCGGATCCAGCAGCCGGGTACGCGCCACGAGCAGGGCGATGTCGTCGCGGCGCGGCGTGGGCAGCATGGTGTCCATCACCGCCTCGCAGATGTCCTCGGGGGCGCCGTGGGCATGGTCGGAGAGCACCCCTCGCAGCGCCTCCAGTCCGGAGTCGATGTCGCGACCGCGGTGTTCGACGAGTCCGTCGGTGTACAGGACGAGCCCGGTGCCCTCGGGCAGGCGCACCTCCGCGGCCTCCATCGGCAGGCCGCCCAGCCCCAGCGGGGGTGAGACGGGGACGTCCACGAACCGCACCGTCCCGTCCGGGTGCACCAGGGCGGGAGCCAGGTGCCCGGCCGTCGACATGCAGCACGCTCCGGAGACGGGGTCGTAGATCGCGTACAGGCACGTCGCTCCGGTGGTGCCCTCGCCGTCGCCGCCCGGCTCGTCCTGGTCGATGCGGCTGACCAGTTCGTCGAGGCGGGTCATCAGCTCGTCCGGAGGCAGGTCCAGCGTGGAGAAGTTGTGCACCGCGGTCCGCAGGCGGCCCATGGTCGCCGCGGCGTGCAGTCCGTGGCCGACCACGTCGCCGACGACGAGCGCGACCCGCGCCCCGGGCAGCGGGATCACGTCGAACCAGTCGCCGCCCACCCGCGCCTGCGCGGGCAGGTAGCGGTACGCGATGTCGAGGGCGCCCTGGCTGGGCAGCACGTGGGGCAGCAGGCTGCGCTGGAGCGTCTCGGCCATCCGGTGCTCGCGCGTGAAGCGCCGCGCGTTGTCGACGGCGACGGCGGCGCGGGCGGCCAGCTCCTCGGCGAAGGACAGGTCCTCCTCCTCGAACGGGTCGGGCCGCTCCGAACGCCAGAAGTTCACCATGCCCAGCAGTACGCCGCTGGCCTGCAGCGGCGCCGTGATGAGCGAGTGGACGCCGTAGGCCAGGGCGACGTCCGCGCCGTGGCGGTCCTGCGCCCGCCAGGCGTCCGCGACCGTCAGATCCGCCTCCAGGGCGGCGTGACCGCTGGCCATGGCCGCCGCCATCGGCGTCGCGTGCGCCACGAAGTGGATCACGTCGCCCACCGGCTGGAAGGGGTGGTCCGCCCGGATACCGCACAGCGCCGCCCGGCGCATCGCCGACGGCGCCCCCGAGGGCTCGTCGCCGTGCAGCACCGCGTCGGGCAGTTCGACCGTGACGAAGTCCGCGAAGCGGGGGACCGCGACCCGCGACAGCTCCTCCGCGGTCCGCACCACGTCCAGCGTGGTCCCGATCCGCACCCCGGCCTCGTAGAGGATCTTCAGGCGCTCCCGGGCCACCTCCGCCGTGCCGGCCAGGGCCCGGAGCTCAGTGGTGTCGCGGAGCGTCGCCACGTTGCCCGAGTTCCCGCCGTAGGGCGCGGTCGGGCGGGTGCTGACGGCCAGCAGCCGGTCCCCGGCCAGGTGCACCTCGTCGGTGACGGCACGGTCGGAGACCAGCAGCGCGCTGATGCCGCGGTCCAGGTCCAGATCGGCGACCGGCTGCCCGTCGGCGTCGGGCGGCAGCTCCAGGAGGCGGCGGGCCTCGTCGTTGGCCAGCATCAGGCGGTCGTCGCCGCCGACGATCAGGACGCCCTCGCGCACCGCGTGCAGGACCGCGTCGTGGTGCTCGTACATCCGGGTCATCTCTTCGGGGCCGATGCCGTGGGTCTGGCGTCGCAGGCGCCGGCTCACCAGGGCGGCGCTGGCCGTGGCGAGGGCGAGGGCCGCGCCGGCGGAGCCGAGGAGCACCGGGAGCTGCCGGTCCACGGCGTTGCCGACGTTCTCGATCTGGACGCCGGCACCGACCAGACCGATGACGGATCCGTCGGGCGTCATGACCGGAACGATCGCGCGGGCCGCGTCGCTCGGAGCTCCTTCGAAGATCTCCGTGAACGCCTCCCCGGCCCTGGCCCGCTCCACCCCCACGGTGACCCGGCCGACGAGGTCGGGGGAGGTGTCGGCGTAGCGCATGCCGTCCGGTGCCATCACGGTGATGAAGTCGACCCCCGACTCGCGGGCCGCGGCCGCGACGAGCGGCTGGAGCGCCGCGCTGGGGTCGGACGAGCGCAGAGCGGCCGCGGTCCCCGGGGCGTGGGCGAAGGCGGCGGCGGTGGACAGCGACCGGTTCTGCGCGTCCTGCTCGCTGTCGTGCCGTGCCTGCAGTACGAGGGCGATCACAGCGGCCACGATGAGCAGCACCGCGACCACGGTCTGGAGGAAGAGGACCTGCCCTGCGACGCTGCGTGAACCCAGCAGGGACAGCGGGCCGCGCAGGACGCGCCGCAAGGCGCCGAACCTGTCGAGCCTGTGCCGGTTCATAGCGTTCCACTCCCGGGGACCTGGGCGTCCGTGGCGGGCGGACCTCCGGAGAGGCGGCGGGCGGCCGAAGGCCGGGGGCCGTGGCGACGGCCCGATCTTGCCCCCTTCTAGCATCAATGTACTTTTCGCCCTCGTGGGGTGCGCCCCGGAGGGCGTTGGGGTCCGCGCCCGGCGCACACGGTGGTGATCCTGGTGGGTGGACGGTCGCCGGTGGCGGCGCGGCGGCGATCCGCCGGCGCGGACGACCGCCCGCCCCCGTGACGGCCCGTGGCGTACGGGCGCCGCGGCCGGCCGCTCGGGTGTCAGGCGCGCAGGTCCGTCCGTGCCGACAACCCCTGACGCAGGCAGTCCGCGAGACGGGCCGCCGTGGTTCCCCCGGGATCGAGCCGGGGGTTGAAAATGGTGACGTCCAGCCCCCGGGCCCGCTCGTCGGCCAGTGCCGTCGTCAGGACCGTCTCCAGCTCCGTCCACGACAGTCCGCCGGGGATCCTGTAGTCCACGGCCGGCATGATCGCGTCGTCGAGGACGTCGACGTCGAGGTGCACCCAGAAGCCGTCCGTCTCCCCGCCGGAGAGGCGGTCGACCGCCTGGCGCGCGGCCGCCGCGGCTCCCGCCGCCCGGACACGGTCGAGCCCCATCGCGTGCAGGCGCGGCGGCAGCGGCTGCGTCCCCGCCCGCGCCGATTCGGCCGCGTCGCGGAAGCCGAAGGCGACGACGTCCTCGTCCCGCAGCAGGGGCCCGCGCCCCTCCAGGTCGGCGAGGAGCCGGGGCCCGCGGCCCGTGGCCAGGGCCAGTTCCATCGACGCCGCCTCGCCGGCCGGCTCGGCGGAGGGCTGGTAGAAGTCCGTGTGGCCGTCGAGGAACAGCAGGCCGTGGCGCCCGCGGCGGCGCAGCGCCAGCAGGTTGCCGAGCAGGATGCTGCAGTCGCCGCCGAGCACGACGGGGAAGTGACCACGCAGGAGCACGCCACCGACCGCGTCGGCCAGTTCGACCGAGTACCGCGCGATGCCCCTGGGGTTGAGGACCCCGGTCTCCTCGTCACGCCTCGGGTCGTACGCCGGCGCTTCGACCCTGCCCGCCCGCACGGCCCCGGGCAGACGCAGCAGCCCGGCCTCCAGCAGCGCCTGCGGGAGGTCCTGGACGCCGGACGGCCGCAGACCGAGCACGGACGGCGCCTCGATGAACTCCAGTACCTGCACGTGCGCACCCCTTCGCCGACGAGGCGGCCGCGGGAGCCGCGCGACGGGGCGCGACAGCGCGGGGCCGTGGACCGGACCCTACGCCGGGCCTTCGGGCGGACGGCGCCGGGACGTGAGCCGCGGGGTCCGTTCTCGTGAACGGGGCCACCCGCCCGGGGGCCCGGCCTGTCTCAGCCGAGGGCCGGGCTCGCGGCCTCGGTCAGGACGTGGGGGCGGGCGAGGTTGTCCGGGTGCAGGACGAGCTGGAGCTCGCTCTCGGTCAACAGGCCCTTGTCCAGCACCAGTTCGCGCACGCTGCGGCCCGTCACCAGCGCCTCCTGGGCGACGGTGGTGGCCTGCTCGTACCCGATGTGCGGGTTGAGCGCGGTCGCCAGGCCGATGGAGTGGGTGACGAGGTGGGCCAGGTGCTCGCGGTTCGCGGTGATGCCGGTGACGCAGCGCTCGGCGAGGGTCAGGCAGCCGGCCCGCAGGTGCGACAGGCTCTTGAGGAGGCTGTGGGCGATGACCGGTTCGAAGGCGTTCAGCTGGAGCTGACCCGCTTCGGCGGCCATGGTCACGGCCATGTCGTTGCCGATGACCTCGAAGGCGATCTGGTTGACGACCTCGGGGACGACGGGGTTCACCTTGCCGGGCATGATGCTGGATCCCGCCTGGACCGCGGGCAGGTTGATCTCGGCGAAGCCCGCGCGCGGTCCGCACGACAGCAGCCGCAGGTCGTTGCAGACCTTGGAGAGCTTGACGGCGATCCGCTTCAGCACGCCCGACAGCTGGACGAACGCGCCCGCGTCCTGGGTGGCCTCGACGAGGTCGTCGGCGACCGTCAGCGGCAGTCCGGTGACGGCGCGCAGGTGACGGCAGGCCAGCGCCGCGTACTCGGGGTGGGCGTTGAGCCCGGTGCCGATGGCGGTGCCGCCGAGATTGATCTCGCGGATCAGCTCCCGTGCCTCGGTGAGCCGCTTGTGGTCCTCGGCCAGCATGACGGCGTAGGTGGCGAACTCCTGGCCGAGGGTCATGGGCACCGCGTCCTGGAGCTGGGTGCGGCCCATCTTCAGGACGTCCGCGAACTCCTCCGCCTTCGACGCGAACGCCGAGCGCAGCACGTCCATGGCGTCCAGCAGGCGCTGGGCCGTGAAGTCGAGGGCGATCTTCACGGCGGTCGGGTAGACGTCGTTGGTGCTCTGGCCCGCGTTGACGTCCTCCAACGGGTGCAGGTGCGCGTACTCGCCCTTGCGGTGGCCGAGGAGTTCCAGGGCGCGGTTGGCCACGACCTCGTTGGCGTTCATGTTGGTCGAGGTGCCGGCGCCGCCCTGGATCACGTCGACGACGAACGCGTCGTGGAGCCGCCCGGCCCGGATCTCCTCGCACGCCGCCACGACCGCGTCCGCCTTGCGTCCGTCCAGCAGGCCGAGGTCGCGGTTGGCGAGGGCCGCGGCCTGCTTGACGCAGGCGAGGGCGGTGACGAGGTCCGGATAGGCCGAGACGGGGGTGCCGGTGATGGGGAAGTTCTCCACCGCCCGCAGGGTGTGGATGCCGTAGTAGGCGTCGGCGGGGACGTCGCGGTCACCGAGCAGGTCGTGCTCGGTACGGGTCCCGGTGCGGACGTGGTCCTGGTGCGTGGCCATGGAGGTTCGGACTCTCCTGTCGCGTGGGTACGCGGGGTCGGGGCGTGGGTGACGGGTGAAGGGGCTCGGAGCACGCGTGGCGCGGGGCGTGGCTCGGGTGCGGCCTCGGGGCCGCGCGGCAGGGCTCAGGCGCGGGCGAGCTCGGCCGGTGACGCCGCGTCGGCCGGCGCGGGCACGGCGAGGGCGTGGCGCAGTACCTCGTCCCGCTCGCGCGGGTCGGAGGTGGCGAGCAGCGCGCTGAGCACGGCGATACGGGTCTGGCCGGCCCGCAGCGTCCCTGCCGGCACGGCCCCGGCGGCGACGAGGTCGACCGCACCGCCGTGGGTGTAGATCTCGGCGACGGGTCCTGCCTGGACACGCGTGGTCAGGGCGACGAGCACGCCGCGGGACACCGCGGCGGCGACGGCCTCGACGGTCTCGGGAGTGGCGTTGCCGGCGCCGGTGGCCACCAGGACGATGCCCTGCGCGCCGGCGGCGACGGCCGCGTTCAGCAGATACGGGTCGGCGTCGCAGTGGTGCATCACCATGTCGACGCGCGGCGGGCTGTCGGGCATGGCCGGGAGGGGAAGGCCGGCAGGACGCCGGGGGTGGCGCAGGACCGAGACGCGGCCGAAGCCCACGTTGCCGATGCGGGTGCCGGAGGGGTCGGCGAAGGCGTCCGCCGCGAGCGTCTGCGTCTTGACCGTGCCGCGGGCGGCGTGCACCTTGCCGTCGAAGGCGACCAGCACGCCGAGGCCGCGGGTCGTCGAGGCGGTCAGCAGCGCGTCGTGGAGGTTGCCGGGGCCGTCGCCGTCGGCCGCGTCGAGCGGCAGCTGCGCGCCGGTGAAGACGACCGGGCGCGGGTCGTCGTGGTGGAGGTCGACGAGGAACGCCGACTCCTCCAGCGTGTCGGTGCCGTGCGTGACGACGATGCCGTCCACGCCCGGGTCGGCGAGCACCTCGTGGACGGTGCGCAGCAGGGTCAGCTGGTGGGCCGTGGTGACACGCGGGCTGTTCACGCTGAACAGGTCGACGACCTCGATGGTGACGCCCTCGGGGACCGCCGCGGTCGCCATGACCTCCTGGCCGTGGGCATCGGCGGCGAATCCGGACCCCTGCCAGCGGCTGGCTATGGTTCCGCCGGTGCTGATGACGACGATCCGTCCCATCTGCGTTCTCCTCGTCGATGCCCCGGTGGGGGCGGCATTTCGCGTGCGACGCAATGATAGGTGGATTGTCCCGCAATATGATTGCCTCTTCGGCTGGCATGGTCGAGAGGTCGTAGTGGATAATTGCGCAATGGACGCCATCGATCGTGCAATCTTGCGTGAGCTCCAGAAGGACGGACGGCTCAGCAACCAGGACCTGGCGCAGCGCGTGGGACTGACGCCCTCGCCCTGCATGCGCCGGGTCCGGCAACTGGAGCAGGACGGCGTGATCCAGGGCTATCGCGCGGTGATCGACCCGGAAGCCGTCGGGCGCAGCTTCGAGGTGCTCGTCTCCATCGAGGTGCGGCGCGACCGCGAGGCGGTCGAGGCGTTCGAGGCGGCGCTCCAGGACATCCCGGACGTCATCGAGGCCTACCGGTTGTTCGGCAGCCCGGGGTGCCTGCTGCGCATCGCGGTGGCCGACCTGCGGGCGTACGAGCAGCTGTGGATCGAGAAACTCACGGCCCTGTCCGGGGTCACCGAGGTCAATTCGCAGATCATCATGAAGCGGATCAAGGACCCCGCCGGCCTGCCGGTGGACGGCTGACGCCCACGGGCCGGTCCGCCGGCGGCGCGGGGGCGGGCCGGGGCCGTGCCGATGCCCTGATCCCGGGCGTCGGCAACGCTCGGGATCACGATCTGGGCGAGCGGGCCCGCGTGCCGTCTCAGCCGGTGTGCAGGATCCGGAAACGATCGGGTTCCGCCGGATCCCGGTCGACGACCTGGACCGGCGTCCGAGCCCACTGCCAGACGCCGGTGCCCGGCCTGCGGGAGAACCGGATCTGCCCGCGGGTGCCTGCGACCGCGACGCGCGGCCAGGATCCGGCGGCCCGCGCCCGGTCCGCGCCGTGAGAACGCAGCACATCGGCGAGGACGGCGACCGTGTCGTAGCCCTCGAAGGCGACGAAGGAGGGCGCTTCGGCCAGCCGCTCGCCAAGGGCAGCCTCGACTCGTGCGCCGAGGGGGCTGAGGCGCTCGGGCAGGTAGCGCAGGAACGGGACCGCGGCGCCGTCGTCGCCCAGCACCGCCGCCCATTCGGCGAACTCCGGCTGTCCGGCCGGCGCGCCGATCATGATCTCGGCGAGGCGCTGGTCGCGGCGGACGGCCTTGACGACCGGCACCGACGGCTCCGGGTGGCCGACCAGAAGGAGCAGGGCTGTCGCGCCGTTGTCGACGAGCGCGTCGCACACGGCCGCGGGAGCGAGCGCGCCCATGTCGAGTTCGATGACGGTGCCGCCGCGTGGAGCGAGATGGTCCCGCAGAATGCGGGTCCCGGATGCCCAGTAGACACTCGGCTGGGCCGCGACGGCTATGCGGCTGTGGCCCGCGCCGAGGAGGAAGTCCGCGTAGATCCGCCAGCCGTGGGACTGCGGCGGGCACAGGCGCGCGACCCATTCCGTCGGCTGTTCGGTGAGCGCGTCGAGCACCGCTGACGAGCACAGGAACGGCAGGCCGAGGGCGTCGGCCCTGGCGGCGGCGGCGCGAGCGACGACGCTGTGGTACTCCCCGGCCAGGGCCACCACGCCCAGGCGATCCAATTCCTCTATGGCCGCCTCGGCCTTCTGCGGATCAGCCGCGGTGTCCCGGACCACCAGCTCGAGTGGTCTTCCGGCGATCCCGCCGGCGTCATTGACGTCGTGAACGGCCAGCTCCAGTCCGGCGAGCAGGTGCCGGCCCGCCTCGACCCAGCCGGGCCGAGTCAGCGGAACGAGAGCGCCGATCCGGACGGATGACCCGTCAGTGGGCTCCGGTTCGGGGGGCGGTGGTGGCGTACTCATGCGGTGGCCTCTCCCGTATGACGATTCGGTGGCCGGTTGCCCGGATCGCAGAGCGGCAGGGCCCGGGTGGAACGCGCCCGTCCCTCTCGCCGTGGCGGGCGCACCTGGGTGATCATGCCGGACATTGCATCCGCCACCGTCGCGGGCAGGCAACCGATTATCCGGGTGGATCGTGCACGTCAGGCGCCCCGGGTTCCGCCGGGCGGAACCAATCCCTCTCGACGAGCCTCGCGAGGTTGTCCAGGGCCATGCGCGTGCCGGTCTCGTTGTCGGCGGCCGGCACGCCGTCGGGGATCCCCTCGTGCACGATGAGGACATCGGTGCCGCCGCCCGCGTCGGTGAGCGTCGTCGTCATCGTCATCTCGCCGCGCAGCGCGGGATCGGCCGTCTCGAACTCGAACACCTCGACGACCCGCTCGTCGGGCACCAGCCGCACGAAGCGTCCGTGGTACGTGTCCGTCCGCCCGCCCGACTTCCCGGCGCCGCCCGGTCCCTCGTAGGTGAGCGAGACGCGGAACGCGCCGCCCTCCCGGGCGTCGAACTCGTGCACCCGGCTGGTCATGCCGGCCGGCACCCGCCATGTGGCGAGTGCCTCCGCATCGAGAAGCGCCCGGTAGACGACGGAACGCCGTGCCCTGATGTGCCGGGAGATCTGCGTCGTGTACACGCCCGGCAGCATACGGCTCTCAGGTGGTCCGGATCGCCGGGTCGCTCACCCCCGGCGCTCCGGTCTCCACGTGACCGGCGAAGCGGCGCAGGAACACGCTGTTCGTGTCGCAGACCACCGACACGTCGTACCAGCGCCCGGTGCCGCTCAGGTCCACCGTGTGCGTCACCGTGGCCCCGGCGCGCAGGGCGAGGGTCCGGGGCGCTCCGCCGTAGGCGTTGGTGACCGTCAGGTTCGCGGCCGTGGTGCCGGGGTTGGTCAGGGTCAGGTCGAGGTTTCCCGTGGTGGCGTTGTGGCGGGCCCTGGCTTCGACGGTCACCGTCTTCCCCGGGCTCCTGAAGGTGCGCAGGAAGCCGTTCGGTCCGTGCACGGTGAGGTGGTGGGTGCCCCTGGAGTAGGCGGAGTTCCAGGTGTCGGTGACGGTCTTGCCCGCCTGGGCCGTGTAGGTCCACGGGGCGTCGGTGCGGTTCGGCGACGTCACGTAGAACTGCGCCCCGGCCGCCGCGCCAGGACCGAACGTGAGGGCGATGCGCCCGTCCGCCGTGTTGACGGCGCTGTCGACGTAGGGCGCGTAGGGCAGCGGCCGGGTGGGCCGCGCGCCGGGCTCCTGCGCCGGCATGCTGCCGACGGCGGGAGGGGTGGGCCGGTAGTCGGGGTGGCGCTCGTGGTCCGGTGGCTCGTAGGCCGAGGTGTCGGGCAGTGTCACCGGAGTGGTGTCGGTGGCGTCGAAGTCGAAGGCCGAGGTGAGGTCGCCGCAGATCGCGCGGCGCCAGGGGGAGATGTTGGGTTCGGCCACCCCGAAGCGGCGCTCCATGAAGCGGATGATCGAGGTGTGGTCGAAGACCTCGGAGCACACGTAGCCGCCGGTGCTCCACGGGGAGACGACCAGCATCGGCACACGCGGGCCCAGGCCGTAGTGGCCCGCGGCGTACGAGCTGCCGCCCGCGTAGAACTCGGTGGAGGTGTCCGCGGTGGACCTGCCCTGCGCGGCCGACGCCGGCGGGTACGGGGGCACGACGTGGTCGAAGAATCCGTCGTTCTCGTCGTAGGTGATGAACAGGGCCGTCCTGCTCCACACCGCCGGGTCGGCCGTCAGCGCGTCGAGGACGCCCGCTATGTACCAGGCGCCGTAGTTCGAGGGGAAGTTGGAGTGCTCGGTGAACGCCTCGGGGGCGGCGATCCAGGAGATCTGGGGGAGCCTGCCGGCCTGTACGTCGGCCCTGAGGCCGTCGAAGTACCCGTCGCCGCTCTTGACATCGGTGCCGGTGCGGGCCTTGTCGTACAGCGGGCTGCCCGGCTGGGCGTTGCGGTACTGGTTGAAGTAGAGGAGCGAGTTGTCGCCGTAGTTGCCGCGGTAGGCGTCGCTGATCCAGCCCCAGTGGCCGGCGGCGTCCAGGCCGTCGCCCGTGTCCTGGTAGATCTTCCAGGAGATCCCCGCCTGCTCCAGCCGCTCGGGGTACGTCCTCCACCCGTAGCCGGCCTCCTCGTTGCCGAGGACGGGCCCGCCGCCCGCGCCGTCGTTGCCGGTGTGACCCGTCCACATGTAGTAGCGGTTGGGGTCCGTGGCCCCGATGAACGAGCAGTGGTACGCGTCGCAGACGGTGAACCTGTCGGCGAGGGCGTAGTGGAAGGGGATGTCGTCCCGGTTGAGGTACGCCATCGTCGTCGGCGTCTTGGCGGGCACCCACTGGTCGTACCTGCCGTTGTTGAACGCCTTGTGGCCGCCCGCCCAGTCGTGGTTGAGGCCCTGGAGGAACTGCATGCCGAGATCCTCGGCCGTCGGGTGGAAGGGGAGCGTCACCGTCTTGCCGTCCGACTGGTGCCAGACCGGTTTGCCGCTGGGAAGCGTCACGGGGCGGGGGTCACCGAAGCCCCGGACGCCCTTCAGCGCGCCGAAGTAGTGGTCGAAAGAACGGTTCTCCTGCATGAGCACCACGATGTGCTCGACGTCCTGGATGGTACCGGTGCGGCGGGCCGCGCGGATGGCCGCGGCGCGGTCGATGCTGCTCGACAGCGCCGCGAAGCCCGCTGTCGCTCCCGCGATCTGCAGAAAGCGGCGCCGGTTGATGTCACGCATGGGCGAGGCCTCTTGGGGGGTAGGGGAACAGGAGCGACCGGCATCCTCCAAGAGTGCCCAGCGGAAGGGAAGGGGCCCGGGCTGCTGTTCCGGTGAACTGTGGGTGGTTTTACGGGTATTGGAGCCGAGCGCCGGGGAGCCGGTCCGGCGTGTTCCCGTTCCGGTCGATGCCGCCGGTGCACGGATGGGTCGTCAGCCGCGTACCGCTCGCTCTGCTCCCGGACCGGTGCGGGTGCCGGACGTCTCGCCGCCCGCGGCGGCGGGAGCGGCGAGCCGGGCAGATGCCTCGAGGGCCAGGGCCGCGGCGACGCACAGGGATCTGATGCGGTGCACGAGTGCCTCCGGGAGAGGAGCTGTGGGGGAGGTGGGGCACGTACACACCACAGGATGGGAGCGGCGGCGCGGCGAGGGCATGGACTTACGGGGATGCCGGTTGGACTCTTGTGGCACGTGCCGCTCGGCAGCGGCGGACGACGGCAGGCGAGCAGCGGCCGTGCGCCAGTTCACCGACCGTACTCACCGGTAAATGGGGTATCAGCGACAATCCCCGTCAATGTTTTTCTGAAGAATTTACTTCCGGTCGAATAGCTATTCACTGTGACGGGCATCACAGTCTGCTTTCCTGGACACGGCCGTGCGCACCCCGTTTCGATAGACCCCGTGGGGCCGACGATCTTGGCCCCGGATTACGGGGGAAATTCCCGAATCTTGTCGTTGGCAATGGTGCTGAACGAGAGGTGGGGGCGTGTCAGGGATCCTGACGTGCACAAATTCAGGGGACCGGTGTCACCACCGGGGCCCCGGTCGGACGTCCGGTTGCCGGGGGCGCGGTACGGCAGGACCATGCTGAGCCGCTTCCTTCCGGCGCGCGGACCGGCGCGCACCCTCACCGGCATCACGCTGGTGCACACCATGGGTCAGGGCCTGTGGATGGCGCTCAACGCCATCTACGCGACCACCGTCCTGCACCTGACACCCGGCCAGTTCGGCATCGGGCTCGGCCTGGCCGCCGCTGTCGCCCTCGCGGTGAGCACGCCGACCGGTCACCTGGCCGACCGGATCGGCCCGCGGGCCGTGCAGATCTGGTCCTTCATCGCCCTCGGACCCCTCACCGCCGCGCTCCTCGCCGTACAGGGTTTCGGCATGTACGTCCTCGTGGTGTGCGTCCAGGCGGTCGCCTACAGCGCCAGCCGCAGTGCGCGGATGGCCATGGTCGCCGGCCTGATCCCACCCGAGGACCGGGTCACCGTCCGGGCGCACCTCCGGGCCGCCAGCAACATCAGCGTCTCGGTGGGCGCCGCCCTCGCCGGTCTGCTGCTCGCCTTCGACTCGGTTTCCGCCTACAAGGCCGCCGTGGTCTTCAACGCCTCGACGTACCTGATCACCGGCCTGATCTCGCTGCTCCTCCCGGCCGTCGCGCCGCAGCCCGCCCGCCCGGGGCCGGCGCTGATCGTGCTGCGGGACCGGCCCTACCTGACCTTCGTCGTGCTGGACGGGCTGCTGTCCATGCACAACCTGCTGCTCGACGTCGTCCTGCCGCTGTGGGTCCTGCACCACACGGACGCGCCGCGCTGGATGATCGCCGCCATCCTGCTCACCAACACCGTCGCCGTGGTCCTGTTGCAGGTCAGAGCCGCGCGCGGCACCGACGAGCCGCGTGCGGCGGCCAAGGCGTCCCGGTCGGGATCGCTGTGTCTCGCAGTCGCCTGCGTCGTCTTCGCGCTCACCGGCGGCGCCTCCGCGGTGCTCGCCGGCGTGCTGCTGCTCGTCGGCGCGCTGGCCCACGTCCTCGGCGAGATCCGGCAGTCGGCCGGGAGCTGGGGCATGTCGTTCGGCCTGGCGCCCGAGCACGCGCAGGGCCAGTACCAGGGCACGTACGCGATGGGTTCCGACATGGGCAAGATGATCGCTCCCGCCCTGCTGACCTGGCTCGCCATCGAGCACGGCACCGCGGGCTGGGTGGTGATGGCCGCCGGCTTCGCCCTGGTGGGCTGCGCCATGCCGTTCCTCGTGGACTGGGCGAGGCGGAGCGCGAAGCCCACGCCCGATCCCGTCACGGCGTGAGCGGGCGGCCCTCCGGCAGCTGAGCAGGGACCTGGTCCGGCCGCGCCGCCGGGAACACGGAATTCCACAGCACCGAAACGCCTTACGCATTTCCCATCGGAAAAGGCCGGATCACCGGCCGGTGGAAACGTGCGCGGACACAGCGAGTGAAAACCGCTGCCCCGATGCGGAACTGCGGGTGGGAATCGAAGAAGGCATTTCGCCGGATGTGTATTCGGCATGCGCGCACAACGGATGCCGCGCATTCGGCACGGCAGGACAGCGAAATCCGACGAGGGGGATCATGACAGTGGGCGACAACTCCGCCGCCTCATCCGCCGCGGTACCGTCCGGCGCGGCACCGGCTCTGCAGCTGCCCGTCAGGGACTTGGGCGGCGGTGCCGCCGAAGCGGCGGGCACGGGCACGTACTCCTGGTCCGGCGACCGCCTCGCGCCGGTGAGGGACGCCGAGTCCGGCGAGCCTGGGGTCTCGGACCTGCTCCACGCCGCGTTCACCGTGCTCCTGCACCGCTACAGCGGCCAGGACGACATCGTGGGAGCACGGGCGGGCGGCGCCGGCGGTGCGCCCCTCGGCCGGCCCGTCGCCGTGCGCTCGCGGATCGACGAGGACGTGACGCTCTCCGCGCTGGCGGCCGGACTCGGCACCCGCTACCGCGACGCCGCCCGGACAGCGGCGCCCGACGCCTCCGCCGACCTCGGCACCGGGCTGCGCGCGGGCTACGTGGAGCACGACGGCGCCGAGGCCGCCGACGCCGACGGCTTCGCGCTGCTCCTGGAGGCCGAACTGGCTCACACAACCGCACGGTTGACCCTCCACTACGACCGCGGCCTCTTCACCGCCGAACTGATCACCCGCATGGCCGCCAACCTCAACACCCTCCTCCGCGACGCCGCCGCGCGACCCGAGGCCCCCGTGGGCGAACTGACCGTGCTGTCCGCGGCAGAGACCCATCACCTTCTGTCCGGGCTCAACGACACCGCCCGCCCGTACGCCTGTGCCCCGCTGCACGCCCTCGTCGAGGCCCAGGCCGCCCGCACCCCCGACGCGCCCGCGGTGGAGTGGCAGAGCAATGTGCTGACATATCGTCAGCTGGACGAGCAGGCCAACCGCTTGGCGCGCGCGCTGGCCTCCGGCGGGATCACGCCGGGCTCCCGCGTCGGCCTCTGCCTGGCACGCACCCATCGCACCGTCGTCCTGCTGCTCGCCGTGCACAAGGCGGGCTGCGCGTACGTGCCGCTCGACCCGGCGTACCCCGCGGACCGGCTGAGCGCCATCGCCGCCACGGCCGACATGGCCGCCGTCGTCCACGACGGCGACGACGCCCCGGGCTGGCTCGACGGCCGGGGCGCCACCGCGCTGCCGTGGACGGAACTGTGGGAGAAGGCGTCCGCCGAGGACGGCGGCCTCCTGGACACCGGCGTCGGCCCGGACGCCACGACCCACCTCGTCTACACCTCCGGCTCGACCGGCCTGCCCAAGGGCGTCGTCATCAGCCACCGCAACGTGGTCGCCCTCCTCGCCTGGGCCGAGGACACGTACGGCTCAGGTGAACTCGCCCGGGTCCTGTTCTCCACCTCGCTCAACTTCGACCTGTCGGTCTTCGAGCTGTGGGCGCCGCTCACCCGCGGAGGCTGCGTCGTCGTCGTGGACAACGTCCTCGCGCTCACCGAGGACGAGGAACTGCGGCCAACCCTGGTCAACACCGTGCCGAGCGCGCTGAACGTACTGCTCGAGCGCTCGGCGCTGCCCGGCTCGACCCGTGTCCTGAACGTGGCGGGCGAGCCGCTGGCCAAGGAGCTCGTCAACGCGGCCTTCCACGGCACGGGCATCGAGCGGCTCTACAACCTGTACGGCCCCTCCGAGGACACCACGTACTCGACCTGGAAGTGCTTCACCGGCCCCACGGCCACCGCCCCGACCGTCGGCGTACCGATCCACAACACCGTCGCCCACCTGCTCGACGCGCACGGACGGCTGGTGCCGCACGGCGCCGTCGGCGAACTCCACCTGGGCGGCGACGGCCTCGCCGGGGGCTACATCAACGACCCGGAGCGCACCGCCGCCGCGTTCGTTCCCGCCCCGGCCCACCTCTCCGTGCCCGGGGGGCGGCTCTACCGCACGGGCGACCTGGCCCGCTGGACCGAGGACGGTGAACTGCGCTTCCTCGGCCGCAAGGACAACCAGGTGAAGGTGCGCGGTTTCCGGATCGAGCTCGGCGAGATCGAATCCGTCCTGCGCGAGAGCGTCGGCCTGTGCGACGTCGCCGCACTGGCGGTCCGCACCGACGGCGACACCCGGCTGGTCTGCTACGTCGGCCAGGACGGCGGCACCGTCTCCGTCGAGGCGATGAGCGCCCACCTGAGGGCCAAGCTGCCGCACTACATGCAGCCCGCGAAGATCATCGTCGAGGAACGGCTGCCGCGGCTGCCCAACGGCAAGGTCGACCGTACGTCCCTCGCCGCCCGCGACGTCGACTGGGGGCAGGCCGCCGCGGCCGCCCTCTCAGGCGACGACCCCGACGAGGTCGCGGTCGCACGCGTCTGGTCCGACCTGCTGGGCACGGCAGCGCTCTCCCGGGACCTCGACTTCTTCTCCGTCGGCGGACACTCCCTGCTGGCCAACCTGCTGGCCGCCCGCCTCTCGGACACCGCCGGCAGGGCCGTACGCGTCGCCGAGATCTACGAGCACCGCACCCTCGCCGACCAGGCCGCGCTGCTGCGCCGCAAGCGGGCGCAACTGCCCGACGCCCGGGCCGGGTCCGGCACCGCCGGGCGGCTGCGCGCCGTCGCCGAGACGCTGCGCGAATCGGGCCGCGGCCACGGCGTTCCCGGCGCGGGAGCGGCGGTGTTCCTGGACGGCGCACTGGAGTTCACGTACCACGGCGTCGCCGACACCGCCACCGGGGCCGCGTACGGAGCCGGGACAAGGCAGCGCGTCACGTGCATCACCAAGCCCATGCTCGCCTTCGTCGCCCTGCGCCTGGTCGACCGCGGCCTCGTCGGACTCGACCAGCCGCTGCACGAACTGCTGCCGCAGGCGTTCCGCCGCCGCGACGGCGGCACCGTCCAGGTCACCCTGCGGCACCTGCTCTCGCACACGAGCGGCGTCGACGACTCCTACGAGGTGTGGCACGACACCGACCTGCCCGGGCTCGACGCCTACATCGGCACGCTCGCCGGATACGGGCAGCTCTTCGAGCCGGGCGAGGTGTTCGCCTACTCCGCGGTCGGCACGTCCATCGTCGCCGCCGTGATCGAGAAGCTGCTCGGCATGCCCTGGCGCCGTGCCGTCAACGAACTGATGCTCACGCCGCTCGGCATCGCGGAGATCCCGCAGACCCTCACCGAGGACGGCCACTACGCAGGCGCCGTCTCCGTCGGCTACGTGTGGAACGAGCGCGCCAAGAGCTATCTGCGGCACGATCCGCCGAAACAGACCGTCGCCGACGACGCCGCCGGCTCGTTCTCCGTCTGCCTCACCCTCGAAGAGCTGGCGAAGATCGCCCTCCTCGCGATCGACGACGGCGTCGCGCCCTCGGGCGAGCGCCTGCTGTCCGCCCACCTCGCCGAGCAGATGCGCACTCCGCAGATCCCCGTCCCCGGCCACCACTTCATGCACGCCTGGGGACTGGGCTGGCTGATGTTCGGCCCGTCCGCCTTCGGGTTCAACTCCAACGGCAGCGGCCACCACAACTTCGTCCAGATCTTCCCCGAGGAGCGCGCCTTCCTGCTGCTGCTCGCCAACGCCTACCCCGCCTTCGGCCTTTACGAGGACCTGCTGCGGGCGCTCACCGGTGAGGGACTGATCCGCACCGGGCGGCCGTTCACCATGCGACTCGACGACTGCGCGGGCCTGTACGCCTCCGACGGCTACCGGCTGAACGTCCTGCGCGGCACCGACCACCTGCGGTACGAGTACGCCGAGCGCCGTCCGGACGGCAGCTGGCTCCAGCTCGACGAAGGCGACCTCGTCCTGTCCGGCGCGGGCGGGTTCACCTCCATGTCCGAGAAGAACATCCTCGCCGGTTCCATCTCCTTCATCCCCACCCCTGGCACCGACGTTCCGGGCTACGTCCGGATCGGCCAGCGATTCGCGAGGAAGACGCGATGACAGAGCCGCAGGACCCGACGGGCCGCGACGACGGTCCCGGACACGTGGTGTTCGTCACCTGGAAGGCCGGCAACGCCCCGGCGTTCGAGGCGGCCGCACGCCTCGGCCACCATGTGACCCTCGTCCGCTCCCTGCTGATGGAGCAGTCGCAGCACATCGACTTCGACGCCTCGCCGTACGCACGGTTCGTCGACACGGTCCACGTGCTGAAGGACGCCACCGACATCGACGCCCTGCGCGCCTGTGTGCTCGGCGTCCACGGCGAGCGGCCCATCGACGGATTCGTGGCCACCGTCGACGCCCTCGTGGTCCCGGTCGCGAGGATCGCCGAGGAGATCGGCGTGCCGTTCACGGACGCCCGCGCGGCCGAGGCAGCCAAGCAGAAGAACCGCTGCCGGGAGATCCTCGCGGCCGCCGGCGTCGACAGCACCCGGCACGCGGTCGTCGCCGGCTTCGAGGAGGCCGCCGCCTTCGCGGCCACCACCGGCTATCCCGTCGTCGTCAAACCGGCGAGGGGCTCGGGCAGTGAAGGAGCCGACGTCGTCGCGGACGAGGAGCAGCTCCGCGGCATCCTCGGGCAGGCGGCGGCCGGCACCACCTACGAGGCCGGCATCCTCGTCGAGGAGTACCTGTCCGGGCGGTTCGTCTCCGCCGAACTCGGCCTCAGCCACGGCAGGTTCCTGCGCCTCGCCGTCAGCGAGCGCTCCACCTGGGAGCGGCACGAGGCGCTGGAGACCGGCACGACCATTCCCGCCGGGATCAGTGCGGGGGACCACGACCGGGTGATGGAGTTCGCCGAGGCCGTCGTCGGCGCACTCGGCCTGCGGCTCGGCATCTTCCACATCGAGATCATGCTCGGCGAGGACGGCACACCGCGGCTCATCGAGGTCAACCCCCGCATCATGGGCTCCTGCCTGCCGAACCTCTTCCGGCTCGCCGGCGGCGGCGACATCTTCGAACTCCTGGTCCGCATCCACCTGGACGAGGAGATCGAGCGGGGCCCGACCCGGTTCACGCACTACGCGACCGTCCGCTGGTTCGGCGCCGCGGACCTCGCGCCGAAGCCGGACCACGTGCCCGACCTCAGCTGGGCCGCCGCCGAGTACGGCGACAGCCTGCACGCCCTCACCGTCCGGTTCCCCGAAGGGGACGTGCTCCTTCCGTGCCGGGGCAACCTCGGCAACTTCGGCGAGGTCCAGGTCGTGCACGCCGACCGCACGGCGTCGATCCGCATCGCCGAGGAGATCGTCGGCCGCACGGCCGACCGGCTCGGTATCGAGGTGACCAGATGACGGCCACGACCCCCTTCTACGCGCAGACCCGCGCACAGCTCGCCCGGCTCGGACTGCCGGACGGGGACCTGCACCTTTCCGGCGGCTCCGGCAGGGCCTTCGACGACGGCTGCCACTTCCGCATCGAGGTGCCGACGGTGAACTCGGTGAACGCAGCCGAGACGCTGCTGTCCGAGAGCCGCCGCCGCGGATTCACGATCAACCGCATCACCGAGACCCGCGGCATGTACCGGCACACCGCCCGCGAGATCGGCGAGTACGTCGCGCTCGGCAAGGAGTACGGCGCCGAGATCCTCATGTCCGTCGGCCCCCGCGCCGGCTACGACATCGGCGCGAGCGTGCAGACACCGGAAGGAAGCCGGATCGGCTACCGGCTGCGCGGCCAGGAGCAGATCGTGCGCGCCGTCGAGGACATCAAGCGCGGTCTCGACCTCGGTGTCCGCGGATTCGTGGTCTACGACGAGGGCCTGCTGTGGGTCCTCGGACGGCTGCGCACCGCCGGAGACCTGCCCGAGGACATCCACCTGAAGGTCTCCGCGCACTGCGGGCAGGGCAACCCGGCCTCCGCCCAGATGCTGGAGATGCTCGGCGCGAACAGCTTCAACCCCGTACGGGACCTGACGCTGCCGATGATCGCCGCGCTGCGCCAGGCCGTGACGATCCCGCTGGACTGCCACGTGGACAACCCGAGGATGTCCGGCGGCTTCATCCGCACCTACGAGGCGCCCGACATCGTCCGCGTCGCCGCGCCGGTCCACCTCAAGACGGGCAACAGCGCGCTCGAAGGCCACGGCACCAGCCCCACGCCCGCGCAGCTGGACGACATCCTGCGGCAGGTCGAGATCGTCATCGAGTTCCTCGGCCGCCACTGTCCCGGGGCCCGCCAGAGCACCGCCGACCGCGCTCTCGCGCCGGCCGGCGCCGGAACCCGGACGGAGGTGTGACCCATGTGCCGCATCTACGGCTGCTTCGGCGGCGAGCGCGTCGGCCCCGAGGTGCTGGAGGCGGTCGCCGACGCCATGCGGGAGGGCGGGCCTGACGAGCAGACCGTCCAGCTCGGCGACGGCTGGGCGCTGGGCAACAACCGGCTGGCGATCCAGGGCATCGCACACGGCCACCAGCCCTTCGCGCGCGAGGACCTGTCCTGCGTGTTCAACGGCGAGATCTACAACCACCGGCAGCTGCGCGCCGAACTCGCCGCACGGGGCTACACCTTCGAGGGCGACTGCGACGGCGACGTGCTGCTGCCGCTGTACGAGCTGTACGGCGACGCGTTCACCTCCCGCCTGGAGGGCATGTTCGCGATCGCGGTCACCGACCGCCGCGCCGAGCCGTGCCTGAAGCTCTTCACCGACCACGCCGGCATGAAGTCGCTCTACTACTACGTGTCCGACGACGGCCGCCGCCTGTGTTTCGCCTCCGAACTCCAGGCCCTCAGCCGCTTTCCCGACTTCCCCGACGAGATCGACCCCCTCGCCGTCGACCGCTACCTCGGCGGCAGGGCCGTGTGGGGACCGGGGACCGTGTACAGCGCCGTGCGCACGCTGGAGCCCGGATCCGCGCTGCGCTTCGCGGACGGCAGGCTGTCGGTGACCCGCACCGCCCTGGAGGCGGCCCAGGTGGACTGGCCCGGCGGCGAACCGACGGTCGCCGCCGCCGCGGCGATGCTCGACGAACTGCTGCGCCACGAACTGGGCCGCATGCTCGACGCGGACGTCCCCGTCTGCGTCATCACCAGCGGCGGCCTCGACTCCAGCTACACCACGGCGCTCGCCGCCCACCTGGTGTCCGACGTCGCCTCGTTCAACATCGCCTACGAGGGGGACTGGCCGGCCGACGAGCGGCACTTCGCCGAGGAGGTCGCGCGCCACTGCGGCACGCGCCACCATCAGGTGCTCCTCGACCCGGCCGGGTTCCCCGCACTCGTCGAGCGGTTCGTACGCCACCTCGACCAGCCCAACAACGCCCCGCACAGCCTCAGCACCTTCGCGCTGTTCGAGGCCGTCCACGAGGCGGGGTTCAAGGTCGCGCTGACCGGGGACGGGGCCGACGAGCTGTTCGCCGGATACTCCCGCTTCGTGAAGGCCGACAGGGACGGCGCCGCCACCTGGCACCGCGCGTACCAGGGCACCATGGCCGCCGCCCACAACGCGACCCTGGAACGGCTCTACACGCCGGACTACCTGGCTCACGTGAGGGCGTCCGGCGGGCTCTTCGGCGACCGCAACGGCGACGAGCTCGACCGCCGGGTGCGCTCGGGGGAGCGGAACAGACTCGAAACACTGCTGCGCTACGACCAGTTCGAACGCTTCCCGTACTACATCCTGCGCCGCGTCGACCATCTGAGCATGGCCCACTCGGTGGAGGCCCGCGTCCCCTTCCTCCAGCCGTCCGTGATGCGCCTGGCGCACGCCCTGCCCGCCGGCGTCAAGGTCGCCGGCGACACCGTGAAGGCGCCCGTCGCCGAGGCGGCCCGCCGCTGGGTGCCCAGGAGCGTGGTGGAGCGGCCGAAACAGCCGTTCACGCTGCCGATCGTGGCGATGATCAAGCCGGGCGAGGCACTGTACGACATGATCGGCGACACCCTCCTCGGCCCCGGTGCCCGCTGCCGCGACTACTTCCGGCAGGACACCGTCCGCGACCTGTTCCGCCTGCAGACCGAGAGCCCCGCGGCACACGCCGCCGAGCCCCTCTGGTCACTGCTGATGCTGGAGACCTGGCTCTCCGCACGCGACCTCACACCCTGACCACCCTAGGAGAGATCCCGCAATGACCCAGGCACCCGAGAGCCGGCCCGCCATCACCTCGCTGCTGGCCGGTGTGACCAAGGACGACATCCGCCGGGACCCGTTCCCGCACATCGTCATCCGCGACGCGCTGCCGCAGGAGCTGTACGACGCGCTCGCGAAGTCGATGCCGACCGCGGAGTACATCGGCGAGCGGATCGGCAAGCCGATCACCTCGAACGAGCGCTACAACTACATGTCCGAAATGGTCCTCGGCGACCCCACGATGGCGCAGGTCTGGAAGGACTTCGTCACCTACCACTCCTCGCCCGCCTTCTACGAGGAGTTCCTCGACCTCTTCGAGGAGGACCTCCTCGCCAACCTGCCCGCGGCCCAGGAGAGGCTCGGCCCCCTGCGCGACCTGCGTGTCGGCCGCCGCAACAGGGACGACTTCGAGACCCACGACATCCTGATGGACTGCACGGCCGTCATCAACTCGGCCGTCACCGGCAAGCCGTCGGCCTACCGGGGCCCGCACGTCGACAAGCCGTACAAGCTGTTCGGCGGCCTGTTCTACATGCGCCTGCCCGAGGACGACGCCACCGGCGGCGACCTCGTGCTGTACAAGTACCGGACCGAGGCGCACAAGTTCTACACCAGCGCCTCCGAGTACGGCGACAACCGCTTCGACATCGACCCGCAGTACGTCGAGGAGGTCACCACCGTCCCGTACGCGAACAACACCCTCGTGATGTACCCCATCAACCGGCTGGCCCTGCACGGCGTCTCGGTGCGCAGCCTCACCCAGCACCAGCGGCGCTTCATCGCCCTCGTCGGCGACCTCCAGCACCCGCTCTTCGACCTCGCGCTCTGAAGGGAACACCGTGATCCCCTTCGACCAGCGCACCGGAAAGATCTGGTACGACGGCGGCCTCGTCGACTGGGCCGACGCGAAGCTGCACGTCCTCAGCCACGGACTGCACTACGCCTCCAGCATCTTCGAGGGCATACGCGTCTACGGCGGCAGCCCGTTCATGCTGAGCGAGCACATCGCGCGGCTGCGCGCCTCGGCACGCATCCTCGACTTCGACCTCGAACACAGCGACGACACCCTGCACGCGGCCACCCTCGCCGTCGTCGCCGAGGCGGGCATCACCGAGGGCTACATCCGCATGAACGCCTGGCGCGGCTCGGAGGTCATCCAGACCGCCGCCCTCAGGACGTCCGTGCACACCTCGGTGGCCGCGTGGGAACTCCCCGAGGGCTACTACGCGGCGGCGGACGCCCTCGACAAGGGGATCTCCCTGGTCACCGGCCGCTACCGCCGACCGGCGCCCGAGTACGCGCCGGTCAAGAGCAAGGCCGCCGGCAACTACATGATCGGCACGGTGAGCAAGAACGAGGCCCTGCGGGCCGGATTCGACGACGCGCTGCTGCTCGACGACCGGGGCAACTTCGTGGAGGCCACCGGCGCCCACCTGTTCTTCACCAAGGACGGCGCCCTGTTCACCCCGACGACCCGGTGCACGATCGACGGCATCACGCGGGCCTGCGTGTTCGCGATCGCCGCGCACGAGGGCATCGCGTGCACCGTCGGTGATCTGGCGCCCCGGTTCGCCGGTGAGGCCGACGGCGCGTTCATCTGCGGCACCGCCTGCGAGATCCTGCCTGTCGCGCGGATCGACGACCACCACTACGACCCCAGCGGCAACGACGTCGTCCGGACGGTGATCACCGGCTACCGGAAGCTGATTGAGGGCCGCAGCGACGTGGAAGTGCCCCATGCGTGGGCCCGGTAGCCGACCGGCACGGTAGAGGAACAGGCCCCTTCACAGGAGCCGCAAGAGCAAGGGCGCGTGCATGGGAGCGGTAGAGGCTCTGGAGAAACTGGCACCGGTGGTGCTGGCCTTCGGATGCGGGGTCCTCCTCGCGAGACGGAAGGTGGTGCCGGCCGAGAGCTCCAAGGTCTTCGCCGACTACGCCTTCCTCTTCGCGGTCCCGTGCTTCCTGTTCGGCAACATCTACCGGAGCGACCTGGGCGCCCTGTTCGACTGGCGGGCGATCACGGGCTACGCGGCCGCGGCCGGCGCCGCGGTCGTGCTGACGGGCGCCCTGGCGCGGATGTCCGGCGTACGCGACCCCCGCGGCGTGGCCCTGCGCATCATGGCGGCCGTCCAGGTGAACACGGCCTACTTCGCCGTGCCGGTGTTCATCATGCTGTTCGGGAACGCGGCGCCGATCTTCCCGGTGCTGCTGTTCCAGGTCTGTGTCCTGTCCCTGGTCATCATCTCGATCATGGAACTGGGCCGCCCGGACCGCACCGGTGGCCCCGGCAGACGGCTCGGCGCCGCCGTCGTCGCCTCCCTGATGACCCCGGTCGTGATCGCCTGCAACGCGGGCATCGTGCTCAACCTGCTGCCGGTGCGGCTGCCCCAGGTGGTCCTCGACAGCTTCGCGTTCGTGGGCGACAGCGCCTCGCCGGTGGCGCTGTTCGCCCTCGGGCTGCACCTCGGCGGGACGGGGCTGCGGGTCCGCGGCACCACCGTGGAGGAGATGTGGCTCATCGCCTTCAAGTGTGTGGCCTTTCCGCTGCTGACCTTCGCCGTGTGCCGCTACGGCTTCGGGGTCGGGGGCGACTGGCTGAGCTACCTCGTCCTGATCGCCGCCATGCCCGCCCCGCAGAACCTGTTCATCTTCGCCCAGCGCTACGACGTGAGCGTCGACATGTCCGCGGCCCTGGTCGTCAAGAGCTCGGTCGTCGCGCTCCTCCTGCTCCCGCTGTGGATGCAGTGGGTGGCGCACGCCGGCTGAACCGGTCCGGGACCGGCCGTCCGTTGCGAACCGCCCGTTGTGAACTCCGTCGTTGACCGTTCGTGTGACACCTCCTTGTGACACCTCGTTCGACACCTCGTGTGAAACCGCTCGTGAAAGGCAGAACCGTGACCCAGACCGCGCAGCCCACCCGAATCACCGTCCAGCAGGTGGCAGGCCGCATCGGAGCCGAGATCTCCGGAGTCGACCTGCGCGAGGAACTCGACGACGTCACGGTGGCCGAGATCCGCCAGGCCGTCCTCGCGCACCGCGTCGTCTTCTTCCGCGGCCAGGACATCGACCACGCACAGCACATAGCCTTCGGCCGCCGCTTCGGCTCCCTCACCCGCCGTCCGGGCAAGAAGCACGGCGTCCACCCCGAGGGCCACCCGGAGATCCTCACCGTCGACCCGAAGGCCGACACCGAGCGCTACGGCGCGGACTTCGAGGAGCACTACCGGCGCAAGTGGGTCTCCCCGCTCGCCGGGTGGCACAGCGACCTCACCCAGTCCGTCAACCCGCCCGACCTGTCGATCCTGCGCGCCGAGAAGACCCCGGCCTTCGGCGGCGACACCCAGTGGACCAACACGGTCGCCGCGTACGAGGGCCTCTCCGCGCCGCTGCGCGAGTTCGTGGACCGGCTGACAGCCGAGCACGCCTTCTTCACCGCGGTCCACCTGCGCCACTCCGACGAGCGCGACCGCGAGATCCTCAAGCTCTACTGCGAGGATCCGCAGGTCGCCGTCCACCCCGTGGTCCGCGTCCACCCCGAGACCGGTGAGAAGGCCCTGTTCGTCAGCCCCGGCTCGACCACCCGCATCACCGGATTCACCGAGCTGGAGAGCCGCCACCTCCTGGAGCTGCTCTTCCAGCACATGACGAGCGCCGAGTACACCGTTCGCTTCCGCTGGGAACCGGGCAGCATCGCCTTCTGGGACAACCGCAGCACCTGCCACTTCGCCCCCACCGACTTCGCCCACCTGGACGTCGAGCGGGTCATGCACCGTGTGACGGTCCTGGGCGAGCCGGCGAAGGGACCGACCGGCTTCGTCTCCGAGCTCGTCGAGGGGGAGCCGATGCGCGCCTGGTAGGCCGGCCTCGCCGGGCCCCGGCCACAAAGGAGGCTCCGGCCGGACAACCGGCCGGAGCCTTCGGGTTCGCCGAACGACGAGATCCTCGCCCGCGGACGCCCCGGTCAGGTGGCGAGCAGCCGGTTGAAGAACGAGCGGTACTCGCGCAGCGCCACGCGCAGGCTCTCGGTGTCGACCTGCTCGCCCCGGTTCCACTGGTGTTCGAGGCCCTCCCTGCGTTCTGCGAAGGTCGCGGCCAGCGACTGCATGACGTCCGCGACCAGCGAGTCCGCCGAGTGCACGGCCTCCCGTGGGTCGTCGACGAAATCGTTCTGAATGGCCTGCCAGCGGGTACGGAAGCTCTCCTTGTCGTCGGGTGCCAACAGTTCCTCGTCCGTGTCACCCGCCTCCCCCGTGTCGCCCGTGTCCGCCGCGGAGGTCTGCTCCGCGGCGTCCCCGGCCGGGGCGGGTGCGCCCGCCTCCGCCGCGGTGTCCGTGTCCGCGGTGCCGGAGGTCTCGGCGGCACGCGTGTCGGCCTCGCCGATGCCGCCGGTCTCCTCGCCGGGGAAGACGGGCGGCGGCCCGGCGTCCTGTCCCTCGCCCGCCGCGCCGCCTGCGCCCCGGGCGATGTCGTCGGTCGTCAGCCCGCTCCCGGCGGGCCGTGTCGTGTCGTTGTCCCGCATGATCTCTCCCGCGCGACTGCGTAGGGATCAGGCACGGGCGGGCCCGGCCTGTCCGTCGGAGAGCAGCTCGTCGAACAGGGCCCGGTAGTGCACCATGGCCCCCCGCAGCTGCTCGGTGGTGGCACGCTGCGCCGTGCTCAGCGTGTTGATCTCGTGGGCGGCCCGGTAGTGCTCCAGCGTGCGGCCGTGCTCGACGGAGAGGTCTCGCATCTGCTGCTGGTACCCCTCCGTGGGGTAGCCGCGTTCGTGCATGAGCGAGGTCACGAGCCGGTCGGCGTCGTGCACGGCGTCCACCGGACGGTCCACGAACTCCTGCTGCACGTCGACCCATTCCCGGGCGTAGCGGTCCCTGGCGCTGTCGGGCAGGGGCCGGATCTCGAGCGACGCGTGACGCTTCTCGCGGGTGCTGAGTTCGCGCTCGGCGGCCCGCCGGCTCCCGGCGTCCTCGACGGTGCGGTCGTACTCGGGGCCGAAGCGCTCACGCAGACGACGGCGTCGCCGCATGGTCATCGCCACGGCCAGGGCGATCAGGGCGAGCACCACCACGACGGGGATGATGATCGCCAGAAGAGTGCCAGTTGACATCGGCCGGACCCCCTTGTCCGTATCGGGTGCCTCTCTGTTGAGCGCAGGTGCCCACGGGCACCGGCCCGAAACAGTCCCGTCCCGGTCAGTGGACGGTGACCGCCTGCTCCGGGCTCCCGGCCCCGTCGGCGTCGAGTACGGGCCGCCCCGGCCCCGCTGTCCGTGCGCTTCACCGCGCACATGGGCGCGGTAGCGGCGAACGTGAGTGACTGAGGGCCGGGGTGATCAGCCGCCCGGTGTCGCCGCCCGCAGGACGAGGAGCGCGATGTCGTCCGTGCGCTTGCGGGTGGGGCCCGCCTGCTCGATCAGGCTGTCGATCAGCAGGTCCAGGTCGTGGTCGTCGGTGTCGGCGAGACGGTGCGCGAGCTCGGCGATGGAGTCGTCGAGGTCGGTCCCCGGCGTCTCGACCAGGCCGTCGGTGTAGAGCGCGAACAGCAGTCCCGGGGCGAGCGGGATCTCGGTGACCGGGTAGCTCGCGTCGGGGTCGATGCCGAGGAGCGGGCCGGGCGCGATGTCGACCGGGGACGTCCGGCGGTCGGGGAGGCGGAGCAGCGGCGGCGGATGTCCCGCACTGGCGAGCCGTGCCCGCCGCCGGGCGAAGTCGAGGTGGACGTAGAGACAGCTCGTGAACAGCCCGGGGTCGAGATCGACGAGCAGCCGGTTGGTGCGGGACAGGACGTCGTCGGGCGAGGCGCCGACGTGCGCGTGGGCGTGGACGCCGGTGCGCACCTGTCCCATCAGAGCGGCGGCGGCGACGTTGTGGCCCTGGACGTCGCCGATGACGGCCGCGGCGGCGGTGTCGCCGAGCCGGATCACGTCGTAGAAGTCGCCGCCGATGTCCATGCCGCGGGTGGCGGGCAGATAGCGGGCCGCGACGTCCAGGCCGGCCACGTCGGGCAGGCTGTGCGGCAGCAGCGCCTGCTGGAGGCCGTGTGCGAGCTGGTGCTTGGTGTCGTACAGGTGAGCCCGGTCCAGGGCCTGCGCGATGAGTCCCGCGAGCGAGGTCATGACGGCGCGTTCCTCGGCCGAGAACGTGTGGGGCCGTTCGTAGGACAGGACGCAGCAGCCGACGGGACGGCCGGAGATGATCAGCGGAAGGAAGGCCCATGCCTGCTTGCCGCTGACCACCGGAGCCTCGGGATAGATCCGCTGCATCTCCTGCGGACTCGAGAAGAACGACGGGATGCCGCTGCTGAGCGCCTGTCCGGCCGGGGTGAAGTTCGTGTCGAGCGGCAGTCCGTCGAGGCGTTCGACCACATGGTCGGGATAGCCGCGGTGGCCGATGATGCGCAGCCGGCCGGCGTCGGCGGTGGACAGCACCAGTCCCTGGGCTCCGAAGGCGGGCATGATCTGGTCGGCGGCGAGGTCGACGACGTCCTGGACGCCGACGACCTCGGTCAGGGCGGCGGCCAGATGCATCAGCTGGTAGAACTGCCCCGCGCGGGCCGGCGGCGCGACGGGCGGCGGACGCTGGGGCGCGGGCGATGGCGGGGGCGTTGCGCCGGTGGGGACGATACGGACGCTGATACCGCTGGCGTCCGGGTAGAGGTGGAAGTCCAGCCAATGGTCCGGCGGACGGCAGGCGGTGAAGGACACCGGTTCGCGGCTGATCACCGCGGCCCGGTAGCGGTCCTCGTAGGTGGGGTCGTCGAGCCACGGCAGCGACTGCCAGGGCAGCGTGCCCAGCAGGTGGGCCGCGTCGCGCCCCAGAAGCTCGGCGCCCCCGGCGCTGAGAAAGGTGAGCCGCCCTTCCAGGTCCAGCGCGCAGGAGCCGCCGGGCAGGCGCTCGGCGAAGTCGGCGGCGGCCAGGGCCGGGCCCGAGGCGGGGTGGCCGGCTTCCACGGGCAGGACACGGGGCTGGCCGCCCGGGTCCGGTGGCCGCCCGGACGCGGCGGCCTCCTCCAGCAGCCGGGCCAGCCGCCGGCAGTTGGCGGCGATGTGGCCCCGCTCCCGTGCGGTCATGTGGGGCGGGCGGCCGGCCGGCCACATCAGCAGCAGGGTCCCCCAGGGGCGCGCGCCGGTGACCGGCGCGGCGGCGAGCGCGTAGGGGTACGGCAGCGCCACCGCCGTACGGGGGTAGGACCGGACCATTTCCTCCTGGTTGGCCACCCAGACCAGGCGGTCCTCGCGAAGGGCGTCGGCCACCGGGGCCGGCGACGCCACCGGCACTCTGGCCCACGGGGCGGCGAACTCGCCCGGCGCCCCGCACAGCACCTCCAGACACAGCACGTCCTCATCGGCGCGCAGGTACAGCGCGCCGATGGTGGCACCGGTTCTGCGCACCGTCTCCGCGACCGCCGCACCCACGGGGTCGGGGCCGGTGGCCGGGCCACCCGTGCTGGTCACGAGGCACCTCCGGCGTCACAGGGCGCTGTGGCCCGTACCGGCGCCCTCACCCGCCCAGGAGCTTGGCGCATCCCCCGCGGTACCGGCTCCGTATCACTGGGGACGTTACGCCGCCCCGGGCACGACGGCACGCCGTCGTGCATCAGCCCCGCGAAGCCCCGCAGAGGCTGGTCCCATGTGTTCGCCGGCTTCCTGGACGGCTCCAGCGGCCACACGGCCCGGTTTCCGCCACGTGGACGGGGTCCAGCGGGCGAGCCGTGCCGCCGCCTTTCGGGCGACGCCACCGTGCTCCTGCGCCGCTCGTCCGCGCCACCCCGTGACACTCGGTCATGGCTGCCGGTGCTCCCGGGCGCCACATGCGTCAGGACGCGGGCGTCCTGGCTTCCGACGATGCGACGCTGCGAGGGCTGTGTGGAGCCGGTCACCCTGGGGTTGGAAGAGGAGTACCTGCTGCTCGCTCCGGACACGGGCGTGCCCGTGCCGCTGGCGGAGCAGGTGAGGTCTGCAGCCGGTCTCGCTCCGCTCGTGGACGCCAAGGAACTGCAGTCCGAGCTGCTGCAGGTGCAGATCGAGGTCGCCACCAGGATCTGCACCGAGCTGAAAGAGGTCGGGGGGCACCTTCTGCGCCTGCGACATGTGCTGGGGGCCGCCGCGGAGGCGAACGGATGCCGGCTGGCGGCCTGCGGCACACCGCCCGTGAGGGGGGCCGAGTCGGCCCGCGTGACCGAGCAGTCGCGGTACCGCGCGATGCAGGTGCAGGCTCCGCAGCTCGTCGCCGAGCAGCTCGTCAACGGCCTGCACATCCACACGGCCGTACCGTCCCCGGAGGTCGGCGTCGCTGTCCTGAACCGGTTGCGGGGCTGGCTGCCGGTCCTCGTGGCCATGTCCGCGAACTCGCCGTTGTGGGACGGCCACGACACCGGATTCGCCAGCTGGCGCACCGTGATCTTCGGCCGCTGGCCGGTCAGCGGGCCCCCGCCCGCCTTCGCGGATCTCGCGGACCACGAGGAGCGCGTCCAGACGCTGCTCGACAGCGGGATCATCCGCGACAGAGGGCAGCTGTACTGGCAGGCCCGCCTGTCGGACCGATTCCCGACCATCGAAGTGCGGTGCCCCGACGTGCAGTTGCGCGCCGATGAAGCGGTCATGTTCGCGGGCATCGTGCGGGCTCTCGTCACCACGGCGATCAGCGAAGCCGAAGCGGACGTGCCCCTGCCCGCCATCGCCCCGGAGGTGCTGCAGGCGGCGAACTGGCAGGCCGCCCGCCACGGTCTCGGCGGCAGCCTGATCACCGCGGCCGGCGAGCGCCGCAGTGCCGGGGACCTCGTCGCACTGCTGATGGAACACATCACGCCCGCGCTGGACGCCGCGGGCGACACCCGGGAGGTCGTCTCCCTCGTCCACCGGCTGCTCCAGCAGGGCACACCGGCCGACCGGCAGCGGCGGGCCCTGGCCGAAGGCGGCCTGAAGGCGGTGACGGACCTGATCGTCTCCGAGACCCTGGCGTTGTGAACGGGGCCGCATGAGTCGGTCCGCGCATCCGGTCAGCTTCTGCTGCCACAGCTCCGCGAACCGCTTCGCGCGGGTGGCGCTGCGTTCGACGACGGTCACCTGGAGCGCTTTGGTGCCGAACTCGGTTCAGCACTGCCGGTGTCGGGAGACGGAGGGCAGTGCCCGGCCCACGCACAGGGGGAGCGGATCGGGCTGTCCGGCCCCCGTGACCGGACCGGCGTACCAGGTCGAAGCCGGGTGCGGCGGCAGCTCCGTGGGGGCGAGGAACCGCGGTGCGCCGAGGACGCCGCCGCGGTCGGCACCGAGGCGGCGACGTGGCCCGCGACGGCGGCGACCGCGACCGCGAGCGACGCCACCGGGTGTGGGGCCCGGGGTTGTGTGGCACATCCACCGTCATGGTGCGACGACTGCGTGTGGCGGAAGCAGTGCGGCAGGAGGCCCGGTCGGCGGGGCGCTCGGCGCGCCTCGCCTGGGCGCGGCCGGGACGTGAGCGTGATCTGGCGATTCAGTCGCTCAAGGCGGCCCTCGCCGCACTGATCGCCTGGATGATCGCCGGCCGGCTGCTGCAGGCGCCGCTGCCGTTCATCGCACCCTGGGTGGCGATCGTCCTGGTGCGCTCGACGGTGTACCAGTCCGTCGCCCAGGCCCTGCAACAGCTGGGGGCCATCGCGGTGGGCACCGTCCTGGCCACCGTCGGGGGAACGACGCTGGGCAGCCCGACGACGGCCATGGCCGTCGTGCTGCCCGTCACCCTGCTGCTGGGCAACTGGCCGAGGCTGGGCGACCAGGGCATCTACGGCGCCACCGCGGCGCTGTTCGTGCTGACCTCCGGTGATCCGAGCGCCGGCGCGGCGACCGCGCGGCTGCTGGAGTCGCTGCTCGGAGCGGTCGTGGGCGTCGGCGTGAACATGCTCGTCCTGCCCCCGGTGCACCTGCGGAGCACCCAGACCGCCGTGAAGGCGGTGATCGACGAGGCGACGCAGACGCTGACCGCTGTCGCCGACGGGCTGAACGGCTCCTGGAGCCACCGGGAGGCCCGCGACTGGGACGAGCGGGCGCGCCGTCTCTTCTCTCTGATCAAGCAGGCACGATCCGCTCTCGACCGGGGCAGGGAGAGCACCTGGCTCAACCCTGACCGCCGCAACCGCGCGGAACTGCGGCGCCGGCACGGCTCGTTCACGCATACCGTCCATGTGCTGGAACAGCTCAGCGACTACCTCAGCGACCTGACACGCACCCTGATGGAGGCGTCCGACGACCGCGCCGGAAGGCCGCGGCCGGAAGAAGGGGTGACGGCGCTGTACACGCGGTTCCTGCACGACGTCGCGTCCGCGGTGGAGGCCTACGGGGAACTCGTCACCGCCGAGGACTGGTCGGCGCGGCTGCGTCTGCGCCGGGCGGTCGATGACGTCCACGAGGCACAGCGGCGTCTGCGCGAACTGCTGGCGACAAAGGGCACCGGCGGTCCCGAGTGGATGGCCCTGTACGGATCGCTCCTGGTGGACGCACGCAGAGTGGCCGATCAACTGCTCGAGGAACCGCCGGAGGACACGGCGTGAGTGCCGTCGCGTTCCCCGCCGCGGCCAAGGGGACCGCGTGCGGAAGCCCTCCGGCCGCCTGTTCGAGCGACCGCCGGCCGTCCCGCCGGCCTCAGCGCGTCGGGCGCCGCCCGGAGCGCCGCCAGTGCAGCACGAGGTGGACGAGAGCGCCCAGGAACACCACGATCCCGATGACGAGCAGGTAGAACAGTCCTTCGGCGACGGCTCCGATGATGCCCAGCACGATCGCCGCGATGACCAGTGTCAGGAAGAGCGTCATGACGAAGCCCCCTCTTCCGGCGGTCAGCGGCGGGCGAGCTGGCGCTCACCGTTGGCGCCGGGCCGGTAGGCGAGGCCGTAGTGTGCGAACACCGCGGGCTCGTCGTCGGCCGGCAGCACGTCGTCCGTGCCGATGGAGGGGCACTTCTTCACCAGCGCCTTGTCGTAGTCGACCCTGACGTATCCCGGTCCCACGACCGCGCCGTCCAGGGGGACGAAGACCAGGCGCTGCCGGGTGGGCAGACCGATCTGGACGGTGGCCATGGCGGGCTCGTCCGTGCTGGTGTTGACGTAGATCGCCTCCAGCGCGCCGATCTTGCGACCGCCCGCGTCGACGACGTCGTGGGTGCGCCACTCACGGATATCGGCGATCTGGATCATCCCGGGTTCCCTTCACGCGAGCGTGGTGCCCGTATCCGGTGCACTTCCCAGAGTGCTCCTCAGAGGAGGTCCCCACCAGCCTGAGCAGCCCCTTCGTGTCCGCGAGGTCCGAGCGCGAGGCGCCTCACACACGCGTTTCGCTAGTGGCGTCCCGCCCGCCGGTGCAGCAGCCTGCGGAGCCGGCGCCGCACGAGCCGGGTGGGCGACGGGCCCGGCTGCGCGGGCCGTCCGGCGCTGAGCAGGGGCACGAGCGGCATCGGGGAGCGCGCCCCGGCGCTCTCCATCATGCACAGGGGCGTCCCGTCGGGACCTTCCACAGGGGCGATCAGGATCCGGAACGGCCGGGGCGGGTCCCCGGGCAGTTCGGCCTCGAGTGCCGTGGTGCCCTTGACCGGTCCCGTCCGCTGGGCGACCACCTTGCCGTCCACCAGCACCTCGACTTCGGGGTGTGCGCCCCGGAGTTGCACGGTGACGGAGTGGCCGTCCTGATCGAGGTGGAAACGCCGGCCGCCTGCCATGACGTGCCTCCTGTCACTGGCGCCCCGTTGTTCCAGCGTACGCAGGACACGGGCCGCGGCGGGAAGACGCGTCCCGGGGCGGGCGGAGCCGGTGCGGCGTCCGCCCGATTCCCGGTCCGGATTTCGGTGGTAGAAAGAGTTCATGGGTGCCTTTGGCCGACATGCGGCAGGGATCCGGCCATCGGCCTCCCGGTCGGCGGTCTCCCGGCCGGGACGGCGCTCCCGTTCCCTGTTCGGCGTGCACACGGTCGCCGGGCAGGTGTTTCTTCTGCAGTTGGCGATCGTGGTGCTGCTCGTGACCGCGGCCGCGGTGTCGCTCGTTCTGCAGGGCAGGCGCGCCGGTACGCAGGACGCGCGGACACGCTCGCTCAGCGTCGCCGAGGCGTTCGCCCACTCGCCGGGCATCGTCGAGGCGTTGGAGAGTCCCGATCCCACCGCGATTCTGCAGCCGCTCGCGGAGGAGACCCGCAAGAGCACCGGCGTCGAATACGTCGTCGTCTCCAACCGCGACGGCATCCGCTACACGCATCCCGACCCGTCGTTGATCGGGAAGCACATCATCGGTCCCTACAAGGAAGCGGTCGAGGGCCGGGGCTTCACCCGCACGTTCACCGGGAGCCGTGGACCTTCCGTGAACTCCGTCGTGCCCGTCCAGCGGCCCGACGGCACCGTCGTCGGACTCGTCTCCGCGGGGATCACGGTCGAGCACGTGAACGCGCTGGCCAACCGTGACGTCCCCGTGCTGCTCGGCGCCGCCGCGGCCGCGCTGGTCCTCACCGCCGCCGGCGCGGCGCTGGTCAGCCGGCGCCTGCGGCGGCAGACGCGGGGTCTCGGCCCGGCCGAGATGACGCGGCTGTACGAGCACCACGACGCGGTGCTGCACTCCGTGCGCGAGGGCGTGCTGATCATCGGCGGTGACGGGAAGCTGCTGCTCGCCAACGACGAGGCGCGCCGGCTGCTCGACCTGCCACCGGACGCGGAGGGCAGGGCGGTGACGGATCTGGGCCTGGGCGCCGCGACCGCGGAGCTGCTCGCCTCCGGCAGGGCGGCGTCGGACGAGGTACGGGTGGCGGGGGACCGGCTGCTGGCCGTGAACCTGCGGCCCACGGACGCGAGCGGGCAGGCTGCCGGAACGGTGGCCACGTTGCGGGACACGACGGAGCTGTCCGCCCTGGCGGGCCGCGCCGAAGAGGTACGCGAGCGGCTGCTGCTGCTGTACGAGGCCAGTGCACGCATCGGTACGACGCTGGACGTCACCCGCACCGCGGAGGAACTGACGGAAGTGGCGACCCCGCGCTTCGCCGACGTCGTCACGGTCGACCTCGCGGCGCCCGTACTGGGCGGGGAGGAGCCGGGACCGGAGGAGGAGGAGGCCGGTCCGGTGATCGACATGCGCCGCACAGCCATCGCGGGGGCGGGTGCGGACCACCCCTTCCATCCCGCCGGCCGGGACATGGGCTTCGTCCCCGCGGATCCGCGGGTCGTGGGAATGAGCCAGGGCCGTTCCCTTCTGGTTCCCGACGTCACCACCACGCGGGGCTGGCGGGAGCAGGACCCCGAGCAGGCCGCGAGGATCCTCGAGTACGGCGCCCACTCCCTGATCTGCGTCCCCCTGCACGCCCGCGGTGTCGTCCTCGGGATGGCGAACTTCTGGCGCGTGCGCAATCCGCTCCCGTTCGGCCAGGAGGATCTGTCGTTCGCGGAGGAGCTGGTGGCACGGGCGGCGGTGTGCGTGGACAATGCCCGCCGCTACACGCGCGAACACGGCCTCGCCGTGACGCTGCAGCGCAGTCTGCTGCCCGGCGCCTTTCCGGAGCAGAGCGCGCTGGACGTGGCGTCCCGCTATCTGCCCGCCCGGGCCGGGGTCGGCGGTGACTGGTTCGATGTGATTCCGCTGCCCGGTGCGCGCGTGGCGCTCGTCGTGGGCGACGTGGTCGGCCACGGCCTGCACGCGGCCGCGACGATGGGACGCCTGCGCACCGCCGTGCACAACTTCGCCGCCCTGGATCTGCCGCCCGACGAACTGCTCGCGCACCTGGACGAGTTGGTGTCGAGGATCGACCAGGGAGAGTCCGCCGAAGGGACCGGTACGGCCGTTACGGGCGCCACCTGCCTGTACGCGATCTACGATCCGGCGGCGGGGACCTGCACGGTGGCCAGGGCGGGGCACCCGGGGCCCCTGCTGGCGCTGCCCGACGGCACTGTCCAGGCGCCGCACGTGCCCGCCGGGCCGCCGCTGGGCCTCGGGGGGCTGCTGTTCGAGGCCCAGGAGCTGCGGGTCCCCGAGGGGAGCCGGCTGGTGCTGTTCACGGACGGCCTGATCGAGACCCAGGGGCGGGACTTCGACGCCGGCCTCGTGATGATGCGCCGGGTGCTGGCGAGGGGCGAGCGGTCCGCGGAGGAGACCTGCGCGGACCTGATCGCGGTGATGCTGGTCAGCCCGCCGGGCGACGACGTGGCCCTGCTCGTGGCCACGACACGCAGGCTGGACCCGGCGCGCGTGGGGGAGTGGGACGTGGAACCCGATCCCGCCGCGGTCTCCGGCGTCCGCAGGGACGTGGGCCGCTGGCTCGGGGACCAGGGCCACGAAGAGGAGGCCTTCGCCACGGAACTGATCCTCAGCGAACTGGTGACCAACGCCATCCGCTACGGCGGCCCGCCGATCCGGGTCCGTCTGCTGCTCGACCGGACGCTCATCTGCGAGGTGTCCGACGCGGGCCGCAGCGCACCCCATCTGCGCTACGCGGCGACGACCGACGAGGGCGGCCGCGGCCTGTACCTCGTCGCCCAGTACGCCGAGCGCTGGGGCACCCGTTACACCGCCGACGGCAAGGTCATCTGGTCCGAGCAGAAGCTCGGAGCGGGGGACAGGAGCGTCTTCGCATGGGACCCGGAGCTGCTGGGGCTGTGACGGCGGCGAGGCGTCCGGCCCCCGCGGGCCGGCCGGCGCGCGATCAGACGCCACGCGCCCCGTCAGCCGATGGTTGACATCTCTCTTGTCGTCGTTTGGACGACATGGAAAAATGGAGGCCGGTGAAGCGCACGGTCGCCACCGAATCGACCACCGTGTTCATCACGCAGCCGCACCGTTTCTCCGCGGTGCCCGACTGCCTGTCAAGAAAGGACCACCAACGTGCACTGGCAGCAACTCGTCCAGCAGGTGCGGTACTCGGGCCGGTATGCCACCGGCGCCGAAGCCGAACGCGTTCTGCGTGCGGTGCTGACCGTCCTGGGCGGACACGTCAGCAGTGAAGAACGCTGCGAACTGGCGGGCCTGCTGCCCGAGGAAGCGGCTGCGGTGATCAGCCGTCAGATTCCGCTGACCCAGCCGCTCAGCGCGCCCGGCTTCGTCGACGCGGTCGCCGAGCGCCTCGCACCCCTCAGCCGTCCCGAGGCGCGCTGGGCCACCGGCACGGTCCTGGCGCTCCTTGCCCAGCACGCCGGCGAGGACCTCACGCGCCGCATCCTCGCCGAACTGCCCCGCGGCTACGCCCTCCTGTTCGGCCTGGCCGAACTCGCCCCGGCTCCCGCCGCGGCCGCGTGAGCGGCCGGCATCGCGCCGCGCCTCACGGCGTCGGGGCGTCACCGCACTGAGGTCGCCGGGCGGCGCGCGCACCCTCGGGTGCACGCGCCTGCCCGCACGGCCGAAGCGCCGGTCCGTGGGTCACGCCTCGGCCGGCGCCCCGGGTCGGGGGACCGTACGGCCGCAGGCCGGGGCGTACTGGGCGGCCTGCGTGCGGAACATGGCGGCGTAGCGCCCGTTCGCGGCCATCAGCTCGTCATGGCTGCCGTGTTCCACCATGCGGCCCTGGCCGAGGACGTAGATCGTGTCGGCGTGCCGCACACCGGACATGCGGTGGGTGACGAGGACGACGGCACGCCGGGGGCCCGCGAGACGGCGGATGCGCTCGAACGCCTCGATCTCCGCCTCCGGGTCCAGCGCGGAGGTCGGCTCGTCGACGATCAGGACGCTGTCGGCTCCGCTGGTCCCGGCCCGCCAGTGGGTGCGGGCCAGGCCGATCTTCTGCCATTCGCCGCCGCTGATCTCCGAGGCGCCGCGGAACACCCGGGCCAGCAGCGTGCGCAGGCCGTGGGGAAGCCTCGCGACGACCGGCGACGCGCCGGCATAGCCGACCGAAGGCTCCAACTCCTCGTCCGTGGCGTCCTTCTGCGGGCGCCCGATCCGGATGTTCATCGCGGCCGTCACCGGCCAGCGCTGGAAGTCCTGCGTCAGCAGGCAGACCCGCTCGAAGACCTGCGCGCGGTCGAGCCCGGCCAGCTCCGCACCACCCCAGCGAACGGACCCGGAGTGCGGCAGCAGCAGCCCCGCGAGGATCTTCATCAAGGTGCTCTTGCCGGACCCGTTCTCGCCCACCACCGCGATCACGGACCCCATCGGGACGGACAGCGACACGTCCTCCAGCGCCGGTTCGTCCCGGTCGGGGTAGCGGTAGCAGACCTTGTCCAGGACGATGCCGTCCACCCGCACGGGCACACTCGCCCCGCCCCGGGGGATGGCGTGCCGAGCCGCCTCGACGAGGAACCGGTCGTGGTCCTGGACGTACAGGGACTCCTCGTGCAGCTGGTTGACGTTCATCACGAGCGCCCCAAGGCTCGCCGAACCCGAGCGGACGGCGATCACCGCGGTGCCGGCGACCGCGAGTTCCATGTGCCCGGCCACGATGAGCCACCCCATCACGGCGTACGTACAGGCCATGGCCACGCCGGAGAGGGCCGCGGCCACCAGTTCGGTGACCGCCTTGTCGTCGGCGAGCCGCCTCTGCTCGGCCTCGGCGCTCTCGGCCATGTCGCGGTAGCGGTCCAGGAGGAACACACCGACGGCATGGATCCGTACCTCCTGGGCCGCGGTGCGCTCGGTCAGGAGACTGCCGATCAGGCGGCCGGCCCGCACGTGCTCGACCCACGTCATCACCGACACGTACCGCTCCTGGGCCACCCGCATCGCCCCCCATCCGCGCGGCGCAGCGATCAGCAGCAGCATCGGCAGCAGGGCGGGGTGCAGGACCGTCAGGACGCCGGCCGTGGCGATCAGGGCGATCGTGCCGTTGAGCGCGGCGACGCAGGCCCCGATCATGCGCCGGGCGGAGGCGGCGCCGTACTGCGCCACGTCGATCAGGCGGCGGAACGCCGGGTCCTCGATCGCCTCCAGCTCCACGGCGGTGGCCGCCGCCAGGTACTCGGTGGTGGCCATCCGCTCCACGAGCGGCTCCAGACGTCCGGCCCGGGACGTGGACCAGCCGGCCAGCCCGGCGTTGACGACGGCGACGGCCGCCGCGGTGATCAGTGCGGGCAGCGCCGCGCGCAGCCGGTCGACCGGCTCGCCGGAGCCGAGCAGGGCGTGCATCACCGCGTTGACCGCCAGCAGGGTCACCGCCGCGGCGACACCCTGCCCGACCTCGCTGATCCCGACGCCCAGCAGCGACGGCCGGTCCGCGCGCCAGGCGCGGCGCAGTGTCCCGAACACCAGCCGCGGCATGGCCCGGATGGCCGTGACCATGGTCAGATCCAGCGCGGCCCGCTCGTGTTCGGACCATCCCATGTCGTACCGGAGCGGCCCCCCGAACAGCTCCTCCTCGGCGGCCGAGACCTTCGGCTCGGCCATTCGCACCCGCCCGAGATACCTCTTCACGCGACATCACCCCGCGGGGCGGCGGGAGGTAAGAACAGGTCGTTCCCCGTGCTTCTTCGATCGTTCATGAGGAAGGAGATGCCCACAGAACGGGCTCGGGCAACTGCCCCGGTACGGGCCCGGTCGCAACAGAGGTGTGGGGGGGGGGGGGGGGCGGCGGCGGGCCCGGAACCGCGCCAAAGCCGACAAAAAAACGAGAACAAAACACAAACACAACAAAAAGATACGGTATAAGGGCGTGATTCGGG